>NZ_CP050296.1:2584713-2887070 GCF_014189455.1 Mesorhizobium huakuii
GACCCACCCCACCCCCGTGGGCGACGTTGCCAACAATGGCTTGCCCACCCTTCTCGACGGTGACGCGCTCCACAATGACTCGCTGCTCGCCCTTGCTGCGATAGCGCTTCAACGCCTCTACCTGGGCCGAGAAGGTGCGTGCGAGCTTGTTGAACGTCTTCTCTGCGCTGTCCTGCTGCGGAATGGTGTCTACGTTCGCAAGCCGCCTGGCGAAGGTCATTGTCGCCATATGCACCGCTGCCATCTGGGCGGCCAGCATCGCCTCGACCTGGTCCTGAGGTGCAATGCCGCCAACGATTGCAAGGGCGAAGTTGGTGCCGGATTCGTCCACTACCTGGCCTTGGCTGCCGATGTTGACCAGTTGCCCGATCATGCCTTTTGCGAAATCGTCGCTGGTGGTGCCCATTGCTTCCTTCAGCAGAGCGCAGCCGACATCTTGGTCGGGATGGTCGTTCGTTATCTGGATGCCGGAAACCTTGATCCGGGGTACGACGGGCGCCTTTCTGCGCCGAGCATAGTGCTTGGCCAGTGTTGCCTTTTCGCGCTCAGCCTTCTCGGGCGAGATGGCCGGCACTGACATATCGGCGCCATTCTGGGGCGAGGCGGCGGGTTGTTTCTTGAGCGGAACGACCGTGTTCAAAGACGTATCTCCGTGAAGGCCAATCATTTTGACGTGAGGTGTGTCACTTTCCGCCCGGGAGGCCCCTTGTGGCTCCGTCCACGGCTGCGAGCAGACTCCCGATTGAAGTTTCGACCGTGCCTGACAGCTCGGTCATTACCTTGTTGCCGTATTTCTTGGGCCGCATGCGCTCCGCAACCCATTTGCGAGTATCGACGCGGAGGCGCGACCGCTGGATATGCTCGCTGTTGACCTGCTGATAGGTCGATCCGTCCGCATTTTCCTTGGTGCTGAAATCGTTGCTGCCATCGTCGGCGATATCCACCATGTCATCGACGTGAATGTCGGCTTGGATCTCACGCGCACGCGTGTACTGGTCACAAAATTCGGAGCGATCTGGATCGAGTAGCCAGCGCAGCACTGTTGTCTTAGAGGGCATGTCGTCCGCAAGGCAGATCGAACGAAGGCTTTTCCCCTCCGCCAACCTTTCGCAGATTGCGGTGGCTATCTCATTGGTGAATTCACTTGGTCTGGCCATTCTCAGTTCCTTGTCGCCTTTACGGAGTATTGAAACGCGCGTTCTCGACTCTTCCAAATCCTGACGGCATGATCCTCTTTTCAGGAGAAGCGAATGGACTGGAAACCGACCGACGAAGGTGCGGGGCTCTTCGGGGCGCTATACGCGATAATCTTTTCGCTGATCGAACAGGGGGCGATCGACGAGCAGAAACTGAAAGGAAGCTTGCAGGTCATATTGGACGATATGCCGTCAGAACTACGAGCAGGGCCGCACGGATTCTTCCTAGAAAAGCTGGTGAAGCATGTCGGGTCGCAAAACGGCAATCCGCTGAAACTTCACTGAAAACAACATTGGGCCGCGTTGACTGGATCACCTTCATCTCTTTCCGATTCATCGATTCTCTCCTATGTTCTCGGCCATGATCCCGAGATGGCTTTACTACGCGCTCTGCCTTGCCGTTTTTATTCCGATGATGTGGGTCGTCGGGCTTGTCCTTCGGCCCATCACCAATTGGACCTCCCAGGCGTTTGGCTGGCCCGGTTTCGGCGTGATGATTGCGGCATTCGTCGCCATGATGGCTGTTGGCTATATCCGCAATCGACGTGCCGGCCGCCTACCATGGCAATTGGAAGCTGCGCGTCGGGCGAGGCACGATAGCGGGCGCTAGTGTCTGCCCATTTGCGCCACCCTCCATCATCATAGCCCGCGCAATCATCTTGGCTTTCTCGCTCATAGCGGACGCTACAGGCGACGACCGTTCATAGGCGAGGAGCGCGTCCATAACGTTCTTTTGTGCTGGTGACGTAAGAACCTGCGCCATGCTCGACCTAGCGACGGTATTGGCTGCCGCGCGTCCGGAGTTGATTGCATCTGCCACCATGCGGGAGCCCTTCCCGGCAAGCCAACTCACCGGAAGGCCGGCCACAGATCCTAGAACCGGTGGCAAACCGAGGGAGGTTGCAAGTTGCTCGCCAATGAGGACACCGGAAAGAGCCCCACCGCCATGTCCGCCCGCTGCCGCTCCTGCCTGGTTGAGCAACTTCGGTTGCGGAATATCCGCATCGGCCGCAGTGGCCATCGCGGTCTTTGAGCCGTTCAAAGCGGCATTGTTCGTCGCCTGCATTGCGGCTTGGCTGTCGAGTTCCTTGAGTAGGCTATCGGTCTGCGGATCGCCGATTACCTGCCTCAGCTTCTGAGTGGCATAGCCGTTTTCGTTCGCAAGGCGCGTCTTGACGCCGGCCGCATCGGTTCGCGCTTGGCCCATGGTGTCCGTCAGCGCCTTGCGCGTGCCGAGTTGGAAAGCGTCCTTCTCGGGCTGAGACATCGAGGCCAGGCGGGACTCAAGCAAATCTGGATCGTAGACTTTGCCATCCACCCGTGGGGCAAAGATCGAGCGGCCATTTTCGAAAGCGTTTTCGATGCTCTTGTCGGACGCATACTGAGAGCGGGCCGCAGCATACTCGGGATTCGCCGCGTCCATCTGGTTCAAGAGCTTCGTCCTGACGCCCCACAGGGCGCGCGCCTGCGCGTTGTCGCCGCTGCGGAAGGCAGACGAAGCCGCATCATCAATCGCGTCCTGTGCGCGGTGCAGGACCTCCAGGCTGCCTTTGCTGAAGTTATTGCCGGCGATGTAGCTGCGAGCCTTCAGGAGAGCGCTGGAAATAGGATCCATCGCATTCCCCGCCATCTGGCTTGGAACAACCTGCGAGTCAATCTGCGCGATCACAGGAGTTACATCGATCGGCGTCGTATTCGCTGCTGCCTTCGCGTAATTTGCCGCGCCGTTTGCCGCCGTGGTCGCCTTGAGGGCGCTCATTTGCGCAGGAGCGTTGATATCCGGCCCAGCTGCGGAATCCACCGCGGAATTGATGCGTGGTGCGAATTGGTCCGCTCTGGCCGCGAGGTTCTGAGCCATCTGAGGCGAAACGTCGGTCTCAGTCGTCGCCATACGAGCCGCGAGGCCTTGCGCGGCTGGCCCGGTGTCAGCCAACACTGCACCCGGCCCGAGATCCGCCTGTTTCTGTAGAGCGGAGGACACGGTGTCGCCTTGTCGAGCAAGGTTGGCCACAAGGGATTTCGCGGCTTGTCCCGGGACAATTCCCCCGTGCATCAAGCCGTAGTAAGCGTCGATGACCTTTCGCGCGCCCGCGCCGACGAGTTTTCCTACGACAGATCCAACCGGAACAGCTGCAACGCCGAGTCCGCCACCCCATTCGCCGCCTGTCTTCGCGCCTGCCAGGCGATTGCCGGGGTCGGCACTCAGAGCGCCTTGGATAGCGCCCATGCCGGCACCTACAACGCCGTTTGCACCCAGCACCGGCAAGATGCCCCCGCCAAGGATCCGCGCGCCTGAGGACGCCAGTGCGGCACCGCCAAGACCCGGAAGCAAAGCGCCCGCCAACTGTCCACCTGCTGAAAGATAAGGGTGTTCCGCAAACTGGCGATCCAGCACCTGTTTTTGAGCGGCTTGATTTACATCGTAGTTATCCTGAAAATTGTTCCCTTTGGCCGCCGCGATAGCCGCAGCAGCAGCTGAAACCGCCTCGTCGCCGCCGCCAAGGGAAACGCCCTGGAATGTGGGGGCGAGGGCGCGCGTACTGTCGAGCCCAGAACTGGCTCGCTTGAGCAGCGCCATATCCTGAATAGCCGTGTTTCGGTCGCCGCCATTGTCGCTCGGACGAACGATTGAGAGGTCCGGCCGATCGGAGATTGAGTCCGTGGTAGCGCCATGGATGATGACGCCCGGAGGCGGAGCACCATATGGCTCGGCAAACGGATCATGGTCGACTGGTACGAGCTTGAAGCCGGGAGGCGGAGCAGGAATGTCCGGACCTTGGCCGCTCGACGAGTTGCCATCGGCAGGCGCCGACTGGAGAACAAAGCCGGGCGGAGGCGCGGGAATATTTTGCGGCGCCCAAGGGTCGTGGTCGACCGGAACAAGCCTGGGAGAGCCGACGACAGGAGACCCGCTCCACCACTGATCGCTGTCATTCGCCGACGCCGGAGTTGTCGGCACCTGCGGCACTACAACAGGCGAAGAGTCCCACCAGTTGGCCATCTTAGAGGGCGCCCGTTTCGCACAATTTGCCAGCACGACGGATCAGCTCGCTTAGCGTCATGTGACGAGAGCGGGCGACTGCGAAAAGGTGGCGCTTTTCCTCAGGGGACATTCGCACAATGATCTGATCAGTCAGGCGCATTGAGGTGTTTCCTTACGGCGCGAGGATAGTTGAGGGGTTGAGGTCGCCGGGGACTGCTGACCACCGAGCTTTACCGCTCGCAGGTCAGCGATGGTTTTTGCGGCCTCGATCGCCGGCAATTGGGTGATGTCGCGCAGGCGCTGCTTTTCGGCAGAGACCACGGCCAATGCTGCAGTGTCCCCGGCTTCCATGGCCTTGAACGCGTCGATATCTTTTTCTGCGAGGACCGGCGCACGTTCCGCCCGTAGGCGCTGTCTGGTGACTTCCCTGGCCTTCTCCAGATCGACCACAATCTTACCGTCAGCGACAGTCCATGCATTGCGGAAATCATGGTGATCAACCGGGAAATCGGTCAACTCGCAGCGATGCCACGAAACCGCCTTCAGGCCGATGGCGGCCCAGGTCTCGGTATTTTGGTCGACTTGCACCTGGATCTCCTCATCGGCCGATCCGCCGAAAAGCTGCATCCGGCCAACGCTTCCGTCCTGAAAGCTGACCGCGACTATTGCCGAAGCATCCATCATTGCGTCCCCCATCCGGCCACATGCCAAGCCGTAGGATCGGCGGCCAAGTTGGTTGTTGCCGTGTTATCGATGCAGTCGATTGCCACGCTGCCCGCCGCCTGCGCTGCGTTTCTGATATTGGTGCGCCGCGCATTGGCAACGGCGTAGGTTGTCGCCGTAAGTTCGGCCGCGCATTGACAGCACCAGTTGGCCGTCGAAAAGGCCGTCGTCAGTGTGACGGTCAGAATGCCTAAGCCAGTATCGGTGATGCTGCCAACATTGAAGCTAGCGGCGTTCGTCGGCACGCCAGCGGAAACCGTGGCCTTGATCCAGAAGCCGGCGAGGTCGTCTGATTTGAAGGCGCCCATTAGAAGTAATTCCCTCCAAGCCTAGCCACGCCGGCAACGCTCCCGGGGAAATAAGTAATGGCGGCGCCATTGGTGAAGATCGCGCCGCCAGTGAGGGCGTCATACCTCTGACCCGTTGCGGACCCAGAAAAAGCGCTGGAGAAGCAATCGATATCACCAGCCCGCCCGGCTCGGACAAAGACATCGGAGAATGCTGGCGTGCCTGATAGCGTGACGGTTATGCCATTAGCCACAACGCTGCCGTTTACTGCAGCCATATGATACTGCGCATTGCCGACGATCGAATATGCACCGGTAGCCTGGCATTTGCCGCCGAAGGCGAAAATATGACCCTCGGCGCACGTTCCGAAGCGAATATTCTGATACTGGATAAGCCCGCTCGTCGATGACAGATGGATGCCCGTCGTCGTCGACCGCAATTCCATGTCGCGGACACTCCACGTTTGCCCGCTGGCATTGGTGAAGCAATTTGCGCCGGTCGTGCTGATAATCACATTTCCGGGGGTGGCGTTGTTGCCTTTAATTACTGGCGGCAAGGAACCGAGATAGGGAGGAAGGGAAGTACCGGCAGTGTATGTCCCGTCAACAACCTGTACGAACGCCTGAAAAGTAGAGCAATCAAGCGCAGCGATAACGTTGGCGGCCTTTTGGATGGTCAGGAAAGCGCCGCCCGCGCTGTTGACAAGACCGGTGTTGCTGTCATTGCCGTCGGTTCGGACATAGTAGGTGCGAGCAGCAGTAAGGACTTCTCGGGCGGTAGCCTTGGCAACGAATGTCGTATCGACGTAATTCTTCGTTGCGGCATCCTGGGCCCCAGACGGGTCAGCCGCATTGACGACACGAAACCCGCCCATCGGGAGGTTGGCGCCCATTGCCTTGACGCCGGAGATAGGCAGCGAGCCGGTAATCTCGTTGCCGATGTCGGCCGCAAGCGCATTATAGGGCGTGCTCTGGATGAGCGTGTTCGGCACGCCTGCGGTGCCCGCCGGCTGCACAAACACCCCGGAAGAACTGCGGGGCATTGCTACACCGTCTCCGGTGCAAGAATCTCGGCGGGATCTAGGCCGAGAGATTGGATCACCTTCACGGTGTCGGGGTCGTCGGAATAGACTGCCGGCCGACACGGCACGTACCAGCGTGCAAACATAACTGGATTGGCCATCAGTTCGGCAAATGCTTCTGCCCACTTTCCAGCGGCAATGACCCTGTCCTGGGCCGTTGATTTCAGGACGGTGCGCTTAAGCCTCTCGCCCTTCTGGGGCGCGTAGTCTGCCGCCACGACTCGGTATTCCCCATTTTTGAAATGCAAATCAACACCGAGCCGATCCCAGTTCCAGTGAGTCCCAATTAGCCGCAAATTCGTAATGACAGCACCCTAGCCGAAAACAGCCTGTCATGCAAATTTAGCCAATTATTTCAATGGCTTGTCCTAGTGTGTCTTTGGGTATCCCACCGTATCCCCGGGTGTCCATTCCGGACGGAAGCCTTGGGCGCGCGGTGTCAAAAACGCAAAAATATTCCTAAAATCACACGCACTCGCAAATAGTTTTCGAAGTCTAGACACCAAACTTGAGAAATGGATTAGCGTCCGGAGCACCGGGAATTAGGGAAACTGTCTGCACGGCATATCCTCTGGCCAATGCACTTATCGTTAACGATTGGTGCAGGGCACTGCGCGAAGTGAGGATTTGTTAACCATTCGATGTCAGCTTCGGCCACTACTCAGCGCTCACGGTCTCAGGCAGTCCACGAGCCGCCGTCACCCCAGAAGGCAATAAGATGCGCGTTCTGCTGATTGAAGACGACAGACCAACTGCACAAAGCATCGAGTTGATGCTGAAGTCGGAACGTTTCAATATCTATATGACTGATCTGGGTGAAGAGGGCGTCGATCTCGGCAAGCTCTACGACTATGATATCATTCTGCTCGATCTGACTCTGCCCGATATGTCGGGTTACGAAGTCTTGAGGACGCTTCGCCTTTCCAAGGTGAGGACCCCGATCCTGATACTGTCCGGCATGGCCGGCATAGAAGACAAGGTGCGTGGCCTCGGCTTCGGCGCCGACGACTACATGACCAAGCCGTTCCACAAGGACGAACTGGTGGCCCGCATCCATGCAGTTGTACGGCGTTCGAAGGGGCATTCCCAGTCCGTCATAACCACCGGCGATTTGGTGTTGAACCTGGACGGCAAGACCGTCGAGGTCGGCGGCCAGCGCGTACACCTGACTAGCAAGGAATACCAGATTCTGGAGCTGCTCTCGCTGCGCAAGGGCAACACGATGACCAAGGAAATGTTCCTCAACCACCTCTATGGCGGCATGGACGAGCCTGAACTGAAGATCATCGACGTCTTCATCTGCAAACTGCGCAAAAAGCTTGCCGCTGCTTCCGGCGGCCAGAACTTCATCGAGACCGTTTGGGGCCGGGGTTATGTCCTACGAGAGCCCCAGCAGATGCAAGAAAGCGCCTGAACGGCTCTGCGGCTCTTCCTTCCCAAGCCATTGACGGAAGTTCCAAGACGACCAGCGCCGAGCGCCGATTGCGACCGATGAGACAAGGCTATTTGCCGATCGGCGGCACATCGACCCCTAAACTGGCGCAGCGCTTTATCAGATCGTCGGTTTCCGATTGATTTTCAGGCATTGTGATAATGTCGAAGGCTGGCAGGTATTTTGTCCCGGTGTCAGCGCTATCGAACTGGCCCCTATAGGCTGTCTCGCCGGAATACCCTGCAAAGCCGCTCTTTGCATAATACCTACCGCAAACAATGACTGACCCGGTTGAAGATGTCGTGGCACCGGGCTTGCCGAATTTTACGTTCGTTTGGTCTTTCAGCAGGGATCTTATGGTCTGCTCGACGACTCCGATTTGATCGGCGGTCAGTTGAACCGGCTTCGCCTCGATAGCAACGATACCCAGTGCCAGGCAGCCTATCGTCAAGATGCTGAAGTGCAAACGTTTCATTCCCAATCTAACCGTCTTTCCCCGATAGCCACAAGCCTAACCCGCAATGCTAGAAGCCTGGTGAAGGGGGATTGGACGCTGACGGTCGGTCCTGGCGCCTCTTCCCTCCCAAGCCATGCGACGTTGGTGACGATCTCGGCTTTCGCGATTTCCTCCGGTCTAAGGTCTCGGTCTAAGGTCTCGGTCTTGGTCTTGGTATGTGCACACGGTGTCACACGGTGTGAAACCACCCCTACAGACTGTGTGCACACCCTCACGACACGGTGTCTGCACCGTCTCATTGACCACCTCGCATCAGTCGGGTCTCCATCAGCCGAGACGTGTTGCCGATGATCTGGGCCACCGACTTTGAGTTGCCGGAGGCCTTGGCAGCCTTCTCTGCTGCCTTCTGCGCCTCACGCTGAATTCTGACTTCGTTGGCCTCATCGAACGCGGCCACTGCCTTCTCTCGCAGCTTGTCGCTTTCGATCGCCTGGAGCCGGCGGCGCGTGCCGGTGGCATGGTCATCGTTTGCTGGTGGGTTGTGTCGAAACCAGCGTTCAATCAGGATGATATCGCGATCGCGATCATGGTCGATCAACCCCACCTCGATGAGTTCCCGGAGAACGCTCTCGTATGCCGCATCTGTCCAGCACAGATCGGCGCAGGCATAGCCGCGCGGGAGTTCATAAACCCCCGCGCTGGTCACATGTGCATTGCTCAGCAGGTAGAGGAAGCCAACCTTTGCTTCGTCAGGCAGCCCTATGAAGCGGCGGGACCGCCAAACGGCCGGCGCGACTTTGGTGAAGGTGCGGGCGCTCATCAGACGGCACCTTCCGATGAAAGCTCCGAGGCGAACTCGCCATAGTGGTGTCGCTCTGCCTCTCGTCGCGCTGATACCGCGTCGGTTTTTTCCTCGAAGTGGCCGAGTTTTACGACCTGGTTATCGAGACCGATAAACGCCTGCCATTTATTTCGGCTGGCGATAAAGGAAACGCCAACCGTGCCACTTGTGTTGGTTTTCCCCGGCTTGCGGTTTCTGGCGTTTTGCAGAGGTGTGGCCTCGCGGAGGTTTTTCCACCGGTTGTCGGCGCGCATGCCGTTCCTATGGTCGACCAGATGCTTGGGCCATTTGCCCGTCATCATCAGCCAGATGACGCGATGCGCCCGGTAAAGCCGGTAGTCGATTTCGACCTGGGTATAGCCGTCAGCGGTCCTGGTCCCCGCCAGGGCGCCGCTTGCGACGCCTCGCGGGACGCGCCACCGGAGCGCGCCAGTTTCGGGATCGTAAATCAGCAGTTCAAGTGCGCGTTCTGCAGTGAGCGCCGGCTGCCTTTTCCGATATTCGGCAATGCTCGTTTTCCTGGCCATTACCGCACCCCCCAGCCCTGCCATACGGCAGACTTCGAATGCGGTGGATGGAGGAACGTGAAAACGGCTTGAGATCTTGGCAACGGCGTAGGAGCCGTCATCGATCGCAATTGCCATTTGTGAGCCGGTGGAGTAGAAGGATGTCTCAACAACATTCCAATCTACCAGACCGCTTCGCCCTGCCAGGCTGGCGGTCTTTTCTTTTTCGGTCATCGTTTACGCCTCCGAAACCGGAAGGCTGTTGAGGAAGTTCTGAAGATCAGAGACGAGTATCAGGGAGCGGCCATTATTTTTCCGCTTCGGAAGTCTGTTTTCCTTGATGGCCCGGTAAATAGCTGAGCGGGAAAGTCCGCTCATCTCGACCGTCTCGTTGATCGTGGCAGCCAACTTAGTCATTCGATGCTATCCCTTTCAGCGTCATGTTGTTTCGACGCTTCAGAGATGGCATGCGAGGGAGATGCCTTCCCCGGACAGCCTTCAGATTTCTAAGGCTCTTTGTCCGGGCCCGGACGCTCTTTCCCAGGCTTTGCGGATTGCTTCAGCAGACATAGGATCTTCCATCTCTTCAGAAACCGCCGCGACGAATGCAACGAAGGGGCCTGACGCTTCACGAATGGACGTAAATTTTACCTCGGGCTCTTCCTTGAAGGCGTCCCTGTAAGCCTTCGCCAGCCTCTTGATAAAAACATCTCCCGGCGTCGTGTCCGCGTTATCGCTTTCTGGCTTTCCAACATTAAGGGGTGCCGTGTCGCTTCGCCCTATTCGCCTCAGGCGGGCCCGCTCTTGCTCTGCTGCCGATGCGAGGTGCCGAATGCCCGCCATCAATTGTTCGAAATCGGGCAATCCACTATCGTCGTTGAATGGGAAATAGCCTTCCAGCGAGTTGATCGGCAATTTTGCATCCGCGATTGTGTGAAGAATGGCCCTTGCAGATCGCCGGACCTTATCCAGCGCCTCGAAGCGGTTGCGGCTACGAGCATCGCTGTTTAGATCGGGATGAATCTCTCGATGAGTGTATGCCCAAGATATAGAACGGGCGAGCGCAACAGGATCGGTTTCATGCTGGGCGTTTGGCAGAGATGGGCCGGCGGCGGCCACGCGGCCCAAGATGCGCTCCATAGCGGCATTTCCAAGTGTGGACGGAGGATTGCCCTTAGTCATCGCTCACCTTTGCGATTACACCATAAGTGCCGCAGGGAAACCGGTGGCGATGCCGGCTTGTCAGATGGCCGTCCTATCCCTGCGGATTCTTCTAGGCCTTTCGGGCCTCATCTAGATTCACAATATTGCTTGGCTTCTGTGCAGCCAGATAGTCCGACCACGCCTGCATCAACTTGCGGCGCTTCTCCAGAGCATCGGAGCGGCGATAGGCGCGTTCCACGGCATCGCCGACTTTATGCGCCAGGGCAGCTTCAGCAACTTCTCTTGGAAACGACGTGGCGTCGCCGCACCAATCGCGAAAACCGGATCTAAAGCCGTGGACTGTGATGTCGGTCAGCTTCATTCGGCGCAGCAACATCATCATCGACATATCGGAAAGCGCATTCTCACCGTCTCGGGTGAAAATGTATTCACACTCCCCTCGATGTTCGTACAACGCCTCTAAGATCGAAAACGCTCGCGTGGACAATGGCACGGTATGCGGTGCGCCTGCTTTCATCCGTTCCTTCGGCACATTCCAGAGCTTGCCCTTAAAGTCGATTTCCTTCCACTCCGCGCCAAGCGTCTCGCCGGATCTGGCAACAGTCAGCACGGTAAATTCCAATGCGCGAGCCGAAGTGGCCTCTAGCGCCTTGAGCCGCGTCACGAATGCTGGGATATCCTGATACGACATTGCCGGCTGATGACCGCGCTGAAGGCGTTGGCGCTTCGGCAGAAGGTTTCGAAGGTTGCCGCGCCAGGCTGCCGGATTCTCTCCCGATCGCCAGCCCTTCACCTTCGCGAACTCAAGAACGCGTTCTATCCGACCGCGAAGCCTCGACGCCGTTTCAGCTTTCTCCCGCCAGATCGGAGACAGAACTTTCAGCACGTCCTCGGTTGTGATGGTGGAAACGCGCTTCGGCCTGAGACTTCCACAGAAGCTAGTGAGCGTCTGGTTCCACTGATATTCGTGTTTCGCGTTCCGCCATTCGGATTTCACGGTGGCGATGTATTTATCGGCGCACTCGCCGAATGTCGGTTCGGCTTCCTTCGCCTTCTCGGCGATCGGATCGCGGCCCTCCTCAACCGCAGTGCGGCACTCGCCGGCCTTCGCTCGGGCCTTGGCAAGGGTTACAACGGGATACGCGCCCAGGCCCATTTCACGCCGCTTGCCATCCTTGGTCCACATGAACAGCCAAGACTTTGAGCCGGAGGGAGAAACCCACAGATAGAGCCCTCCGCCGTCGCTGTGACGACCTGGCGCCTTTTCGGCTTTCGCGGCGACGTCAGATAGTTTGTGAAGCGTCCGGGCCATCCATCCCCACTTTTATCCCCACTTCGAAGTGGGGATAGTACAATACAATGTGGGACGGTCCTAGACGCTCAACGGGAAAAGCACATTATTTTCAATGGAAGCGGAGACGGCGTGGGACGGCTGGAAACGCTAGTTCGGTGGACCTCAGCTCCACCATCGGAACAATCGGTTTTTTCCGCCGTTCTGCTGCGCCACCAGGGCGCAAGCACCATCCTATACACCGCGATGCGGCGTTCGGCGCCAAAGCCCCCGGAAAAAGCCATGGGTGATTTCGCCATCTCCGCGGCAAGGCAATTGTCAATTGGACTTATGGCGATGGCCGCTGCCGGAATCGGCGCTATTTTTTTTGAAAGCCGTCCCATTAGACTGGCGTTCCCAAATCAGTTTTTTCTGTGTGTTGTGACAAGGCGTTTCGGCGGGGGCGACCGAAGGCGCTATATGGATTCCTGAGTCGAAATGAAGAATTCGCCTGTGAAAGCAAAGACGTGTCCATTCGCGAGAACCTCGCTGCAAATCTCAGACGGCTCTGCAAGGACCATGCCTCCGTTAGCGCGGTATGCCGTGAGTTGGGGATCAACCGCACGCAGTTCGAGCGTTACCTGCAGGGGCAGACCGTTCCGAACAAAGCCACTGCCAAGCTGATCTGCGACTACTTCCGCATCGACGAAGCGGAACTCTACCAGGATCCTGGTACCCCCGAGCCCAGGGATCCCGGCCTGCCGCCGATTTCCGAAAGCCTGTTCAACCAGATGATCCGCCCACCCGCCCCATCGATCGCGGGCGGCACCTATTTCACCTACTTTTCCATCCCCACCCGTTCCGACCTCTTGATGCGGTCGGTGACCTTCGTGCGGCGCGAGGCCGAACTGGTCACATTCCGCAGGGTGACCGGATGGTCGGAGCGCCGTGGCTCGACATGGGCGCGGGCACGCGTCAACCACTATGGCGTGGCGATCTCACGCCTGAACTGGATCTATTTCAGCGGCGTCAACCGCCGCCAGACCGGCGAACCGTCGCTAATCTCCGTGCAGTGGGCGCCCATCTCCGAACCGGTGCTGACGGGCAAGGCCATGCTTCTGACCGAGGCTGGGCCGGCATTCGTATCAGTCATCATGCGGCAGGATATGTCCGGTATTCGGCCACGCCATGCGATCCGCATGGCGCATGTCATCAAGCTTGACGACCCGGGCATCGATCAGCTCGTCGTCAGCCTTGCCCGGGACGGGCTGGGCTAGCGGATCGGTTACGCTAAATAAGAATAAGATTATCCCGAAAAAGCGTATGCTAGCGATTGCCTACTCCATATTTGAGCAAAATCGATTTTTTAGACTTTACCACCAAGAAAGATATTTTAGATCACGTTGGCTTTACTACAATTTTAACAAACCATTAACTCTTTCGACCTTACCTTTCTTCATGCGGATCCCGCTGTGGGGATCTTTCAACAGATCCCATTGGGGGGTCGGGAAAGGGACGAAAATGGCCAAGAAAGTGAACAATGCCCCGAAGCTGACGGTTGCCGCGGGCACGCAGACCGTCTTCTTCTCGCAGGGCATGCACTACAACAAGCGCTGAAGTCGTTCGGCGCCGATCGGCTCTCGCTTGTCGGCGCCTCACATTCACAAAACGGCATTCAGCATCATGAAAATGCGCTCTTCAAAAACGCTTGTTTTCTACCCCGGGACCAATAAGGTCACGGCCTGCAACTTCCTGACCAGAAGCGTCTTCGAATGCAGCCCCGAGGTGATCGGCCTTCTTGCATCCTGGGACGAATGGGCCTCCACAGCCGAAATCGCACGCACCCACGGATGGTCGAAATCCGACCTCAATGCCGTCGTCCCGCAATTGCTTGATTTTTCCGCCCTGGTCACCGCCGGTTCGCCGCTGGCTGAACAGGAAACAAAATTCTCCGGACAGTGGAGCTGGGGCATCCCGACCGCGCTGATGCACTTCTGCGTCCAGGACGCGGAGTTCATGACCATTGAACAGGCCGAGGCACGCCAGATCGAACGCGCCGGCCATGTCGCGCAACCCGACCTCATGCTCAAGAATGTCGCCGGCGCCATACGGCTGCCCAACGCACTCGACGACAACGAACTCCTGACGCTGATGGCGCGGCGCCGCACCAACCGCACCGCGGCCGCCCCCACCATCACTGCGCAGCAGCTTTCCGATTGCCTGTTCGCCGGCATGGGCATTACCGGCGAGACCAGCAACTGCGTCGGCACCCTGCCGCTGGGCATGACCCCTTCTGGCGGCGCCCGGAACCCCTATGAGGCCTATGTGGTTGCGCTTGGCGTCGAGGGTCTGGAGCCCGGCGTCTATCATTATTCGGCCGCCGATCACGACCTCGGCAGAATCTCGGCCAACCATCTGCCGAAGATCTCCGAGCTGGTCGGCGGGCAAGAATGGGCTGACGCCATGCCTTGCCTGATCCTGCTTTGCGCCAGGCTCGACCGCACCATGTGGAAATATGAGGATGCCAACGCTTATCGCGTCGTGCTGATCGAGGCCGGCCATATCGGCCAGAACATGATGCTGGCGGCGACCAGGCATGGTCTGTCGGCCTGCCCCACGGCAGCGCTCAGCCATTCAGCGATCAAGCGCCTTCTCGGCCTCGACCGCCTTACCGACGCACCCATCTATGCGTTGACACTTTCAACCCCGGAACCAAGCCCGCATTCGGTGGGTCAGTCAATTAATTAGCCATCTTATAATGTCCAGTGCAACCAGTACGCGTTCCCTGAGTTCCACCAGATGACAGGAGAAGAACGTGCCAAATCAGACCCTACGTCAGTCAGAGATCGATAGCCTTCAATATATCGCATCGATGAGCAATGAGCTGGTGCAGATGGCCGAAGCAAGCCGTTTTCCCATGATCTCCTATCTCTTGGGCATGGCCTATGCCGAAGCCTTCGATGTCCTGCGCGGCGCGCGGCCGGCAAGGCATGCGCAGCTCAGCGGCAACCCGATGCATCCCAAGCCGAATGCAAAGGAAAGCCACGCTCTGCCAAGGAGAGCGTAGCGAATGCAACCGTCAGTTCTGTGCGCGCCGGCCGGCTCGCGGCCGAACCGGTGGGAGACCATCTGTGCGCTGCAAAGCCTGCTGCCGCTCCTGAAAAAGGCCGCAGCCGACCTTGACCGCCCCAACATGGTCTACTGGCTGGAGCAGGCCGACGCTGAAACTGCCAACATCATCAGGGGCCGGCCGTCCGACACCGCCGCGATCCCTGCCTTGATCGCCAGCAGCCCGCAAAAGGACATTATGCATAGAGATTTGAGGGGGACCCGCCAGTGAACATGATCGCACCCATCAGGAGCGCCGACGCCAGGGACAGCGTCTTTGGTCGGCTCCAGGTCCTGATCGCCAGCCGGCCGGCATCGCCGGATGCCGCGTGCGTCGAGGCCCGGCAGCTGATTTCCATGGCGATGGCCGACACCTGGCAGGCCGACAGCCTCTGGGGCGCGGCGGATGCCTTTCACGTCCATTTCGACTTCATGATGCAGACCATCGAGATCAACGGCGCCGACGATCCGAACCTCAGGATCCTGCGCACGAAATGCCGCTTCTATCTGGAGCAGGTCGAAGCGCTGTGCCAGTCGATGAGCCACTGACTGCGGTTTCTTACGAAGGTCGGACAATACCAGTCTTTGGTCAGGCCGAGCCCTTGCTCTAATTCCGCAAATTGAACACGAACGGCGCCGTGCGGCTGACGCGCGCGCCGAGTTCCGGCGGCGGTGCCGGCACCGTTGCGCCCTGCAGCACGGCGAGCGCGGCGCGGTCGAGGTCGGGATCGCCTGAAGAACGGGCCACGCGGGCCGACATCACCCGGCCGGACGTATCCACCGTGAAGGTCACGTTCACATTGCCCTGCGCGCCCCTGGATTTCGCAGCACTGGGATAACGCTTGTGCCGGTTGATCCATGCCGTCAGCCGGGCTTCCCACTTGGCCGGGCTGACGCCCGAAACCCCCGCCGCCGATTTCGGCGCTGCCGCCTGGGCCGCCGGCGTTGTCTCCGCGCTTGCGGTGGCGACGGTCTTTGCCGGTTCGGCCTTTTCCTTCTTTGGCCGTGGCTTGGGCTTTTCGACAGGCTTTTTCGCCTTGGCCTGGACCAGTTTCTTTTCTTTGGGCTCTTCGACCGGCTTCGGCTGCGGCAGCGGAACGACAACCTCTGGCGTCACCGCCTCGACGACGTCGGGAATGACCTCGTCCGGCGGCGGCTGATCGACCGGTTCGGCCCCGGCTGTCTGGGTCGGCTGCGTCTCGTCGGGCGGCACCGTTTCCGGTTGTTCGGCGGTCGGCTCGGCCTGTTCGGTCACCTTCTCGGGCTCGGCTTCGGCGATCTTTTCGGTCTCCTCGACGGGTTCGGTCTGGTCGGGCATCGCCGCATCCAGCATCGCGGCCTGTACGGGCACTGCCGGCGTCACCACCATCGGCGCCATTTCGATCACCGGGGCCGGCGGCGGCCCGCCATCCATCTCGATCGGACTGAAGCTCTGCACCGCATAGGCGACCGCGACATGGGCGCCAAGCACCAGCGCCGCCGCACCTGTCCACAGGCCAAGATCGCGCCAGCCGAAGCGCGACAGCTGTAGCGTGGGCAAGGCGGCGGACGGCGTCATGGCGCGGCGGTTCCCGCTGGCGCGGGTGCCGGTGCATCGGCAGCCGGCGCCGTCTCCAGGCCGACCAGCGCGATCTTCAGATAGCCGGCGCCGCGCAACAGGTTCATCGCCTCCATCAGGTCGCCATAGGCGACCGCCTTGTCGGCGCGCAGGAAGATGCGCGTCTGCTTGTCGCCCTTGGTCTTGGCTTCCAGCGTGGCCGCGAAGGCCGGGCGCGGCATGCTATCGTTGCCGATCGCCAGCGTGAGATCATCTTTCAGGGTCAGGAACAGCGGCGTTTCGGGCCGGGGCGCCGGCGTCGCCGTCGACCCCGGCAGGTCGACATTGACGTCCACTGTCGCCAGCGGTGCGGCGACCATGAAGATGATCAGCAGCACCAGGATGACGTCGATGAAGGGCGTGACGTTGATCTCGTGGCTCTCCTCGAGATCGTCGTCCATGGTCTGTCGGATTCGGCTTCCCATGGCGACGCTACTCCGCCGCCAGCGCCGTCGCCGGCGCGACCGTGCGGAAATCCAGGTCACGGCTGACCAGCCTCTCGACGCCCGCCGAGGCATCGGCGAGGATCTGCCGGTAGCCGGCTATCGAGCGGGCAAAGACGTTGTAGATAACCACCGCCGGAATTGCCGCGACGAGGCCCATGGCGGTGGCGAGCAGCGCTTCGGCGATGCCCGGCGCGACGACGGCGAGATTGGTGGTCTGCGCCTGCGAAATGCCGATGAAGGCGTTCATGATGCCCCAGACCGTGCCGAACAGGCCGACGAAGGGTGCTGTGGAGCCGATCGTCGCCAGCACGCCGGTGCCGCGCGACATGCGCCGCGACGCCGCCGCCTCGATGCGCGACAGGCGCGAAGAGACCCTTTCCTTCAGCCCGTCGCCGCCGACATGGTCGAGCGCACCGGCCGAGAGCGCAGTCTCTTCCTCGGCCGCCCGCACCAGAAGCGCGCCCGGGCCGCCGCTGCGGTCGAGCGCGCGGCTCGCCTGTTTCAGCGTCGCGGCATCGCCGATCGCGCGGACGGCACGGCTGATACGCAGCTTGCCGCCGAAAATCTCCAGTGATTTGGCCAGCCATATCGTCCAGGTGACGAGCGAGGCGAAGGCCAGTCCGATCATCACCGCCTTCACGATGATGTCGGCGGCCATGAACATGCCCCATGGCGACAAATCGTGCGGCAGGTTCAGTTCCATCGCCCCCGCTGGTGCGGCTCCGGCCGGCGCCGCCGTGACCGGCTGGCCGGCTGGCTGCGCCGGTGCCATCGTGGCTGGTGCTGCAGCCGGTGTGGTGGGCGCTGGTGTAGAGGGTGCCGATACGACAGGCGCTGGTGCGGGTGGAGCACCAGGTGCCATCGGCGCGGGCGCG
Organism: Mesorhizobium huakuii; assembly: GCF_014189455.1. Taxonomy (NCBI): domain Bacteria; kingdom Pseudomonadati; phylum Pseudomonadota; class Alphaproteobacteria; order Hyphomicrobiales; family Phyllobacteriaceae; genus Mesorhizobium; species Mesorhizobium huakuii. The sequence goes on from NZ_CP050296.1 coordinate 2,602,681, forward strand.
GCGGGTGCCGCCGGGGCGGCGCCAGCCGGTTGCTCCTGGGCCAAGGCGTTGCCGCATGCCAAGATCACCGATGCGACCAACGCCGCCAACAAACGAGTTCTAGACAACAGCTTCTTCCTTGTTCTGACAGCGGCCAGCCGCTTCCGCCACCGCATCAAATCTCGTCACTGCACGTAGCCGACGGGCTGGCCGGTGAGGGGATGCGCGAACACGCCCATCTCCACGCCGAAAATGCCTTTGAGCACGTCGCCCCGCATGATTTCGCCTGGTGTGCCGCGGGTCAGCAGCTTGCCGTCCTTGAGCGCGATCAGCTCGTCGCAATAGCGCGCCGCCATGTTGGGATCGTGCAGCACGACGACGACGCACAGGTCGCGTTTGCGGCTGAGCTCCTTGACCAGCCCCAGCACCTCGACCTGATGGGCGATGTCGAGCGCCGAGATCGGCTCGTCGAGCAGCATGACGCCGGCATTCTGCGCCACCAGCATGGCAAGCCAGGCGCGCTGCCGCTCGCCGCCGGACAGTTCATCGACCAGACGGTCGGCGAAGCCTTCCATGTCGGTCAGCACCAGCGCCTCCTCGACATGCCGCCTGTCTTCCGCGCTGAAGCGGCCAAGCGCGCCATGCCAGGGATAGCGCCCGAGCGTCGCGAGTTCGCGCACCGTGAGGCCCGTTGCCGCCGGCGTCGTCTGCGGCAGATAGGCGAGCGCCCGGGCGAGCTCACGGGCGCCCCATTGCGGCAGCGGCCGCCTGGCGAAGGTGATGGCGCCCGAACTTGCCGGCTGCTGCCGGGCCAAGAGCTTGATCAGCGTCGACTTGCCCGAACCGTTGTGGCCGATAAGCCCATAGACGCGCGAACGCTGCAGTTCGAGCGAAACCGGACCGAGCAGCGTCCGCTCGCCGACGGCAAACCGCACCGCGTCGATTTGAAAGGCAGTCTCGGCTCCAGCCACGGTCATGGTTTTCTCCGGTGCGGCCGCATTTCCGGTTCAGGCTGCGGCAGGCAGGTGCCGGTTTGACTATGAAACATGACCTTACTAGTCAACATTGAAGATGACTACAACACTCAACAAATTGTTGACGCGCATTCAAAGCCTGATGGCACCGATCGCACCATAGCCGTAGCGCCGAGGGAATCGTCGATCACACAGCGAACCGCGCCGCGGCACCAGGCGCCGGCCGAACCACCACGTCTGCGGCTCGTCGTCTTGATGCGGAATCGCTAGAGCAATTCCAGGAAAAGTGTGAAACATTTTCCGTCCGGAATTGCGCCTAAACAAAGAGTTAGCGTGACCCGGGAACAGGGAGCCACCAATGATCAAGGCAACGCCCTTCGACTTCCCGTATGACGGCAGACTGGTGGCCGAAAACACGGCGCTCGTCGTCATCGACCTGCAGCAGGATTTCCTGTCGACATCAGGCTATTTCGCCCGAAAGGGTTACGATCCCTCGCCGCTGCGGGCGATCCTGCCCACCGTGAACCGTCTGATATCAGCCGCGCGCAAAGCCGGCGTCAGGATCATCCACACCAGGCAGGGTTATCGCGCCGACATGGCCGACATGACGCCCTACGAGAAATGGCGCCGCAAGCGCTCCGGTCTCGACGGCACCGACATCCTGCTGCGCTCAGGCGCGGGATTCCAGATCGTCCCGGAGATCGATGTCGCGCCTGACGACATCATCGTCGACAAAACCTGCAACAGCGCCTTCACCTATACGGATTTCGAGCTTGTGCTGCGCGCCCAAGGCATCACGCATCTGATGTTTTCCGGCTGCACGACAGACGTCTGCGTCCACACCACGCTGCGCGAGGCCTGCGACCGCAATTTTCAGTGCCTGACAATCTCGGACGCTTGCGCCAGCGGCGACAGACGAGCCCACGAGGCGGCGCTGCACATGGTGACGGTCGAGGACGGTGTCTTCGGCGTGTTGGCTGATTCAACCGCCGTCATCGACGGCCTGTCGCGGCTTGGCGACAGGCGTTAGACCACAGGAGATCGACGGGCTTCAGCCGGTTGCCCGCGTCCCCAGCCCGGCGCGAGGCGCATAGGCCCCCGGCTGGAAGGCATCATGTTCGCGGCGCGCCAGCGAATTGCGCAGCAGGGCGATCGTTTCGCGGCCGACCGTCGCGATCTCGCGCGGCGTGTCGACGCCGACGATCATGAATTCGTCGATCCCGAGCCCGGCATAGGCAAGCAGCGACAGCGCCACCTGAGCCGGCGGCCCCGACAGGTCGACCGCCTTGTGGCCGGCGGCCGAAGCGCCCCGGTGAATCCGCACCGGAAGCGCGAAGCGCAATTTGCCGGCCCGGCCATGTTCGGCGGCGGCACCGCGCACCCGCTCCATCAACTGCCGGACCTCGTCGATCGAGCCCGGCGCCAGTTCGAAGACATCGGCATGCCGGCCGGCCACTTTCAGCGCCGTTCCCGATTGCCCGCCCATGCGGATGGTCAGGTCGGCGCCGTGCGGACCCTTGCGCGGCACATAGCCGCCCTTGATGCTGTAGAACGCGCCTTCGTGATCGAAAGGCCGGTCGTTCGACCACAGCCGCTTGAGCAGAACCAGATACTCATCGATGCGCTGCCAGACGACCGTGTGCCCGACCGGCCGTGTCTCGGCGTCGTCATCGTTCAACGGTTCGCTGATCATGCGAAGCGCCAGCCGTCCGCCGCTTTTTCGATCTATCGATGCCAGCTGGCGCGCCGCCACCGTCGGTTCGATCACCCCGGCCCAATGGGTCAGCACGACTTCCAGCGACGCGGTGCGATTGAGCACCTGGGCGCCAAGATCCATATTGGTCAGCAGACCGGCCGGATCGTCGACGACGATCTTCTGGAAGCCGCCGTCCTCGATCAGCCCGAGCTTGATCGCCGTCTCGGCAAAGTCGTAGAAGAAGGGAACGGCGGCATCGGCGGTCTTGCCGGGGACATGCGTGAATTCGATCGGCATTGTCATCTCCTCCATCGCTGGAATCATGGATGCGGTGAAATTCGAACCACGGCCGCGCGCAAACGCACCGGGATCCGGTTCATTCAACTCCGATTGCCTTGATACAGCGGGGCAACTAACCCCTGTCGATCTTGCGCCTTAGGGAATGAGGCCCAGAACGACGGCCCCGGTGAACACAAACGCGAGGGCAAAGACGAGATAGGCGAACGCTCCGGCATAGGCCGGGCGAAAGGTCTGGGCATTGGCAAGCCTCTGGCCGCTGCTGTCAGTCTGAGCGTTCTGGATATAGGACATATCGACCTCCGTCTCGCTGGTTAATCTATAAAACTTGTAGACTTTGTCGATTGCTATTTTTGAGCGATAGGCAGAATAATTTTCTCACTTTTCGGGCTAAGTTGGTTGTGAATTGCTGGGATCGCCTGTCGTGCGATCGATCGGCGGGCCATTGGCATTTGCCCCCAGGCACGTCGAATGGACCTATGCCCTTGTTTCCGCTGCACCCAATTCGTCCATTGGCCGCCTGATGCGGGCGCGGTAGCATCGTCCAAACGCGAAATGGGTCGACAGGGGAGTAAAAAGCATGGGCGATAGACTGGCCGGCAAGGTCGCCATCATTTCGGGCGGCGCAACGGGAATGGGCGGCGCGGCTTCTGAACTCTTCGCGGCCGAAGGCGCCAAGGTCGCGATCATCGACCGCAATGGCGATGCGGCCGCCGCCACCGCGGCGGCGATACGTGCGCGGGGACACATAGCCGAGCATTTCGTCGCCGACGTATCCGAAGAAGCGCAGGTCGAAGCGGCAGTGAAAGGCGCGACGGAGAAACTCGGACCGGTCACGGTGCTGTTCAACCATGCCGGTACCATCGTGATAAAGCCGTTCCTGGAGACGACGGTGCAGGAATGGGATTGGCTGCACGCCGTCAATGTCCGCTCGATGTTCCTGATGACGCGCGCCGTACTGCCCGGCATGATCGCGGCCGGCGGCGGCTCGATCGTCTGCACCTCGTCGATCTCGGCGGTGGCGGCCACACCAATGGAGGTGCTCTACGACACCACCAAGGGCGCCTGCCACATGTTCGCCCGCGCCATCGCCGTCGAATTCCGCGACCGCAACATCCGCTGCAACGCCGTCTGCCCTGGCTTTATCAGGACGCCGCACGGCCTGCGCGAGGTCGCCGATCTCGGCAAGCTCGGCGTCGATGTTTCCGATGCGGCACTCGCAGCGCAGCAGGGGCGGATCGGCGAGCCGCAGGAGGTAGCGAAGGCCGCGCTGTATTTGGCGAACGATGAGTCGAGCTTCGTCAACGGCGCGCATCTGTTCGTGGATAATGGCTTTACGGCGATGTGAGGCGTACCAAGGACAGCTTGGCGCCCTTCCTCTCCCCGTCGATCGGGGGAGAGGTGTCGAGCGCAGCTCGACGGAGTGGGGTCGACCCTTGGCGCAGTGCAGGAAGACTCTTGCGCCTTGGTTGCCCAGTGGTTCCCCCACTCCGTCGCTGCTTTGCAGCGCCACCTCTCCCCTCCGGAGGGAGAGGAAAGGCCGTCAAGTCCTACTCGACTACCGCTCTTCCCTTCGAAACGGCTTCAACAGCGCCGAGGGCGCGACCGCGTTGCGCGACATGACCGCCATCGCAACAATGGTGAAGATGAACGGCAGCATCAGGAACGCTTCGTAGGGGATGTGCCCGAGCCCGCTCGCCTGCATGCGCAGCTGCAAGGCATCGACGAAGGCGAACAGCAGCGCCGCACCCGCAGAGCGCCACGGGTCCCAGCGGCCGAACACCACCAGCGCGATCGCCACCCAGCCGCGCCCGGAGACGACACCGAAGGTGAAGGCGTTGAACTGCGCCATCGACAGGAAGGCTCCGGCCAGCCCCATCAGCGCACCGCCGAGGATGACGGCCTGGAAGCGTGTGGCAATGACGCTGACGCCGGCGGAGTCTGCCGCGCGCGGGTTCTCGCCGACCATGCGCACCGACAGGCCCCAGGGCGTGCGGTAAAGCACGAAGGCGGCGAGCGGTATGGCGATGATCGCTATGTAGACCAGTGCAAACTGGTTGAACACCGCCGGCCCAAGCACCGGAATGTCGGAGAGGACGGGTATCGGCAGCGTCTGAAACCCCTTGATGCTCGGCGGCACCGATTGCTGACCGAAGATCAGACGGTAGAGGAAATAGGCAAGGCCCGACGAGAACAGCGTCACGCCGATGCCGCAGACATGTTGGCTCAAGCCCAGCGCCACCGTGAACAGCGCATGCAGTGCGCCCATCAGCATGCCGGTCAGCACTGCCGCCAGCACGCCGAGCCACAAGCTGCCGCTGAGGCTGGTGGCGGTGAAGCCGGTCATGGCGCAGAGCAGCATGATGCCTTCGATGCCGAGATTGAGCACGCCGGCGCGCTCGGAAAACATTTCGCCGAGCGTGGCAAAGGCCAGCGGCGTGGCAATGCGGATGATGGCGGCCAAAAAGCCGACCTGAAAGATCTGTTCGAACACCGCGCTCATCGGGCAGCCCCGACGCGGCGAATGCGATAGGCGGTGAACAGCAGCGCCACCAGCATGGCAAGCAGTGCGGTGCCCTGGATGACATCGCTGAGGAAGGCCGGCACGCCGGTCGCGCGCGACATTGCTTCGGCCCCTGTCATCACGGCGGCCAGGAAGATAGCCGCCGGCACGACACCAAGCGGATTGAGCCGCGCCAGCATGGCAACAACGATGCCGGAATAGCCATAGCCAGGCGAAATGTCGCTCATCACCTGGAAATGCACGCCGCCGACCTCGCCGACGCCGGCGAGCCCCGCCAGCGCGCCGGACAGCAGCGCGGTCGAGAGCAGCACCCGCTCGACATGGATGCCGCCATAGCGCGCGGCTTCCGGATTCTCGCCGGTGACCCTGATCCGGAAACCGAGCGTCGTGCGCGCGATCAGGAACCAGATCAACGGTGCGGCGATCAGCGCCACGATGACGCCGAGATGCAGCCGCGTGCCTTCGATCAGCACCGGGAAATTGGCCGAATCCTCGATCGGCGGCGAGATCGGATAGCCGCTGAAACTGTCCTTCCACGGCCCCTCGATCAGCGCCATCAGCGCATAGTAGATGACCGAGTTGAGCAGCAGCGAGCTGACGACATCGTCGACCTTGAATTTGACGCGCAGTGTCGCCGGCACCAGCGCGACGGCAGCTCCGGCCGCGGCACCCGCCACGGCCATCAGCAGCATGGCGAGCGGCCCCGGCATCGGGATGGCGCCGACGAAGCAGCTCGCCACCGCACCGGCCAGCAATTGGCCCTCGGCGCCGATGTTCCAGAATTTGGCGCGGAAGGCGACGGCCACAGCCAGCCCGGTGAAGATCATCGGTGCGGCGCGCACCAGCGTTTCGGTGATGGCATAGCTGTCGCCGAGCGAGGCCGCGAACATGACGCCGTAGGATTCGAGCACGCCCGCACCCGCCAGCGCGATGAGGCCGCTGCACAGGACAAGCGTCGCCGCGATCGCCAGCAGCGGCAGCGCGAGGTTGAACCAGGCGGGCGTTGACGTGCGTACTTCCAGGCGAAACATCAGCTACGGCCCTCCGCCCCGGTCATCAGCAGGCCGAGCCGCGCGACCGTCGCATCGGCGCTGTCCAACGTGCCGACGATGCGGCCCTCATACATCACCGAGATGCGGTCGCAGAGCACCAGCAGTTCTTCCAGATCCTCGCCGATGACGATGATGCCGCAGCCCTTGGCCCGCATGTCGAGGAACTTTTCATGGATGAAGCGGGCAGCACCGATGTCGAGGCCGCGCGTCGGCTGCGAGACGATCAGGACTTTCGGATCGAAAGCGAGCTCGCGTGCCAGCAGCGCCTTCTGTAGGTTGCCGCCGGACAGCGCCCCGGCACGCGTCATCGGCCCGGGGCATCTGATATCATAGGCCTTGATCTGTTCTTCGGCAAAGGCGCGGATCGCGTCCGGCTTGAGCAGGCCCTTGGCTGAAAAGGCGGCGGTGCCGATGCGCGGCAGCACCATGGAATCGGCGAGCGGCAGGTTAGTCACCAGACCGGTCGTCATGCGGTCTTCCGGAATGCGTCCAAGACCGAGCGCCTGCACCTCGCTCGGTGAGAACCGGGTGACCTTCTGGCCGGCGATCGTCATCCGGCCGGCATCGGGTGCGCGCACACCCGAAATCACCTCGGCCAGCGCCCGCTGGCCATTGCCCGACACGCCGGCAATGCCGAGGATTTCGCCGGCGCGGACCGCGAGCGACACGTCGCGCAGCGCCGTGCCCGAGTGGTGCGAGGTGGAAATGCCGTCGAGCGTCAGCACAGCTTCGCCAGGCGTCGATGGCCCCCGCGCCGGCGGCACGATCTCGTGGCCGCACATCAGTTGCGCCATGGCGGCCGATGTCGTGTTGGCGGGATCATCGACGCGGCCGGCGACACGGCCAAGCCGCAGCACCGTGCAGCGATGCGTCAGCGCCCGCACTTCATTGAGCTTGTGGGAGATGAAGATGATGCCAAGGCCCTGCGCGGCCATCGACCGCAGCGCCGAAAACAGCCCGTCGACTTCGCTCGGCGCCAGCACCGCCGTCGGCTCGTCGAGGATCAAGAGCTTGGCGCCGCGAAACAGCGCCTTGACGATTTCGAGCCGCTGCTGCTCGCCGACCGACAGCGCCGAAACCGGCAAGTCTGGATCAAGTGTGAGGCCATGTTGGCGGCCGATTTCTGCCAGCCGCGCCAGCCCGCCGGCGCGGTCGATACGGCCGCTCTTGCCGGGAATACCGATCAGCAGGTTCTCCAGCACGGTGAGCCTTGGCGCCAGATGAAAATGCTGGTGCACCATGCCGATGCCGGCGGCCAGCGCATCGGCCGAACTTGTGATCCGCACCTTCTTGCCCTGGATAAGAATCTCGCCGGCATCCGGCGCATAGGCGCCGAACAGCACGTTCATCAGCGTCGTCTTGCCGGCGCCGTTCTCGCCCAACAGGCCGAGGATTTCACCCGGCGCAACGCTGAGGTCGACGGCCTCGTTCGCCTTGACGGCGCCGAAGCTCTTGGTGATGCCGCGCATTTCGATGAGTGGGGCGGGCAAGGGGACTCCTGCGGAGATGCCCCTCCCCCTCGAGGGGAGGGTGCCGAGCGAAGCGAGGCGGGAGGGGTCACCTCGGCTGCCTCAACCTATGACTTAACAAGATGGAGCGCGGCGCGGCGGACCCCACCCGACCCTGCGGGCCACCCTCCCCTCAAGGGGGAGGGATATCCGCCCTAATCCGAAACCGGCGTGTTCTCATCCACGTCAACGCGGAAATTGCCCTCAAGGATCTCGGCCTTCTTCTCGACCAGATCCTTGACATCCGCCGGCAACGTCTTGTCGAACTTGTGGTAGGGGGCGAGATACGAGCCGCCCTTGGCCATGCGCGAGAAATCGCCGTAGTCCTGCGCGGTGTAGACGCCGGCCTTGACCAGTTTGATCGCTTGCTCGACCGTCGGATACATATCCCAGACCGGGCCGGTGATGACCGTATCGGGTCCGAGGCTCGACTGGTCGGACATGTTGGAGATGGCGAGGATCTTCTTCTCGACCGCCGCCTCTATGACGCCGAAGCGCTCAGCATAGATGACGTCGACGCCGGCATCGATCTGCGCCACCGCTGCTTCCTTGGCCTTGGGCGGATCGAAGAAGGAGCCGATAAAGGCGACCTTCTTCTTGACGTTCGGATTGACCTCCTTGGCGCCGGCAAAGAAGGCGTTGACCAGCCGGTTCACTTCCGGAATGCCCATCGCCGCGACCGCACCGACCGTGCCCGACTTCGACATCTTGCCGGCGATCATGCCGGAGAGATAGGCGGGCTCATGGATCCAGTTGTCGAAGACGCCGAAATTGGGTTCCGCCGGGCCAGCGCCGGAGCCGAACAGGAAGGCGGTCTTCGGGAACTGCTTGGCCGTGCGGCGCGATTCACGCTCGGCGGCGAAGGCATCGCCCAGCACCAGCTGGTAGCCGCCTTGCGCATATTCGCGCATGACGCGGCTGAAATCGGCGGTCTGCACCTTCTCGGACCATTTGTATTCGATGCCGAGTTCCTTCTGTGCCTTCTGCAGGGCGACATGGATCTGGTTGTCCCACGGCTCCTCGATCGGCGTGGCAAAGATCGCCGCCACCTTCAGCTTCTTGTCCTTAGCGAAGGCGGCGCCCGGCAGCATCGCGGCAGCCAGGCCAAGCGCGCCCAGCTCCAGCACATTGCGACGCGAAATCCCTTCGCGTTTTATCTGGAATTTGTTTTTCCGGTTTTCCATTGCATTCCCCTCTGTTCGACAGCCGTGTCGAGCCGGCTGTTCCTAGAAATGTCAGACGGGGAACTATGGAACGGGTGCGGACTTTTGTCCACATGGTCAAATTTAGCAAAGGCCGCGATCAGGCCCGTTCGAGCGCGATGGCGATACCCTGGCCGACACCGATGCACATGGTGGCCAGTGCATAGCGGCCGCCGCGTTCGCGAAGCTCCAGCGCCGCCGTGCCGGAGATGCGGGCGCCCGACATGCCCAAGGGATGGCCGAGCGCGATGGCGCCGCCATTCGGGTTGACGTGCTCGGCGGCCTCGGCGATGCCCAGCTGGCGCAGCACGGCGATGCCTTGCGAGGCAAAGGCTTCGTTGAGCTCGATGACATCGAACTGCTTCGGCGTCAGGCCAAGCCGCGCGCACAGTTTCTGCGTCGCCGGCGCCGGACCGATGCCCATGATGCGGGGCGCCACGCCGGCGGCAGCGCCGCCAAGGATGCGGGCGATCGGCGTCAGGCCGTATTTCTTCACCACCGCTTCCGAAGCGACGATCAGCGCCGCCGCGCCGTCATTGACGCCGGAGGCATTGCCGGCGGTCACCGTGCCGCCCTGGCGGAACGGCGTCGGCAATTTCGCCAGCGCCTCGACGGTGGTGCCGGCGCGGGGATGCTCGTCCTTCGAGACGACCACCGCATCGCCCTTGCGCTGCGGGATGGTCACCGCCGTGATCTCCTTGGCCAGCCTGCCATTGGCCTGCGCGGCGACAGCCTTGTCCTGGCTGCGCACTGCAAAGGCATCCTGGGCCGCGCGGGTGACGGCGAAATCTTCTGCCACGTTCTCGCCGGTCTCCGGCATCGAATCGACGCCATACTGCTTCTTCATCAGCGGGTTGACGAAGCGCCAGCCAATGGTGGTGTCGTAGATTTCGGCATTGCGCGAAAAGGCGGTGTCGGCCTTGGGTAAGACGAAGGGGGCGCGGCTCATCGATTCCACACCGCCAGCAATCATCAACTCCGCCTCGCCAGCCTTGATGGCGCGCGCGGCGATGGTCAGCGCATCCATGCCCGAGCCGCACAGCCGGTTGACGGTCGAGCCCGGAATCTCCTTGGGCAGCCCGGCCAGCAGCAGCGCCATGCGCGCGACGTTGCGGTTGTCCTCGCCGGCCTGGTTGGCGCAGCCATAGACGACGTCGTCCACCGCCTGCCAGTCGATGCCGACATTGCGCTCGACCAGCGCCTTCAACGGGATGGCGCCAAGATCGTCTGCGCGCACCGAGGACAGCGAGCCGCCAAAGCGGCCGATCGGCGTGCGGATATAGTCGCAAATATAGGCCTCGGCCATGTCATGCAGCCTTTGCTTTTCCGGTTCCCTCATGCGCCGCCTTGGTGCGGGCCTGCAGGTCGCGCAATGTATTGAGTTCGAGTTCGCTTGGCGCCGGCGTTTCGTCAAGCGCCTCGGCGAACTTAACCACCCAGCCACAGCTCTCCTGCACCTGCTGGCGGGTGACGCCGGGATGCAGCGACACAACGGTGAATTCCTTCGTCACCGGATCCGGCTTCCAGATAGCGAGGTCGGTGACCAGCAGCGTCGGGCCGGCGGTATCGATACCCAGCCGCTGGCGGTGATCGCCGCCCTCGCCATGGCCGAAGGAGGTGAAGAAGTCGATTGTCTCGACCATGCCGCGCTTGGTCTGCGCCATGGTGATGTAGATCTCCTTCGACGAGGTCGCGATCTCCGGCGCGCCGCCACCGCCGGGCAGCCTGGTCTTCGGGTGGACATAGTCGCCGATGACCGTGGTGTTGATGTTGCCGAACTTATCGAGCTGCGCGGCGCCGAGGAAACCGATCGAGATGCGGCCGCCCTGCAGCCAGTAGCGGAACATTTCCGGCACGGCGACGGTGGTGACGGCGGTCTCGCACAACTCGCCATCGCCGATCGACAGCGGCAGCACGTCAGGTGCTGTGCCGATCGTGCCGCTCTCGTAGATCAGCGTGATATCAGGCGCATGCGTCAGCCGCGCCACATTGCAGGCGGCGGACGGCGCGCCGATGCCGACGAAGCAGACATCGTCATTCCGCAGCGCACGGCTGGCGGCGATCGTCATAATCTCGTTGGGGGTGAAGCCGAACTCGCTCATGCCGCTTTCCTCAGATGGTCGACTCGGGCCGCGAAGTCACCGGCGTTCTTCTCGATGACGTTTGCCTGCATCCAGGCCTGGAATTTCCCGCGGTCGGCAGCGATCTCGTCCCATTCGAGATAGGCGGCGTTGTCGCGGGCATAATAGCCGTGCGCGTAGGACGGATGCGAACCGCCAGGCACCACCGAAATCGCCGCGATCGTCCAACGCGGCAGCACGGTCAGATTGGGGTGCAGATCGTCGAAATTGTCGACCACTTCCTCCACCGTCACCACGGCGCGCTTGGCCGCCAGTACAGCTTCCTTCTGGATGCCGATAATGCCTTCGACCAGCACATTGCCTTTTTTGTCGGCCTTCTGCGCATGGATGAAGGTGACATCGGGCCGGATCGAAGGCACGGCTGCCAGCTCCTCACCAGTGAACGGACAGGTGACAGACTTGATGTTCGGATTGACCGTGGCCAGGCCGGCACCACGATAGCCGCGGAACACCGCGCAGGGCAGGCCGGCCGCACCCGCCTCATAGGCATTGGCCATGCCGGCGTGGCTATGCTCCTCGACCTCGATCGTCCGGGGGAAACCGTTCTCGATGGCATCGCGCGCGCGCCGCAGCAGGCCGACGCCGGGATTGCCGACATAGGAGAAGACGATCTTCTTCGCCATGCCCATGCCGATCATCTGGTCGTAGATCAGGTCCGGCGTCATGCGGATCAGGGTCAGGTCGCGGAAGCCCTGGCGGATCGCCTCATGCGCGGCGGCTGTCGGAATCAGATGGGTGAAGCCTTCGAAGGCGACGGAGTCGCCATCGTTCAAATTCTCGGCCACGGCCTGTTTGAGCGGCAGGAACTTGACCATCGATCGGGCTCCGGATTCAAAAAGTTCGTATTGCGAACTTATGTATTGTATGCGAAACTTTCTACGCTGAGTGAGGACGCGGAGTCAATCCTGGCGACGATGCCGTTTGGCGGAGGTGAGATGGACGAAGAGGCTGCTTCCCGTGACCATGTCGGCTCGCTGGAGCGTGGCCTTGCCGTGATGGAGATTCTCGCCCGCCACCCCCAGGGCATGACGCTGACCGAGATGGCCGAGGAAGCCGGCCTGACCCGTGCCGGCGCCCGCCGCTTCCTGCTGACGCTTGTCGCCACCGGCTATGCCACCCAGGACGGCCGTGTGTTCTCGCTGTCGCCGCGCTTGTTGACCGTTGCCCGCACCTGGCTCGGCGGCGGCTCGCTGTGGAGCTTCGCCGCGCCGATCATGCGTGCTGTGGCAACGCAGTTGAACGAGGCCTGTTCGGCGGCGATCCTGTCGGGCCAGGATGTCGTCTATGTCGCCCGCATCCCCGGCCGCCGCATCCTCAGCGTGTCGCTCGATGTCGGCACCAGGCTGCCCGCCTATTGCACCTCGATGGGGCGCATGCTGCTCGCCGGCCTGGCGCCAGGGGACCTCGACAAATTCCTGCACCAGGCGACCATCGAAAGACGGACGCCGAAGACGATCACCGACATCGGGCTGCTGGCCGAGGCCATCGGCAAGGCGAAGGCGAACGGCTTTGTGATCGTCGACGAGGAGCTGGAGCTCGGCCTGCGCTCCATCGCCGTGCCGATCCGCGACCGCGCTGGCAGCACGGTCGCGGCGATCAATGTCTCGACCCAGTCGGCGCGATTTTCGGTCGCGGAGATGGAACGGGAAATCCTGCCGGCGCTGCTTGGGGCCAGAGAGCGCATCGAGGATTTCTTCGTGGTTTAGGTCGCTTCTCGCGACCTCAATGCTTTATCCGATCCCGCATCGCGTACCACAACATGCCCAGCACATAGAGCGGCCCACGCAGGGCCGTGCCGCCGGGGAACGGCAGCGGGGTCAGCGTCGAGAACAGATCCAGTCGCGAGGCATCCCCGGTGATCGCTTCGGCGAGCAGCTTGCCCGACAGCGTCGACAGGATGACGCCCTTGCCGGAATAGCCATGCGCGAAATAGACCTCGCCATAGTGCCCGACATGCGGCAGCCGTGATGTCGTCACCGACACCAGCCCTCCCCAGGCATGATCGATGCGGCAACCCCTGAGTTGCGGGAAGGTGGCTTCCATATGCGGCCGCACGAAGCCGGCTATGTCGGCCGGCGGCGATGGCGTGTAGCGCTCGCCGCCGCCGAACAGCAGGCGGCCGTCTGCCGACATGCGGTAGTAATTGACGACGAAGCGCGTGTCCGACACCGCGACATTGGCCGGGATGACGTTGCGCGTGCCCTCCAGCGGCTCGGTGGCGACGATATAGTTGCCAACCGGCATGATGCGGCTGTTGACGCGCGGCTCCAACCCATGCAGCAGCGCATCGCCCGCCAGCACGACATGTTTGGCGCGCACCGACCCCTTTGAGGTCGAGACCCGGATCGCAGGCTCGCGCTCCAGTTTCACAGCCACCGAATTCTCGTGGATGACCACGCCGGCGGCCACTGCCGCACGGGCAAGGCCGAGCGTGTAGTTCAGCGGATGCATGTGGCCGCCAAGCGGCTCGTACATCGCGCCGTGATATGATGTGTCGACCTTGGCGCGGGCGTCCGCCGCCGAGAGGATCTCGACATCGCGGAATTTCATCACGCTCTCGAGGCACTTGGCCTCTTCCTCCAAATCCTTGAGATCGGAGCCGTTGACGGCGCCGACCAGATGGCCGGTCAACCGCAGATCGCAGTCGATGGCATGGCGCTCGATGATGTCGAGCACCAGGCCGCGCGCCTCGAAGGCAAGGTCAAACAGCACCTTCGCCCGCTCGGGGCCGTAAAGCTTGACCAGGCCCTTGGCGCCCTTGCGCAGGCCGGGGATCATCTGGCCGCCATTGCGGCCCGATGCGCCCCAGCCGATCTTGCCGCCTTCGAGCAGCACCACCTTCAGGCCGCGCTCGGCGGCGTGAAGGGCGGCCGACAGGCCGGTGCAGCCGCCGCCGACAACCACCAGGTCGGCTTCGACATCGCCGACAAGCGCCGGATGGTCCGGCGCCGGATTGGCGGTGGCGACATAATAGGATTTGCCGATATCGAGGCCGGAATTGAAACCCGTTGAAGATGCCATGATCACACCTTCAGCAGCAAATGGTCGCGTTCCCAGCTCGTCACCACGCTCTGGAACAGGTCGAGTTCGACGCTCTTGACGCGCAGATAGGTCTGGAAGAAGTCCTCGCCGAGCAGTTTGCGCACCGGCTCGCAAGCCGTGAAGCGGTCGAGCGCCTCCTCCATGGTTTTCGGCAGCGTGCTCTTGATCTTGTAGGCGTTGCCTAAAGCCTCGGCCGAGCGCGCCAGTTTCTGCTCGACGCCGAGATAGCCGGCGAGCAGCGAGCCGGCGATCGCCAGATAGGGATTGGAATCGGCACCCGGCAGCCGGTTCTCCACGCGCCGCGCCGCGCGGCCACCGGCCGGCACGCGCAGGCCGCAGGAGCGATTGTCATGCGACCATTCGATGTTGGCCGGCGCGCTGTGGTTCGGCCGTATCCGGCGGAACGAATTCACGTTGGGCGCGAACAGCGGCATGATCTCCGGCACGTATTTCTGCAGGCCGCCGATGAAATGGCCGAACATCTCGGTGTCGGCATCGTCAGCGCTGGCAAACAGCGCATTGCCCGCCTCGTCGACAACAGACATGTGCAGATGCATCGAACTGCCCGCTTGCGCCGCGATCGGCTTGGCCATGAAGGTGGCGTGCATGCCGCATTGCTGCGCGGCCTGGCGCGTCAGTCGCTTGAACAAAAGCACCTGGTCGGCCAGCTGCAGCGCGTCGCCATGCAGGAGGTTGATCTCCAGCTGCGCCGTACCCGATTCATGGATCAGCGTGTCGAGCGGCAGTCCGGCGGCCGCGGCATAATCATAGACACGCCGGATCACCGGTTCGAATTCTTCCAGTGCCACCATGTCATAGGGGTGCTGCACGGTTTCAGTGCGGCCATTGGCGCCGACCGGTGCGCTGAGCGGCCTGTCCGGATCGGGGTTGGGCGCGGTGAGATAGAATTCGACCTCCGGCGCCACCACCGCGCGCCAGCCGCGCTGGCGGTAGAGATCGAGCACGGCCCGCAACACATGGCGCGGCGAGGCCATCCATGGCCTGCCGTCCATGTGGAAGGCGTCGGCGAAGACATAGGCCTTCCCCGCCCCGGCACCCGGCGCCAGGCACAGCGTCGAAACGTCAGGCACCATGCGCATGTCCGGGTCCGAATAGGCAAAGCCCTCGTCGATCGAGCCGGAATAGCGGCCGTCGATGCTGACCAGGAAAGCGCTACTCGGCAGATAGAGCGCACGGTCTTCCAGCGCCTTGAAGAATTTCGCCGTCGGCAGCGCCTTGCCACGCAGCACGCCGTTCATGTCGGGCACCAGGCACTCGACCTCGTTGATGCCGTGCTGGGCCAGCCAAGCCTTGGGATCGTTGGTCGCGGTATTCGTGTTCTTGTCGAGCATTTCGTTCAAGTCCGTATCAGAGAGAGTATGGCTTGCGCGGCCACGTCCGTTCCGGGTTGCAGCGCCATCCGGGCTGCATTGTCCCTCAGGCGGGCGCGCATGGCGTCGTCGGCCAGCAGGCCGAGAATGGCTCTCTCAATACTCCTTCGGTCCAGCCGTCACGGCCGATATGGTCGCCGGTGCCGGTCTCTTCGGCGCGGCGCGCATTGTCGTGTCCATCCCAGCAATAGGGCATGATCAGCGACGGCACACCGAAGCGCAGCGCCTCGCAAAAACTGTTGTTGCCGCCATGGTGGATGAACAGGTCCGACTTCGCCACCACCGATGGCTGCGGAAACCAGGCGTCGAGATAGACATTGTCGGGCACCGCGCGATAGGCGTCGCGCAGGCCACCGACATTGACGATGAAGCGCGCCGGCAGCCTGTCGAAGACGGTGAGCATGCGCTCGATCAGCCCGACATCCATGGCGCCGAGACTGCCGAAGGCGACATAGACCAGCGGCCCGCCATTGCGCGGAAACACCGGCACCTCGAACGGCCCTTCCGAGCGCACGCAGCCCTCGAGATAGACGAAACGTTCGGGATCAAGCGGCTCAGCTCGTTCGCGCCGCACGATCGCCGGCGTCAACAGCAGATTGAGGTCGGGCGAGCTTTCGAGGAACAGGCCCTTCGGCAACGGCGTCAGGCCGGCATCGACGCGAAAGCGGTTGAAGCGGTCATGTGCCGGGGCAGAGGCCGTGAGGTAACGGGCCTCGAACGCCGCGCGTTGCGGATCGTCGGCAGCCATCCCTGAAAGGTAGGGCGGCACTTCGGCGTCCGGCAGTTCCGTCTCGGCGCAGGAGACGACACGCACCCAGGGGCAGCCGGCGGCGGCGATTGCCGGGAACATGATGACATTGTCGAGCACAACCGCATCCGGTTTCAGCCGCGCCAGCAATTGCCGCAGCGGCGCCTCGGCATTGACCGCCGTGTCGACGATCGCTTGCCAGGTCGGCGCGACATAGGTCTCGAGCTGGTCGATCGGGCTCAGCCGGAAATGCGGCAGGTGCCGGCGCACGAAGGCCTGCCAATAACTCTGGCGCTCGCTGTCGCTCAGCGGCTCATCGGTCGGCAGCTGATATTCCTGGAAACCATAGTCGGCAAAGACGCCGGAGAAGCCGGCATGGCAGATGAAGACGGGCCGCGCGCCCTTGGCGCGCAACGCCTGCGCGATGCCGACGCAATTCAACGCAGCGCCGAAGCTTGCTTCGGGAAACAGCGCGATGGTCGGGCTGGCTTTGCGCGTCAATTAATCCTCGTCATTCCGGCCGGCTGATCATGCCGAACAGCGCGGGGGGCGCCGCGGCTGGCCGCTTGCGGTCGCTGGTTGCGGGAGAGCCGCAGGTGGATGCGAAGCAGATCGGCAGCCACCTCATACTGCCGGCTTTCAAGATGGTCGAGTATGTTCAAATGTTCCAGCAAGGATTGCCGCAGCCGGAAGACGTTGACGCCGGCATAGATGCCCGGCAGCCGGCGCAGCCGGAGATGATCGGCCAGCGCGTCGGCGACGAAGCGGTTGGCACAACCCTCGGCGATCATGCCGTGGAAATCCATGTCCAGCCGCTGGAACTCGCGCGTATCGAATGCCGCATCCGGCTGCGCTGACAGCGCGTCCATGCCCTGCCGCAACGCCGCCGCCCGCGCGCCGTCCAGCCGAAATCCAGGTATCAGGATGGCCGCTGGCTCCAACAACAAGCGGAACTCATAGCTTTCGCCTTGCGCTTCCGGATCGTCTGGCGTGCGGCGGAACAGCCAGGACTGGCCGGGCGCACGGTCCAGAAGATTCTCTTCCGTCAGTTTATTAAGCGCTTTTAGTACCGTCTTTCTCTCGGCACTGTACCGTCGCATCAAGCCTGCGGCGGTCACTGTCTGGTCCAATCGCCGCGCCGACCGGTCGCGCAGAATCGCTTCGGCGAGCTCGTCTTCCTCCGCGGCAGGCAATTCGGCTGATATGGCCGACTGTGCGGTAAGGTCCACAGCCAGATGATAGCCGGTATCGGCCTCCCAACGCACGACGCCCCGCTCCGCGAGCAGGCTGAGTGCGGCCCGCACCGGTGTGCGCGAGACATTGCACAGCGAGGCGATCTGCTGCTCCGGGAGACGCGTGCCGGGTTCGAAACCGCGCTGCCGCGCCACATCCAGGATGCGCTGCGCCAGATCGAGATGGTTGGTGCGAGGTCGTCGGGCTGCGGCTTGCATGACAATTCTCGGTGGACGGACGTGACCTACATGATTTGACCGATCGGCCTCGCGGACGCAATCGGCCAGATTCCTCGGTCGCTTGACAAATTATGGATTGACGTACTTTTTTCTGCAATAGTACTGTCTATGCAATCGGCGAGAAAAAGACCGAGGGAACAGGATCGAAAGCAGCGGCATGGGTCGCGCCCGGTCCAGCACAGAATTCGACGATCAACCGGAATGGGAGTCTGCCATGACCGCTACCAGCCCGCGGCGCCGTGCGCTCAAGGTTTCTTCAATCGCTGTCGGCCTTGCCCTGGCGCTGTCGGCGCCGGCGATGGCCGCCGACCTCGTCATCTCCAACTGGGACGGCTACATGGCGCCCGACGCCATGGCCGCCTTCAAGACCGCCACCGGCGTCTCCGGCGAAGTGGTGGTGCACGCCACCAATGAAGAGATCATGGGCAAGCTGATTGCCGCCGGCGGCAAGGGCTATGACGTGGTCTTCGTTTCCTCGCCCTTCGCCGAGGTGCTGAACAAGCTCGGCCTGACCGAGCCGATCGACCACGCCAAGGTCCCCAACTTCGCCAACCTCTACCCGGAAGCGACCAAGCTGCCGCACGATGTCGGCAACACCTTCTCCGTGCCTTACACCTGGGGCACGACCGGCCTCTGCTACCGCTCGGATCTGGTGAAAGTAGCGCCGACGAGCTGGAGCGACCTGCTCGCGCCTTCCGACGCGCTCAAGGGCAAGACCACCATGCTGGCGACCGATCGCTGGCTGCTGGCCGCCGGGCAGCTCGACAAGGGCTTTTCCGTCAACGAGACCGACCCGGCCAAGATGGCCGAGGTCAAGGACCTGCTGATCTCGGCCAAGAAAACCCTGCTCGCTTATGACGACACCACCTTCTATTCGAAGCTGGTGTCGGGCGAGGCGCTGATGGTGCAGGCCTGGGACGGCTGGTGCAATTACGGTATCGCCGAAAAGCCGGAGATCAAATACGTCATTCCGAAGGAAGGTTCGGATCTCTGGGTCGACACGATGGTGGTGATGAAGGCATCCGAGCACAAGGACGACGCCTTCAAGTTCATCAACTTCATGCTTGACGCCAAGAACCACGCCTGGGCGGCGCAGAACATCGACTACAAGGTGCCGAACAAGCCGGCGATGGAAAGCCTGCCGGCCGATTTCCTGGCCAAATTCCCCAACATGGCGATGCCGGTGGCCGACCTCGTCAAGTTCGAACAGCTGCGTGACGTCGGCGAAGCCCAGCGCGACTATTCCAAGATCGTCAGCGAGATCAAGGCCGCGCAGTAAGTGGCGCAGACATCACGGCCGGCGGTGCTTCTGCCGCCGGCCCTGAGCGGTACCTGAGAAATTGTCCCAGACCCGACTTCGTTCCTCCCTGCTGATGGCCCCGGCGCTGGTCTGGCTGACTGCGCTGATGGTGGTGCCGTGTGCATTGGTGCTGGCGCTCGCCTTCTTCCGGCGCGGCATCTATGGCGGCATCGACTACACCTTCACGCTGGAGAATTTCGGGCTGGTCTTCGACCCGCTCTATGCTGGCATTTTCCTGAAGTCCGCACGCATTGCCGGCACGGCTACCCTGATCGCGGTGGTGATCGGTTATGCCGCCGCCTATGCCATCGCAGCCGCCCCGCGCCGGTGGCAGCCAGTGTTCCTGTTTTTTGCCGTGCTGCCGTTCTGGTCCAACTATCTGATCCGCACCTATGCCTGGATCGTGCTGCTCAACCGCGAAGGCCTGATCACCCAGCTTCTGCGCTGGTTCGGCTACACCGGCGAGCCGCCGTCGATGCTCTATACGGAAGGCGCAGTCATCGCCGGCCTGGTCTACAACTATCTGCCCTTCGTCATCCTCGCCTGCTACGCGCCACTGTCGCGCCTCAACCCGGAACTCGCCGAAGCCTCGCGCGATCTCGGCGCTTCCGCCGCCACCACATTTCGTCGTGTCATCCTGCCGCTGACCGTGCCCGGCATCGCCGCCGGCGCGGTCTTCGTCTTCGTGCTGTCGATCGGCAATTTCGTCACACCGGCGCTGCTCGGTGGCGGCCGCTTCCAGATGATCGGCAACCTCGTCTACGACCAGTTCCTGACCGCCAATGACTGGCCGTTCGGCGCGGCACTCGCGATGGCGCTGATCGCCATCATGCTGCTGGTGCTGATGGCGCAGGCGATGGCTGCCAATCGCGCCGCTGGGCGTGCGGCTGAGGCAAGAGGTAACGTCGATGGCTGAGCGCTCCCCTGCCACGCGGCGCACGCTCTGGCTCGTGCTCGGCCTCGTCTTCGCCTTCCTCTACATCCCGATCGCCGTGCTGGTGGCGCTGTCCTTCAATGAAGGCGGGTTGCCCACGGCATGGTCGGGCTTCTCCCTGAAATGGTATGTCTCACTCGCCCACAATTCCGCGATCCTGTCCGCCGCGCTCAACACGCTGATCGTCGCCCTGGTCTCGACCGCAATCGCAACCTTGCTCGGCACACTGCTGGCAATCGGCGTCGAGATGCGCCGGCAATATGGCAAGGGCCTCGAAGCCCTGATCTTCGCGCCGATGATCATCCCCGACATCGTGCTGGCGATCGCGTTGCTGTCGTTCTTTTCCATGCTCAACCTGACCATGGGGCTGCACACCATCATCCTCGCCCATGTCGTCTTCAACCTCGCCTTCGTCTGCTCGGTGGTGCGTGCCCGGCTGAAGAACTTCGACTGGTCGATCGTCGAGGCCTCCGCCGATCTCGGCGCCTCCGCGCTCACCACGTTTCGGCGCGTGACCTTGCCGGTCATCCTGCCAGCGGTGATCGCCGGCGCGCTGCTTGCCTTCACGCTGTCGGTCGACGAGTTCATCATCGCCTTCTTCACCGCTGGCGCCGGCCGCGCCTCGACCACGCTGCCGATGCAGATCTACGCCATGATCCGCTTCGGCATCACGCCGGAGATCAACGCGCTGGCGACCATCGTCATGGCGGTCTCGATCACCGCGCTCACCCTGTCGCAGCGGCTTAACCGGGGAATGATCGGCCAATGAGCGAACCGCGCACGCTGCTGGCCATCGATCATGTGTCGAAGAATTTCGGCCGCGTCACCGCCGTCGACGGCATCTCGCTCGATATCCGGGAGAACGAATTCTTCGCGCTGCTCGGCCCCTCCGGCTGCGGCAAGACCACGCTCTTGCGCATGCTCGCCGGTTTCGAGACGCCGAGCGACGGCCGCATCCTGCTCGACGGCAAGGACATCGCCAGGACCCCGCCCAACAAGCGGCCGGTCAATCTGATGTTCCAGTCCTACGCGCTGTTTCCGCATATGAGCGTGCGCGCCAATGTCTCCTATGGCCTGGAAATGGAACGGCTGCCGGCTAAGGAAATCCGCGCGCGCGTCGACGCCATCCTGGCGACCACCGAACTCGTCCCCTTCGCCGACCGCAAGCCGGAACAACTGTCGGGCGGCCAGAAGCAGCGCGTCGCGCTCGCCCGCGCCCTGGTCAAGCGGCCCCGCCTGCTGCTGCTCGACGAGCCGCTCGGCGCCCTCGACAAGAAGCTGCGCGGCGCCATGCAACTGGAACTGAAGCGGCTGCAGCACGAGGTCGGCATCACCTTCGTCATCGTCACTCACGACCAGGAAGAATCGCTGGTCATGGCCGACCGCATGGCGGTGTTGAAAGACGGCAGGCTGCTGCAATGCGACACGCCGCACGCGGTCTACGAGCATCCGGCCGACCGTTTCGTCGCCGACTTCATCGGCGTAATGAATTTCGTGCCGGGCAAAGTGTCAGCCGATGGCGTGGTGGCGGCGAATGGCGCGCGCATTGCCGGCAAGGCGCCCGCCACGCTCACACCGGGCGCATCGGCGGTTGCCTCGGTGCGGCCCGAGCGCATCCGACTGTTTCCAGAGGCTCAGACCGCCAACCGCACGACCGGCACCGTCGAGGCGCTGGCCTATCACGGCCTCGACCTGCAGCTGCATGTCCGCACACCGCTGTCGCCAAAACCGTTCCTGGTGCGCGTCACTGCCGATGCCGCCGACCGCAGGCCGGTTTCGTCAGGCGACCAGATCGAACTCGGCTGGGATGCCACCGATGTCAGAATTTTTGAGGAATAGAGGAGAAGCTTGATGGCGCAGAAGACGATCGCGTTTTTTTCCCGAAGCGGCCTACGGCCCGGCGCTCAATTCCGTCGGCATCGCGCAAGCCGTCGAGGCGCGCGGCCACAAGGCTGTGTTCCTCTCCGATCCCGGTTTTGTCGAGGTCTACAGGGGCTACGGCTTCGAGGCGCATCCGGTGAACCTGTCCGAACCGATGCCGCCCGAACAGATGGCGAAGTTCTGGGAGGATTTCATCAACGGCCACATCCCGAATTTCCGCAAATCGCCCTACGACCAGGTCGACAACTATGTGAAGGATTGCTGGACCGCGATCGTCGACAGCGCCAAATGGGCGCAGAAGGACCTGCCGGGCGTGCTGGCCGCCATCAAGCCCGACGTGATCTGCGTCGACAACGTCATCCTGTTTCCGGCCATAAAACAGTTCGGCAAGCCATGGGTGCGCGTCATCTCCTGCTCGGAAAACGAGATCGAGGACGAGGACATCCCGCCGCATCTCTCAGGCTGCGGCGAGAACGACCATGCCGGACATCAGCGCTACCGCGACCACTTCAACGCGGTGATCAAGCCGATCCACGACGACTTCAATGCCTTCCTGAAGGCCAACAACGAGGCGGCCTATCCGGTCGGCCAGTTCTTCGAGGCGTCGCCCTATCTCAATTTGCTGCTCTATCCCGAGGCGGCAAAATTCAAGCGCCGTCATCCGCTTGATCTGGCAAAGTTCCAGTATCTCGAAGGCTGCGTGCGGCAGGAGAAGCCTTATGCGATACCGACCTTCGCCCAAAACAATGACGGGCCGCTGCTCTATGTCTCCTTCGGCAGCCTGGGTGCGGGCGATGTCGAGCTGTTGAAGCGCATCATCGCGACCCTGGGCAAGACGCGCTACCGCGCGCTGGTCAATGTCGGCGGCTACAAGGACCAGTACACCGACGTGCCCGGCAACGTCATCGTCGAGAGCTGGTTCCCGCAGCCTTCGGTGATCCCGCAGGTCGATGCGGTGATCCACCATGGCGGCAACAACTCGTTCACCGAGTGCCTCTATTTCGGCAAGCCGGCGATCATCATGCCCTATGTCTGGGACGGCCACGACAACGCCACCCGGGTCGAGGAAACCGGCCACGGCTTCGGCATGCCGCGCTATGACTGGAGCGATGCCGATCTGGTCGCAAAGATCGAGGCCTGCCTGACAGATCCCAGGATCAAGGCGAAGCTGGCGAAGACTTCGGCGCAGATGCACGCGCAGAATGGGCCTGAGAAGGCTGCAGGGCTGCTGGAGGCGCTGCTGTGACCTCTTCCGCTCCGCACCTCCACCAGGCCTCCACCCGCACCGATCTCGTCGACTGGGGCGCCCAGCCCGACGCACTGGAAGGCGCCTCGCACTCGACCGGCCGGCTTGTGCACAAGGGACCCAACAACCAGCCGGAATCCGGCATCTGGGTGTGCACGCCCGGCCGCTGGCGGCTCTCGATCCCGCGCGACGAATTGTGCCATTTCGTCGCCGGCCGCGCGACCTACCGCTCGGATGTCGGCGAAGTGATAGAAGTGTCGGCCGGGACCGTGGTCATGTTCCCCGCCGGCTGGACGGGCGAATGCACTGTGCATGAGACCATGCGCAACGTCTACATGCTGGCCTGAACAGCAACGGAGCTACACGACATGTCGACACCGCATTGGCCGCAGGCCTCGGCCGTTGAACTGGAGGATTGGGGCGCGGGCAGCAACACGCTTGCCGGGGAGCCGCGCGCCTCCGGCAAGATCCTGTCGCAGAACCAGGACGGATCGAGCGAGTGCGGCCTGTGGTCCTGCACGCCAGGCACCCGCAAGGTAACATTTGCCGCCGACGAATTCTGCCACTTCCTGTCGGGTCACGGCAGCTATGTCCATGACAATGGCGAAGAGATTCGGGTCACGGCCGGCACACTGGTGTTCTTTCCCGCCGGCTGGACCGGCATCTCCATCATCACGCAAACGCTGACCAAGGCTTTCATGTGCCGGTGAGCATTTTTCAAGGAAATCGATATGACCACGCCAATCATGCAATCGCCGCTCGCAGTCACCGACCTCGTCGACTGGGGCGTCATCCCGACCATGATCGAGGGCCAGTCCCACACCTCGGGCAAGCTGCTCTACAAGGGACCGGAAGGCCGCTCGGAATGCGGGCTGTGGGTCTGCACACCGGGCAAATGGCACTGCCACGTCACCCGCGACGAGTTCTGCCACTTCCTCGAAGGCCGCTGCACCTATGTGCACGAGTCGGGCGAAGTCATCGAGATCGAGCCGGACACGGCAGCGTTCTTTCCGCAGGACTGGAAGGGCGTCTGCACCGTCCACGAGACGATCAAGAAGGTCTACATGATCCGCTGAGCCTTTCCGATAATTCTACCCTGCCGGACACCTGACGCGGCTTTCTGCGCTTCCGGTGCTCACGGACCTAAATGTCCGCTGCGCTCGTCGACGGTGTCGACCCCGAAAGCCGCGCCATCTGCCTCGGCAGGGCGAATTCTCAAAAGGCTCCATACGTGGAGGAGGACGAAAATGCATTTCTCCCCTGACCGGCCGACCTTCTTCGTCAATCCGGACTACCGGCCGATGGCCGGCGTAAGCAAACCGGTGATCGATCCGGCGACGCTGGAAACGGTCGGCGCGATCGCGGCGGCCAGCGACGGCGAGATCGACGCGGCGGTCGCTGCGGCAACCAAGGCGCAAGCCGCCTGGAAAAAGCTCGATGCCAAGAGCCGGGCAAAACACCTCCATGTCGTCGCCAACGCCATCGAGGCGGCCGATTTCACGCGCTGCGCCGAACTGATGGTGCGCGAGATGGGCAAGCCCTATCCCGAAGCGATCGGCGAGATCGCCAATTGCGCGCCGATCTTCCGTTACTATGCCGAGATGGCGCGGGACGATGCCGGCAAGATCGCCGGCACGACGCAGGCCGGCTCGTTCCAGTATGCGCGCTACGAGCCCTATGGCGTCTCCGTCCACATCATGCCTTACAATTTCCCGATCCTGTTGATGTGCTGGACGGTGGCCGCCTCGCTTGCCGCCGGCAATGCCTGCATCGTCAAGCCGGCCGAGGCGACGACGCTGTCGACACTGGACTACATGGCCGTGTTCCGCTCCCTGCCCGAAGGCCTCGTCTCCTGCCTGCCCGGTGGGGCGGCCACGGCGCAGACTCTGATCACTTCCGATCGCACCCACGCGGTCGCCTTCACCGGCTCGGTCGCTGCCGGCAAGGCGGTGGCTGTCGCTTGCGCCGAACGCATGAAGCCTTGCGTCATCGAGGCCGGCGGCAGCGATCCGCTGATCATCAGTGAGCATGCCCCGCTCGACATAGCCGCGGCGGGCAGCGTCACCGCCGCCTTCCATCTGACCGGCCAGGTATGCACCTCGGCCGAGCGCTTCTTCGTCGTCGATGCCGTGCATGATCGTTTCGTCGAATTGTTTGCCGAAAGGACACGTGCACTGCGCATCGGCAACGGCATGGACAAGACCGAGATCGGGCCACTGGTCAGCGAAGCGGCCCGGGCCAAGGTCATGCGCCTTGTGGACGACGCCATTGCCCACGGCGCCAAAGCCGTCACCGGCGGACGCATTCCGCTGGCGCACAACACCGGCTGGTTCTACGAACCGACCATCCTGACCGGCGTCACCCCTGACATGGCGATCGTGCGCGAAGAGTGCTTTGGCCCGGTCGCCGCCATCTGCCGGGTGAAGGATTTCGACGAGGCGATCCGGCTTGCCAATGACAGCCCATTCGGCCTCGGCGCTTCCGTCTTCACCACCGATCTCGCCGAAGCGCATGAGGCGGCCGAACGGCTCGAGGCCGGCATGGTCTGGGTCAACAATCCGCTGATCGACAATGACGCCTTGCCGTTCGGCGGCTGGAAGGCATCAGGCCTCGGCCGCGAGCTGGGACGGCAGGGGCTCGACGCCTTCCGCCGCTCGAAAATGGTCATCATCGACCACAAGCCGGCGATCCAGGACTGGTGGTATCCCTACCCCGACAGCTGGTTCCGCGAGACCGGCGGCCGCAAGCACGTCTGACCAAAAGCCGAGACGCCGCTCAGCCGATGCTTTCGCCGCCGTCGATCACCAGCGCCTGGCCGGTCATGAAGGATGAGCGGTCGGAGACCAGGAACAGGATCGCCTCGGCGATTTCGTCCGCGCTCGCCCAGCGCCCCATCGGGATCTTGGTGCGGACATAGGTTTCGATCGCCTCACGCCCACCCATCTGGGCGATGAACGGTTCGTTGAACGGCGTGTCGACCCAGCCCGGGCAGAGCGCGTTGACGCGCACATTGTGGCGGGCGTAGTCGAGCGACATCTGCCGCGTCATTGCCACCACCGCGTGTTTCGATGTCGCATAGGCGATCATCTCGCGGTCGTAGAACACGCCCGAATTGGAAGCCGTGTTGAGGATGACGCCACCGCCTTGCGCCACCATCGACGGCATCACGATCTTTGCCGCCAGGAACTGCGCCCGCACATTGATCCGCCAGGAGGCATCCATGCCTTCGGTCTCGACCTCGGTCAGCGTCCCGCCGACCTGGATGCCGGCATGATTGTGCAGGATGTCGATGCGGCCATATCTGCCGAGCGTGCCGGTAATCAGCTCGTCCACCGCCGCGTCGTCCGAGACATCGGTGGCGATGGCCTCCGCCTGCCCACCCGTCGCGCGGATGTCGGAAGCTGTCGCCTCGCCGCTGGCCTGATCCCTGTCAGCGATGATCACCTTCGCGCCTTCCCTGGCCATGATCATGGCGCCGGCGCGGCCGATGCCGGAACCGGCGCCTGTCACCACGGCGATGCGGTCTTTGAGGATCATGATGCGGCTTTCAGTTGGACGGCTTGCGCTGGCGCAGCTGCCATTGGGCAAGCACCACGAGCAGGACCGAGGCGACGAGCACGATCGTCGCGATGGCGTTGATTTCAGGCGTCACGCCGCGCCGGATCGAGGCGAAGACATAGATCGGCAGCGTCGTCTGCGCGCCGGCGACGAAGAAGGCGACGATGAAATCGTCGAAGGAGAAGGTGAAGGCAAGCAGGAAGCCGGCAACCACCGCCGGCATGATCTGCGGCAGGACGATCGAACGGAACGTCGTCAGCGGCGTGGCGTAGAGATCGCTCGAGGCCTCGACCAGATTGCGGTCGAGGCTGCCGAGCCGCGTGCCGACGATCATCGTCACCAGCGCCATTGAGAACAGGCCATGCGCGGCAATGATCGACCCATAGCCAAGCGACAGCTTGGGCGGCTGATCGCCCGGCCAGATCGAGGCGAGGAATGGATTGACCACGCCGAACAGCTGGACAAGCGCGACCAGCGTCGAGATGCCGATAACGACGCCGGGAACGACGATCGCGGCACCCAGCAGCGCGTCGAAGACGGCGCGGGTCCGCATACCCACGCGCGCCAGGCCGAGCGCAGCGGCCGTGCCACACACCGCCGCCAGAAGCGCACTGGTGGTGGCGATGAACAGGCTGTTCTTCAGCGCTTCGACCAGGAACGGGTTCGACAGCGCCGTGCCGTACCACTGCACCGAGAAGCCGGTGAACTCGCTGGCATGGCGGCCGGCATTGAAGGAGAACAGCACGACCAGCGCGATCGGCAGATAGAGGAAGGCAAAAACGGCGGTGACGAAGGCACGCATCAGATCAGGTCCACCCGGCGTGCGCCCGAAACCCGGGTCGAGATGCGGTTGGCGGCAATCAGCACCACCACCGAAACCGCCACCAGCGTGATCGCGATGGCCGAGCCGAACGGCCAGTTGCGCGACTGCAGGAACAGATCGACCAGCGCGTTGCCGATGAAGAACACCTTGCCGCCGCCGAGCAGCGTTGGGATCAGATACTCGCCAAGCAGCAGGATCATGACCAGCGAGAAGCCGGTCATCACGCCCGGCAGCGACAGCTTTAGGGTCACCCCCAGAAAGGTCGACAGCGGCGTCGCGCCGAGATCGGTGGAGGCCTCCAGCAGCCTGCGGTCGAGCCGCTCGAGGCTGACATAGATCGGCAGGATCATCAGCGGCAGATAGCCATAGACGATGCCGAGCAGGACGGCGCCCGGCGTGTTGATCAGCCTGACATCTTCGATGCCGACAAAGGCGAGCAGCGCCGGGATGCCGCGCCCGCCCAGAATGTACATCCAGGCATAGGTCCGCATCAAAAGGCTGGTCCAGAACGGAATGACGACCAGCGCGAGCAGGATCAGCCGCCAGCGCTGCGGCGCCTGCAAGGCGAGGTAATAGGCGACCGGATAGGCGACGAGCAGGCAGGCGAGCGCGCCGACCGGCGCCAGCACCATCGTGTTCCAGAAGGCGGTCGCCCGCGCCGGCAAATTGGCGTATTGCGCCAGCGTGAAGGCGGCCTGATAGCCGCCCTCCGGCGCCCGCTCGCCGACGCTGAAGATGGCTATGGCGATGAACGGCAGCACCAGGAACACCACCAGCCACGCCGTTGCCGGAGCGAGCAGCAAGGCGGTCAGGAAATTGTGACGAAATCTGTTGCCGTGCATTGAAAACCGCCCCGATGCCGGCGGACCCGTGCCCGCCGGTTTTCTGTCTGCGTCAGGCCGATCCTCAGGCCGACTTGAAGCGCGCCATCAGTTCGGCGCGGCCCGGATCGGTCAGCGTTGCCGCCGCGCCGAATTCGAGCGGCGTCAACAAATCCGCCGCCGGATAGAGGATCGGATTGTCGAGCACTTCCTTGGGCAGCAGCTTGTTGACGCGCGCATCGGTCGAGGGCGCACCGTTGGCGAGATGCTCCTTCACCGCGACCTGCGGATTCATCAGGTAGTTGAGCAAGGCATAGCCGGCTGGCTTGTTCGGCGCGTCCTTCGGGATGGCATAGAAATCGGTCCAGATCTCGCCACCTTCCTTGCCCAGCACATAGGCGATCTCGGGAATGTCGCGATGGAGCTGCGCGCCGTCATTGGTCCAGCACATCGTCATCCAGGCGTCGCCGGCGCGCATGCCCGGTTGATAGTCCGACGAGACCGCGAACAGATGCGGCTTGACCTTGAGCAGCAGTTCCTCGGCCTTGGCGAGCTCGTCCTGCTTGAGCGAGTTGAACGAGTAGCCATAATATTTCAGCGCATTGCCGATCGTGGTCAGCTGGTAGTCGTGCACCATGGTGCGGCCGTCGCCTTCGGCCATGGCGGTGTCCCAAAACTCCTTCCAGCTCGTCATCGGCTTGGTCAGCTTCTTGGTGTTGATGGCAAAACCCGTCGTGCCCCAGTTCTTCGGCACGGCGTAGATCACCTTGTCGATCGTGCCTTCCGAGGTGAAGCGCGGATCTTCCTGCGTGCCGTCGAAATTCGCCAGCTTGGCCATGTCGAGCGGCTCGATAATGCCGAGCTTCTTGTAGGTCGAGATCGTATAATTGGTCGGCACGAACAGGCTCCAGCCCGAGGCGCCGGCCTGCAGCTTGGCGAGCATCTCCTCATTGGAGCCGAACACATTGACCTCGACGGCGACGCCGGTGTCCTTCTTGAAGTTCTCGAAAGTCTGCGGGTCATGATAGTTCGGCCAGGTGGCAATCGACATGCGGTCGCCAAGGTTTTCAGCGGCAAAGGCCGGCGTCGGCATGATGCCGATCTCGCGCGCCATCACCGCCGTCGCGATACCAAGGCCGGTGAGGCCAAGGAAATCGCGGCGGCCGATCGAGCCGCGCTTCAGGCGCATCAATTGGTCTACGAATTTTTCAGGGCTTATCGGCAGTCCGTCACGATATGATTTCGACATTTTGGTTTACCCTCTGGTTGGTCCCGTTGTTCTTGGTCTCCGGAAACGCCAGCGGCGTTCCCGAGGCATAGCCGATGGCGACGGGTTCGCCCGGCTTGAAGAGATTGCCCTGGCCGATCAGATGGTCGGCCTTGGCCAGCAGCGTTCCGATGCCCTGGACCTCGATCGCGTATTCCGCGGTCGAGCCCAGGAAGATGCGGTTGCGCACGATGCCCTTGAGCGGACCGCCTGCTGGAGCGCCGAGGCTGAGCGATTCCGGGCGCAGGCTGACCGAAACGGTCTCGCCCTGGCGCAAGGCGGTGCGCTTGCGCGCCGCAATGACGGTGCCGTCGGCAAGCGCAATGTCGACCAGATCGCCTGAGTGTCCGGTGACGGTGCCGCTCAACAGATTGGTCTTGCCGACGAAATCGGCGACGAACAGATCGGCCGGCTCGTCATAGATCTCGCTCGGCTGGCCGAGCTGGACGATGCGACCCCCATTCATGACGCAGACGAAATCGCTCATCGATAGCGCTTCCTCCTGGTCGTGGGTGACCAGCACGAAAGTGATGCCGATCTCGCGCTGCAGGTTCTGCAGTTCGATCTGCATGTCGGTGCGCAGCTTCTTGTCGAGCGCCGCCAGCGGCTCGTCGAGCAACAGCACCGCCGGCTTGTTGACCAATGCACGCGCCAGCGCGACGCGCTGCTGCTGGCCGCCGGACAGTTCGTGGATCTTGCGGCCGCCATAGCCGGCGAGCCGCACCATTTCGAGCGCTTCGCCGGCGCGCCGGCCGATCTCCTGCGACGACAGGCGCGGTCGTGCCTGGCGCAGCCCGTAGGACACATTGGCTTCCACATCGAGATGCGGGAACAGCGCGTATTGCTGGAACACCATGTTGACCGGCCGCCAGTAGGGCGGCGTGCCGGCCATATCCTGGCGCGGATGAACACCTGGCCTTCGCTCGGCTGTTCGAAACCGCCGATCATGCGCAGGCACGTCGTCTTGCCGCAGCCGGACGGCCCGAGCAGGGCGACGAAAGCGGAGGGTGGAATAGCGAGATCGATGCCGCTGACCGCGGTCACCGCGCCATAGCGCTTGGTGACGCCGCGAAACTCGATGTCGGGCACTGCGGTCAAAGGCTGCGGCTCCAGCAACAAGGCAATTTGAGGACGCTACCAGAGCCAATGCCAGCTAGTATATACCTCGCAGGTGGTATATCTGATCTATTTTCTCGTTTAAGGGGGTATGGATTGAGCGCATCGCGCAGCGACGAATACAGCCGGCTCGCCGCCCTGGTCGCCGCGACGCGGGAGACGAGCGGCGATCAGTTCGGCAAGGCGATGGTCGACTGGCTACGCCAGCATATCGACTTCGACCATTGCGTGATCTTCGGCTATCGTGGCGCGTCACGACCGCCGCTGCTGTTCGAGACCTTCTCGCCGGCCGAAAGCCATGTCTTCGTCGCGCTCTATCAGGAAGGACCCTATCTGCTCGACCCGTTCCACCACGCGGCGGTCGAGCGCAAGGAAGGGTTCTGGCGCATGCGCGAACTGGCGCCCGACCGCTTCTATGCCAGCGAGTATTTTCGCTCCTATTACAGCCAGACCAGGCTCGCCGAGGAGGTCGGCTTCTTCGTGCCGCTGCCCGGCAAGGACGCGCTGGTGCTGTCGCTGATGCGGCTGCGCGCCTCAGGCCCGTTCGGCACCGCCGATGCCAGGCTGCTGCGCGACATGGCGCCGGCAGTGATCAGTTTCATCAGGTTGCGTTGGCCCGCCCTTCCCGCCGACGAGCCCGCTGAAGCCAAGCAGGACGAGACAATCGCTGCGGCCAACGAGTTCGACCGCGCCCACATCTGGAAAAGCCTGTCGCTGACGCCGCGCGAAAAGCATGTCGTCGACCTGGTGCTGCAGGGGCACTCGACGGAATCGATCGCGAGAGCCATGCGCATCGTGCCGGGAACGGTAAAAGTTCACCGCCGCAACATCTATCGCAAGCTCAAGATCAAGTCGCAGGCCGGCCTGTTCGCCCGCTTCGTCGAGATCATCGACGCGCGGATCCGGTAATTGCCACGGCCTTCAGCGGTCGTTTGATCAGGCTGACGCGTCGCCATCCCAGGAACCTGTCTCGGCCATCCGCTTCAGCAGCGGTGCCGGCCCGAACACATCCTTGCCGGTCTGCTGGTGCCAATGCTCGAGCCGTTCGACGATCTTTGCCGCCCCTTCCAGGCCAGCCCAGAACATCGGCCCGCCCTTGCCGATCGGAAAACCGTAGCCATTGACCCAGACGACATCGATGTCCGAGGCGCGGGCCGCGATCTTCTCTTCGAGGATCTTCGCGCCCTCATTGACCAGGGGATAGAGCGTGCGCTCGATGATTTCTTCCGCACTGATGGCACGCGGCGCGATGCCACGCTCAGCGGCCTTGTCACGGATCAGCGCCTCGACCTCGGGATCGGGAACGCCTGCCCGCGCGCCGGCCTCGTAGAGGTAGAACCCCCGGCCGGTCTTCTGGCCGAAACGCCCCTGCTCACACAGCGTGTCGGCGATGACGGCCGTCAGGCCGCGTGCCTTGCGGTTGCGCCAGCCAATGTCGAGGCCGGCGAGATCGCCCATCTGGAACGGCCCCATCGGCCAGCCGAAATCGGTGAAGGCCTTGTCGATCTGGCTGGGTGTCGCGCCCTCCAGCAGCAGCGCTTCCGATTCCGAACCGCGCGCGGCCAGCATGCGGTTGCCGACGAAGCCATGGCAGACGCCGACGACGACAGCCACCTTGCCGATCCGCCGTGCCAGATCGATGACGGTCGCCAGCGCATCCGGCGCGGTCTTGTCGGCGCGCACGATCTCCAGCAGCTTCATGACATTGGCCGGCGAGAAGAAATGCAGGCCGAGCACATCCTGCGGTCGCGAGATGGAGCCGGCGATTTCGTTGATGTCGAGATAGGAGGTGTTGGTGGCGAGGATGGCGCCCGGCTTGGTCACGGCGTCGAGCCTGCCGAACACCTCCTTCTTCACCGCCATGTCCTCGAACACCGCCTCGATGATCAAGTCGCATTCGGCGAGATCGGCATAGTCGGTCGAGCCCTTGAACTGGGCGAGCCGCTGATGCTTGGCGTCTTCGGTCAAGGAACCGCGCGAAACGGAAACGGCATAGTTCTTCTCGATCGTGCCCAGCCCGCGCTGCAGCGCTTCCGCGCTGGTTTCCAGCAAAGTGACCGAGAAACCGCCATTGGCGAAGGCCATGGCGATGCCGCCGCCCATCGTGCCGGCGCCGATGACACCGACGCGCGCGATCCTGCGCTTGGGCGTGTCCTTGCCGGGAAGCTTTGCCGCCTCACGTTCGGCGAAGAACAGATGGCGCTGCGCCCGCGACTGGTCGCTGGCGACCAGTTTTGCGAACAGCACGCGCTCCTCTGCCAGCGCTTCGTCGAAGGGCAGCGTGACGGCATTGCGCACCGCTTGCGCGCAGGCGACCGGCGCTTCGAGCCCGCGCGCTTTCCTTGCGAGATCCGCCGCCTCGGCATCGAAAGCCGTGAGATCCGTTTCGCCAAGCAAGTCATCGCGATCACGCACCGGCGTGAACGGACCACCCTTGCGGGCGATTTCGCGGGCAAAGTTCACGGCGTGCGTGGTCAGATCGCCTTCGAAAACGGCATCGACCAGACCGCCGGCATGCGCTTCGGTCGCGCCGATCGGCGTACCCGAGACAATCATCTTCAGGGCCTTCACCGCGCCGACAAGACGCAGCAACCGCACCGTGCCGCCACCGCCTGGCAAGATGCCGAGCTTGACTTCGGGCAGGCCGAGCTTGGCGCCGGCATCGGCGACACGGAAATGGCAGCCGAGCGCCAGTTCCAGCCCACCGCCGAGCGCCGTGCCGTGGATGGCGGCAACCGTCGGCTTGGCGATGGTTTCCAACATCGCCACGATGGCACGCAGATCGGGCTGTTGCACCGGCTTGCCGAATTCGGTGATGTCGGCGCCGGCGACGAAGGTCCGTCCAGCGCAGGCAATCACAATGGCCGCCACCGACGCGTCATCGCGCAAGGCAACGAGCGCCTGCATCAGCGGCTCGCGGACATGAAAGCTCAGCGCGTTGACCGGCGGATTGTCGATGGTGACGATGGCGACGCCATTGTCGTTCACGACGCTGACAGAACTGGACAAGCAGAGCCCTCCCGGGACCGACTGAGATCGCGGAAGGGTTTACTAGGCCCCGCCACGAATGGGAACCCGCTGTTGGGCTGGCCCAACGATTGCGCAAGAACTCAGCGTCGATGCGTCGTGATCCCTCACGCTACCGCACCGCCTTCTCCCCACCCGCCGCCGTAATAACGCCGACAATGATCAGCCCCGTCAGCAGCAGACGCACCCCGGCGCTGACCCCAAAGGTGTTGAGCATGGTCAAAAGCAGCACCAGGAATAGCGCCGCGCCCCACACACCCGGCACGTTGGCCTTGCCGCCGGCCACCGACGTGCCGCCGATGACCACGACGGCGATCGAGGCGAGCAGATATTCATTGCCGATGTCGACATTGGCGCCGCGGAAATAGCCGGCAAGCAGCGCGCCATCGATGCCGCCGAGCGCGCCCGACAGTGTGTAGGTGAGGAAGCGGATGCGGCCGACATTGACGCCGGCGAGCCATGCGGCGCGGATGTTCTGGCCGATCGCCAGCACCGAGCGGCCATAGATCATGCGCTGCAGGGCCATGGCCGCGCCGATGGTGAACAAGACGGTCAGCACCGCCAGCACGGGGATGCCCAGGATCTGCCAATTGGTGAAATCGGCAAAGCCCGGCGGCGGCTTGATCTGCAGCCCGCGCCCATAGCTGATGTCGATGGACTGGATGATGAAGCTCGCCGACAAAGTGGCGATGATCGGCGGAATGCGCAGCGCCCAGATCAGCAGATAGTTGACCGCGCCGATCGCCGCGCCGCAGGCGAGCGCTGCCAGAAGGCCTACCACGATCATGGAATCGCTGCCGGCCATCACCTTCATGGCAACCGCGCTGGCGAGCCCGATGTTGGCCGGCAGCGACAGGTCGACATTGCCGGGGCCGAGCGTGATGACGAACATCTGGCCGACGCCAACGATGACGGTGAACACTGCAAGCGACAGCGCTGCCGTCACCATGCCGCCGGCGCCATAGCCGCCGGTGAAGGCGATCGTCGCCAGCCACACGACAAGCGCGCCGAGGAACGACCATACCCAGGGTTTGCCGGCCAGCGATTTCACCAAGATCATCGCTCACCTCTCCTTGCGGCTGATCAGCACCCGCGCCGCCAGCACGATGATCAGGATGGCGCCGTTGGCGGCCACCTGCCAGTCCGGCGGAATGTGCATGAAGGTGAGCAGCGGCGAGGCCGCCAGCGCCAGTGTCAGCGCGCCGATCACCGCGCCGATCGGCGACACCCGACCGCCGACGAATTCACCGCCGCCGAGGATGACGCCGGCGATCGCCAGCAGCGTATAGCCATTGCCGATATTGGCGTCGGCCGAGGTGGTGATGCCGATCAGCGCCATGCCCGACAGCACGCCGAACAGGCCGGCCAGCGCGAACAGCACGATCTTGGTCTTCAGCAGCGACCAGCCGGCGCGCTTGAGCGCGGCCGGATTGCCACCGGAGCCGCGCAGGATCACGCCATAGGAGGTGCGCATCAGGCCGAAATGGACGACGAGGCCGATCAGCAGCGCCGCGATGATCGGGAAGGGAATGAAGGGCGGCTTGAACGACATGATCGCCAGCAGCCAGTCCGGCGCCTTGCCGCCGGGCTTGGGCAGGACGAGGATGGCGAGCCCCTGCCAGACGAAACTCATGCCGAGCGTCACCACGATCGACGGCAGATTGCGCAGATGGATCAGCGCGCCAAGCAGCGCATAGATGCCGATCGAGCCAAGCAGGATGGCGACGCCGATGAGCGGCGCCTCCTTCAGCCAGGTCGCGGTGACGCAGCCGACGAAACCGACAAAGGTGCCGATCGACAGGTCGAGCTCGTTGCCTGCAATGACGAACATCTGCGCGATCGTCGCCAGCGCGATCGGGATCGCCAGGTTCAGCATCAGGCTGAAGCCGAAATAGCTGATGGCGCGCGGGTTGAGCCAGGCAATGGCGGCGAGCACCAATGCCAGCGACAGCGCCGGCAGCAGCCCGCGCAAAAGGCGGGCACGGGCCAGCGCGCCGCGCTCGGCGGAACTCCTGGCAGTGGTGTCGAGACTGGCGGCGGTCATCTCAGGCCGCGTCGCCGAACGAGGACTGGATGATCTTCTCTTCGGTCAATTCGTCGCGACCCAGATTGGCGACGATGCGGCCGTTCTTGAAGACATAGACATGGTCGCAATTGTCGAGTTCCTCGGTTTCCGTCGTGTACCAGAGGAAGGTGCGGCCGCGGCCAGCCTCTTCGCGCACGAGGTCGTAGACTTCTAGTTTGGTGCCGATATCGACGCCGCGCATCGGATCGTCCATCAGCACGATTTCCGCATCCGAGCCGAGCGCGCGGGCAAACAGCGCCTTCTGCTGGTTGCCGCCCGACAGCGAAAAAATGTTGTTGTTCATGTCGGGCGTGCGGATGCCGATCTTCTTCTGCCAGGCCTCGGCGAGTTCGGCCTCGCGCCGCGGCGAGATCAACAGGCCATTGCGCAAACGCGCCAGCGAACGGATGCCGATATTTTGCGCGATCGACCATTGCGGGAAAATGCCATCCGACTGGCGGTCGCCGGCCACCAGCGCTACTGGCGCGGTCACTTCGATGCCGGTCCTGGCGCGGGAAGCAGCAGCGAAAATCGCCAGCAGCAGGTCGGTCTGGCCGTGTCCCGCCAACCCCGCAAGGCCGATGATCTCGCCGGCGCGGGCGACAAGGTCGGCGCCGTCCTTCTGCGCGGCGGGACGCGCCCGCACCCGCAGCGGACTGGCCGCCGGCTTGGCGGCGGCAATCGCCGCCGCGATCTTCTGCCGTGCCTCCGCCCCGCCCATCGCCGTCACCAGCCGGTCGCGGTCGAAGGCATTTGCCGCATCAGCGACAACCACCTTGCCGTCGCGCATCACCACGATGCGGTCGGCATTTTTCAGCACCTCGCCCAGCACATGCGAGATCAGGATGCAGCTTTTGCCGCCGGCGACGAAGCGGCGCACAAAGGCCAGCAACTGGCCTGATGTATGCGCGTCGAGCGACGATGTCGGCTCGTCGAGGATGACGAGGTCGAGCCGGTCCTGGGTGACCGTGAAGGCGCGCGCCACCTCGACCATCTGGCGCCGGCCGATCGACAGGTCGCCGACAATGTCCCAGGCCGAGATGCCATGATCCGGAAAGATTTCGTCAAGCTTGGCGGTGATGAGTGCTGCCGCCTTGCGCCGCCAGCCGAGGCCCGAGAGCGAGGCGTGGTTGATGCGCGTGTTTTCGGCGACGCTGAGATTGGGGCACAGCGACAGTTCCTGGAACACGCAGCGTATGCCGAGTTTCTGCGCCCGCGACACCGAGTAGTTGTCCTCGATGCCGCCATGCACGCCGATCTTGCCGCTGTCGGGCACGAGCGTGCCCGCCACCATGTGCATCAACGTCGATTTGCCGGCGCCATTGTGGCCGACCAGGCCGACGCATTCGCCGGGCCGGACATGGAAATCCACCCCGCCCAGCGCGCGAACGGCGCCGAAATGTTTTTCGGCGCCGTTCAGTCTTATGATGTCAGCGTTCCCTTCAGGCATACTCAACGATATCCGCGCGATGGTACGAAGGGCAACGCTGGCACGACAGTCACTTGATGTTGGCCTTGATCGCCGCGAGGGCGTCTTCCTGTGTGTATTCGTGGGTGGCGACGCCGCCTTCCTTGATCTTAGGCAGGGCTGCCTCGAAGTCGTCCTGGGTGAAGGCCAGATACGGCACCAGCAGGTCGTGCGGAATGTCCTTGCGGCCATCGAGCACCTGCTGCGCCACCCAGAAGGCGAGTGACGACACGCCGGGCGCGATCGAAGCCGACCAGGTCTTGTAGCCGTCCTTGTCCTTCTGTTCCTTCCACCACTTCAGTTCGTCCTGGCGGTTGCCCATGATGATGGTCGGGCGCGGCTTGCCAGCGGCGGCGAAAGCCTGGGCGGCGCCATAGCCGTCACCGCCCTGGTCGACGATGCCGACGACATCGGGCAGCGAGGGCAGGATGGTCGCGACCGCCTTCTGCGCCGTCGTCTGGTCCCAGTCGCCGGTCACCGAGCCGACGATCTTGAATTCGGGATGGGCGGCGACGCCTTCGAGGATGCCGGCATGGATGGCATCGTCGATCGAGGTGCCGGCCAGGCCGCGGATTTCAAGAAGGTTCCCGCCCTTGGGCTGGAACTTGGCCATCTGCTCGACTTCCTGCTTGCCCATATCCTTGAAGTCGACGACGACGCGGTAGGCGCAGGGCTCGGTGACGGTGCCGTCGAAGGAGACGACAGTGATGCCGGCATCGCAGGCCTGCTTGATGGCGCCATTGAGCGCATCCGGCGAGGCCGCGTTGATGACGATGGCGTCATAGCCCTGCAGGATCAGGTTCTGCACCTGCGCCGCCTGCGTCGGCACTTCCTTGTCGGCGGTGGTGAAGATGTCGGCCGCGCCGACGATCTTGTCGTCCACCGCCTTCTTGGTGACGATGCCATAACTGTCCAGCATCGCCTGCCGCCACGAATTGCCGGCGTAATTGTTGGAGAATGCGATCTTCTTGCCGCTGGTGTCGGCAAGGGCCGTGCCCGAGGCGAGCATAGCCGCCAGCGCACCCAGAACGAGCAGTTTGTTCATATGATTTCCTCCCAAAGTTGCTAGTTTTGCCTGATGATGGTTACGCGCAGTCCCTGTTTTTTATCTATTGTCAGACAAATTCAGACGAACCGCAAGCTGTCAACTGCAAAGGCTGGCATGCCTCCGATCAACTTGCGGTGCAATGATTGAAAAAGCCGCCGGCACATGGTCTAGGAGCACGACAGGAGGCCAATTGATGGCAGGAACGCCGACCGTTGCAAAAGGCGCGCCCGGAATACCGGCCCGCTGGACATCAAGCGCCAAGAGTGGCGTCGGCACCGCGTTTTCAGCCAAGAGCCCGCTCTGGTTCACGATCAGTCACGGCATCTTGAACGAGATCTACTATCCGCGTCTCGACAGCGCCTGCACGCGCGACATGGAGCTGATCGTCACCGGCCCTGGCGGCTATTTCTCGGAAGAGAAGCGCGACGCCGCGCACGCAGTCGCGCCCTTCGAGGACGGCGTGCCGGGATACAGGCTGACCAACACCGCGACAGACGGCGCCTACCATATCGAAAAGCGCATCATTACGGATCCGAAACGGCCCGTCCTGCTGCAGGAGATTGCATTCGTTCCGCTGAAAGCTTCGGCGGCCGACTACCAGGTCTACGCGCTGCTTGCGCCGCACCTCGTCAACGCCGGCATGGGCAACACGGCCTGGGCTGGCGAACACAAAGGCCAGCCCGTGCTTTTCGCTACGGGGCGCGGCGTATCCCTGGCGCTGGTCTCCTCGCTGCCCTGGCATAGCTGTTCGGCCGGCTATGTCGGTTTCTCCGACGGCTGGCAGCAATTGCAGAACGGCGGTGCGCTCGATCCCTCCTGCCAGCGGGCGGAAGACGGCAATGTCGCGCTGACCGGCGAGATCGGCTTCTCGGCCGACAAAACCACGGCCTTGCTGGCGCTCGGCTTCGGCGCGTCGCCGGAAGCAGCCGCCGACCTGGCGCTGGCCAGTCTCAAGCAGGGTTTCGAAGCAGCCGCCGCGACCTATGTCGAGAACTGGCGGACATTCCAGGCCGGACTTGAGAAGCTCGACCGCCACACCGCCTCCGGGCTGAACACCTATCGTGTGAGCACAGCGGTTCTGGCCTCGCATCTCTCGGTCGCGCGACCGGGTGCCGCCGTTGCCAGCCTGTCGATCCCCTGGGGCTTCAACAAGGGCGACGACGATCTCGGCGGCTACCATCTGGTCTGGCCGCGCGACCTGGTCGAGACCGCCGGCGGTTTCCTTGCCGCCGGCGACGGCAAGCAGGCGCTGCAGATCCTGACCTATCTGCGCTCGATCCAGCAGCCCGACGGCCACTGGCCGCAGAATGTCTGGTCAAACGGCACCGCCTATTGGCCCGGCATCCAGATGGATGAATGCGCCTTTCCGCTGCTTCTGGCCGACGCCTTGCGCCGCGCCGGCCACCTGCCGCGCACAAAACTCGCCGATTTCCTGGCGATGATCGAAAGCGCGGCCTCCTATGTCGTGCGCAACGGCCCCGTCACCGGCGAGGACCGCTGGGAGGAAGACGCCGGCTACAGCCCGTTCACGCTGGCCGTCGAGATCGCCGCGCTGCTTGCCGCCGCCGACATGCTGGATGTCGTCGGAAAGAGTGAGCCGGCAAACTACCTGCGCGAAATCGCCGACTGTTGGAACGATCAGGTCGAACGCTGGACGTACGTCACGGGCACTGAGGTGTGCATCGAGACAGGCGTCGAAGGCTACTATGTCCGCATCGCGCCGCCGGACGATGCGGGCGCCGCCGCGCCGAAGGACGGCTTCGTGCCGATCAAGAATCGTCCGCCGGGCGACACCGACAAACCGGCGGAAGCCATCATCAGCCCAGACGCCCTGGCCTTGGTCCGCTTTGGCCTCAGGGCGGCCGACGATCCGCGCATCGTCGATACCGTCAAGGCCGTCGACGCCCTTTTGCGTTGCGACCTGCCGCAAGGCCCGGTCTGGCACCGCTACACCGGCGACGGCTATGGTGAGCACGAGGATGGCACGCCTTTCGACGGCACCGGCCAGGGACGCGCCTGGCCCCTGCTCACCGGTGAGCGGGCGCATTATGAGCTGGCCGCCGGCCGCAAGGACAAAGCCGCGGAGCTTCTCGAGACCTTCGAGCGCTCGGCGGGCATAGGCGGGCTGCTGCCGGAACAGGTCTGGGACAGCCCGGACCTGCCGGACCGCGAGCTGTGGCTTGGCAAACCCTCCGGCAGCGCCATGCCGCTGGTCTGGGCGCATGCCGAGCACATCAAGCTGTTGCGATCGCTACGCGACGGCGCGGTCTTCGACATGCCGCCGCAAGGCGTTGAGCGCTACATCAAGGGCAAGACAAGCTCGCCGCTCAGGATATGGCGCTTCAACAACAAGATCCGCTCCATCCCCGCCGGCAAGGTTTTGCGCGTCGAGCTTTCGGCGCCGGGCGTCGTCCATTGGAGCAGCGACAATTGGCTGACGATCCAGGATCACAAGACCGGGGAAAACGCTTTCGGCGTCCATCTGGTCGACCTGCCGGTCGCCGGACTGGCGCCGGGAAGCACCATCGTCTTCACTTTTTTCTGGCCCGATGCGATGCGTTGGGAGAATGTCGACTTCAGCGTCGGCATTGACGCATCATGATTAGGCGGGACCGATAGATTTCTTCTTTCCTCAAGCAATCGGGACGAAACCATGCAGATCGGAATGATGGGACTGGGCCGGATGGGCGCCAACATGGTCCGCCGCCTGATGCGCGACGGCCATGAATGCGTCGTCTACGACATCAACCCGGCAAGCGTCGCGGCGCTGGTGAGCGACGGCGCCCTGGGCGCGGCCTCCCTGACGGAATTCGTCGGTAAGCTCGCCAAGCCGCGCTGTGTCTGGCTGATGCTGCCGGCAGCGATCACCGGCAAGATCATCGATCAGGTGTCGGCCCTGATGGAGCCCGGCGACATCGTCATCGACGGCGGCAATTCCTACTATCACGACGCCGTCGACCAGGCCGCGAAACTGGCCACCAAGGGCATCCATCTGGTCGATGTCGGCACCAGCGGCGGTGTCTGGGGCCTGGAGCGCGGCTACTGCCTGATGATCGGCGGTCCCGACGTAGCGGTGAAGCACCTCGATTCGGTCTTCGCCACGCTGGCGCCGGGCGCCGATGCCGGCGCGCCGACCCCGGACAAGGCCGCAGGCACCGCGCCCTTCGGCTATCTGCATTGCGGACCGAGCGGCGCCGGCCACTTCGTCAAGATGGTGCACAATGGCATCGAGTATGGCGTCATGGCCGCCTATGCAGAAGGCATGA
Organism: Mesorhizobium huakuii; assembly: GCF_014189455.1. Lineage (NCBI taxonomy): Bacteria > Pseudomonadati > Pseudomonadota > Alphaproteobacteria > Hyphomicrobiales > Phyllobacteriaceae > Mesorhizobium > Mesorhizobium huakuii. Next base: position 2,644,527 of record NZ_CP050296.1, read on the forward strand.
ACATCCTGAAATCGGCCAATGCCGGCAAGCGGCAACGCACGGCGGACGCCGAGACCAGCCCGCTGGAAAACCCGCAATATTACCAGTTCGACATCGACCTTCCGCAGGTGGCCGAGGTCTGGCGCCATGGCAGCGTCATTGGCTCGTGGCTGCTCGACCTGACCGCCGGCGCCCTGAAGAGCGATCCGGGCCTGGCGCAGTTCGGCGGCCGGGTTTCGGATTCGGGCGAAGGCCGCTGGACGCTGAAGGCGGCGATCGACACCGGCGTGCCGGCGCCGGTGCTGTCCTCGGCGTTGTTCGACCGTTTCTCCTCGCAAGGCGAATCAGAATTCGCCGACAAGCTGTTGTCCGCCATGCGCTACGCCTTCGGCGGCCATGTCGAAAAGCCGAAGGCCGGCAAGTGACGCCACAGCGGGAGACGCACGCATGAGCCAGGAACGGTCCGACACACTAGTGCTCTTCGGGGCCACCGGCGACCTCGCCCACAAGAAGATATTTCCAGCGCTGTACCAGATGGTGGCCAAGGGCACGCTCACCGAACCGGTGATCGGTGTCGCCTTCGACGCCTGGGACTTGAAGCAGTTGCAGGACCGCGCCCGCGACGGCATCGTCAATGCGCTGGGCAAGATCGACGAGAAGGTGTTCGCCAAATTCGCCTCGCAGCTGCGCTATGTCAGCGGCGACTACCGCGATCCGGCCACTTTCGAGAAGCTGAAGACAGCGCTCGGCAGCGCCCAGCGGCCGCTGCACTACATGGCGGTGCCGCCGACCATGTTCGAGACGGTCGTGCAAGGGTTGGAGCAATCCGGCACCGCGCATGGCGCGCGGCTGATGGTGGAAAAGCCGTTCGGCCACGATCTGCAATCGGCGCGCTGGCTGAACCGGGTGCTGCATCTGGTGTTCGACGAACAGTCGATCTTCCGCATCGACCACTATCTCGGCAAGGAAGCGATCCAGAACCTGCTCTATTTCCGCTTCGCCAATTCCCTGCTCGAACCGATCTGGAACCGCAATTTCGTCGAGAGCGTGCAGATCACCATGGCCGAGGATTTCGGCATCGAAGGGCGCGGTAAGTTCTATGACGATGTCGGCTGCATCCGCGACGTCATCGAGAACCACCTGCTCAACATCCTTTTGCTGCTGGCCATGGAGCCGCCGGTCGGCCGTTCCGCCGACGATCTGATCGACGAGAAGGTCCAGGTGCTGAGGGCGATCCGGACGCTGACGAAGGACGATGTCGTGCGCGGCCAGTTCACCGGCTATCTCGCCGAGCCCGGCGTCAAGCCGAACTCGCCGGTCGAGACCTTCGCGGCGGTGCGCTTCTTCGTCGACACCTGGCGCTGGCAGGACGTGCCGTTCTTCATCCGCGCCGGAAAGAACATGCCGGTGCATGTCACCGAGGTGGTGGTGCGGCTGAAGCGGCCGCCGCTCGACGTCTTCGACCCTATCAAGCCCGCCGACCAGAATTACGTGCGCTTCCGTATCGACCCGCAGGTGGTGATCGCCATCGGCGCCCAGCGCAAGGCGCCTGGCGACGACATGGTCGGCGAGCAGGTGGAGTTGACGGCGCTCGACGACAGCAAGAGCGACATGCCGCCTTACGAACGGCTGATCGGCGACGCCATGAACGGCAATGGCCAACTCTTCACCCGCCAGGATGCGGCGGAGCTCGCCTGGCGCATTGTCGGGCCGGTGCTCGGCGACACCACGACGCCGCATCTCTACGAGCCGAAAACATGGGGGCCGGCCGACGCCATGGCCGGCTTCGGGCCACCCAATGGCTGGATCGACCCGGTGGCATGAGGGAAGGGGACGCGATGGCCAAGGCCGTGAAGCAGACAGCACCCGAGCAGATCGTGTTGGCGATCGATATTGGCGGCTCGCACGTCAAGATCCTGACCAGCAACGGCGGCGCCGAGCGCCGGGCCGATTCCGGCCCGGACCTGACGCCGCAGCAGATGATCGCCACGGTGAAGAAGCTCGCCGAAGGCCTGTCCTATGACGTCATCTCGATGGGCTATCCCGGCCCGGTGCGTCACAACAAGCCGGTGCTCGACCCGATGAACCTCGGCAAGGGCTGGGCCGGCTTCGATTTCGCCGCGCAGTTCGGCAAGCCGGTCAAGGTGGTCAATGATGCGCTGATGCAGGCCATCGGCAGCTATGAGGGCGGGCGCATGCTGTTCCTCGGCCTCGGAACCGGCCTCGGTGCGGCGATGATCCTCGACAATGTCGGCCAGCCGATGGAACTCGCCCATCTTCCCTACAAGAAGGGCGCAAGCTTCGAGGACTATGTCGGCGAGCGCGGCCTGGAAAAGCGCGGCAAGAAGAAGTGGCGCAAATATGTCTTCGACGTCGTCAGCCGGCTGCGCGCCGCCCTGCAGCCAGACTATGTCGTCATTGGTGGCGGCAATGTCGACAAGCTCGACGAGTTACCGGCCGACTCCAGGCGCGGTGACAACACACGCGCCTTCGAAGGCGGATTTCGTCTGTGGCGAGACAAGGCCCTGATCGTCTGATAGTATTACAGTTTAGTATAGTTGTTCAAAATAACGTGTGTCGCCGCGCTTAATCATTGCGTTGCGCAGATTTGCCGACTAGGAATTTTGCGCACTGTCCGGCGTGCTCCGCGGAACACGCTAAAGACGCTTCAGCATTTTTTGTTTTTTGTGCCTCGTCCTTTCGAAAACGCTCCCGATTTTCGAGGCCGTGCACCATAGACGGAGGAAACATTGACCGACGATAGCAACGACGCTCGTATCGACCTTCTCGAACTGACCGCCCACATCGTATCCGCTTACGTTGAGAAGAACCGCCTGCCCGCCTCCGGTCTGGCCGACCTCATCGCCAGCGTCGCCACCTCGATCAGCGGGCTCGGCAAGCCGGCCGTTCCGGTGGCAGCACCCCTGGTTCCCGCAGTCAACCCGAAGAAGTCGGTGACGCCGGATTTCATCATCTGCCTCGAGGACGGCAAGAAGTTCAAATCGTTGAAGCGCCATCTCGGCGTGCATTTCGGCCTGACGCCGGACGCCTACCGCGCCAAATGGGGCCTGCCGGCGGACTATCCGATGGTTGCCCCCAACTACGCGGCCTCGCGCTCGCAACTGGCGAAGTCGATCGGCCTCGGCCGCAAGGCCGTCGAAGTGGCGCCCGTCAAGGCCAAGGGCCGCAAGGCCAAGGTCGCGGCCTGAGCAATTCGGCCTGAGCCAATATTTAGGACGACTGGAGCAGAAGCCTGCCGGCGAAACCGCCTTGGCAGGCTTCATGTTTTTATGGCTTGGATACCCCAGACAAAGGTGATGCGGGGGAAGCCATGAATTACACCAGGATGGTGATCGAGAAGGAAGCGCCGGAGGAATACGGCTACGACCGCATCCGCTTCAATCTCTCCGAAAGCTCGATCGCCGACCAGAAGCTTTCCGACATCGGCCTGTCGCTGCCCGATCTGACGCTGTTCTATGGCGAGCATCGCGGCGACAAGGAGTTGCGTGCGCTGATCGCAGCGCAGGATGCCGGCGTCTCGCCTGACGATGTGCTGGTCACCGCCGGTGCCGCCGGCGCGCTGTTCATCATCTCCACCTCGCTTCTGTCGGCGAGCGATCACCTCGTCGTCATCAGGCCCAACTACGCCACCAACATCGAAACCCCACGCGCGATCGGTTGCGCCATCAGCTTTGTCGATCTCGCTTTCGAGGACGGCTTTGCCATCGATGTCAAGGCCATCAACGCGGCGATGCGGCCGAACACGAAACTGATCAGCGTTACTTGTCCGCACAACCCGACCGGCACGATGATGTCGCGCACCGATCTCGATGCGCTGGTGGCGCTCGCGGAGGCCAGAAACTGCCATTTGCTGGTCGACGAGACCTATCGCGACCTTTCCTATGGCCGGCGCCTGCCGTCGGCGGCCTCGCTCAGCAAGAAGGCGATCAGCGTCTCGTCCCTGTCGAAAGCCTTCGGCATTCCCGGCATCCGCATCGGCTGGCTGATCACCAGGGATGCGGCGCTTCAGGAGACATTCCTCGCCGCCAAGGAACAGATCGGCATTTGCGGTAGTGTCATCGACGAAGGCATTGCCCGCGGCATGCTGGAACGGCGGGACGCGTTCCTGGCGACGTTGTTGCCCGAAATGGACAAGCGCCGCGACATCGTCCAGGCCTGGATCGATCGCGAGCCGCTGGTCGACTGGATCAGGCCCGAAGGCGGCGTCGTCGGCTTCCCGCGCCTCAACGTCGAACCCGGTTTCGACCTCGACCGCTTCTATGTCAACCTGCTGGAAGACCACGGCACCTATGTCGGGCCCGGCCACTGGTTCGAAATGCAAAAGCGCTTCTTCCGCGTCGGCTTCGGCTGGCCGACGGAAGCCGAGTTGCGAGGCGGGCTCGAAGCCATTTCGGCAGCACTTCGGCAGTAACTTCCTTGTGCGACGGGCGGAGCAGGCTGAAAATCCCTTGATCCAGGCCTGATTTTAACGCACATCCCGCCGCGAACTTTGTTAGACGTTCCATTGGTCGGACCAGCGCCCATTCGGGAAGTGCCCCGCCGATCAATGCCATCGCAACGGGGCCTCATTTCATGACTGCCGCACAAACTTCGCCGGACCAGCGCTATGCCGCGTTTCGCCACCGCTCCTTCCTGAGCTATTGGGCGGCGCGCTTCCTCACCACCTTCGCCACCATGATCGTCTCGGTCGCCGTCGGCTGGCAGATCTATGATTTGACGCGCGATCCCTTCGACCTCGGCCTGGTCGGCATCGTCCAGTTCCTGCCGTCCCTGCTTTTGGTGCTGGTCACCGGGGTCGTCGCCGACCGCTTCGGCCGCCGCCTGATCATGGCGCTGGCGGTGGTGGTGGAGGCGATCTGCGCGCTGGCGCTGCTCACCCTGACACTGCATGGCATCAGCGGATCGCTGCCGATCTTCTGCGTGCTCGCCATGTTCGGCGTGGCGCGCGCCTTCTTCGGCCCGGCCTCGGCCTCACTGTTCGCCAATCTGGTGCCGCCGGAGGATTTCGCCAACGCCATCGCCTGGAACTCGTCCGCCTGGCAGACCGCGACCATCGTCGGTCCGGTCGCCGGCGGCCTGCTCTACGGCGTGTCTGCGGAAGCCGCTTACGGCACCGCCGCCGTGCTCATGCTTGCGTCCGGACTGCTGATCTTCACCATCCCGAAGCCTGCCCAACGCACCGAGACCGAGAAGCCGACGCTGCAGAACCTGTTTGGCGGGTTCAGCTATATCTGGAGCGAGAAGATCGTGCTTGGCGCCATCTCGCTCGATCTGTTCGCCGTTCTGCTGTCAGGCGCTTCTGCGCTGCTGCCGGTCTATGCGCGCGATATCCTGCAGCTCGGCCCCTGGGGCCTCGGCCTGCTGCGCTCGGCGCCCAGCGTCGGCGCCATCTGCGTCGCCATCTGGCTGGCCGGCCATCCACTTCGCAACCATGCCGGCATGATCATGCTGGCCGCAGCCGCGTCGTTCGGCGCCTTCACCGTGCTGTTCGGCCTGTCGACCATCACCTGGCTGTCGATCGCAGCACTCGTCTTCCTCGGCGCCACCGACATGTTCAGCGTCTACATCAGGGAGACGCTGATCCAGTTGTGGACGCCGGACGAGGTGCGCGGCCGCGTCAACGCCGTGAACCAGGTTTTTGTCGGCGCCTCCAACGAAGTCGGCGAATTCCGCGCCGGCACCATGGCGGCGCTGATCGGCACGGTTCCGGCCGTCGTCATTGGCGGCATCGGCGCGATCGCGGTTGCCGGGCTGTGGATGGTGCTGTTCCCGCAACTGCGTAAAGTACGCCACCTCAACGGCCGGAACTGACGCTCGCTGACGGTCAGCAAGATACATCACCCTGTCACAGGAACTCCCATGATCACCTGTTACCTGAAATATGTCATCGACCCGTACAAGCTCGCCGAGTTTGAAGAATATGGCCGCCGCTGGATCGGTCTGGTCAATCGCCTCGGCGGAAACCATCACGGCTATTTCCTTCCGAGCGAAGGAGCGAACAATATCGCCTATGCCATGTTCAGCTTTCCGAGCCTTGCCGACTACGAGGACTATCGCAAGCGGATGGCGGCCGACCCGGAATGCCAGGAAGTGTTTGAGACGGAAAAGCGCAATCGCAGCATTCTCAGCTATGAGCGTAGCTTCATGCGGCCGGTGCTCGAACCGTAGATAAATCGCAGGAGAGGGAGCTACCGCACCGCCGGCCTGCCGAACACCATGCGCAAAAACTCGTCCAGCCAGCGCTTCAGGTGCATGTCCCAGATCAGCCGGCCGCCGAGGTGATCGCGGCCGGGCTGCGCGCCCGGCAACTCGAAGCGATGCGCGCCGCGCACCACCCAGCGCTGCATCATCACCCGGGTCAGCTCGCCGTGGAACTGGATGCCCCAGGCATTGTCGCCATAGCGGAAGGCCTGGTTGGGATAGGTATCGGCCGTCGCCAGCAGCGTCGCGTCCCTCGGCAGCGAAAAGCCCTCGCGGTGGAACTGGTAGACCATTTCGGGCCAGTGCATGAGTTTCCGGCCCGCCTCGGTCGCCTTGAGCGGATACCAGCCGATCTCGACCAGCCCTTCGCCGTGACCCTCGACCTTGCCGCCGAGATGGTTGACCAGCATCTGCGCGCCGAGGCAGATGCCCAGGCATGGGCTGTTCTCCCGCAGCGGAATTTCCAGCCAATTGGTCTCGCGGCGGACGAACTCGTCCTCGTCATTGGCGCTCATCGGCCCGCCGAACACCACCGTGCCGGCATGGCCATCCAGCGTCTCCGGCAAGGCGTCGCCGAGCGGCGGGCGGCGGATGTCGAGCTCGAAACCCTCTTCGATGAGCATGTGGCCGACGCGTCCGGGGCTCGAATTCTCCTGATGCAGCACGATCAGGATTTTTGGCTTCGAACTCGTTCTGCGCGGCATCGTCAGGCGAGATCCCGTCTATTCGTCGCTCGAAATTCCACGCGCGCCCGGGGCATGCGCCGCCGCCTTGCGGCGCGCCTCGACCCGGTCGTGACGCTCGACGCCGATCAGCTCGGCGACGCGCCAGACCGTATTGTCCTCGAGCTCGTGCAGCTCGCCATCGGCGTAGACGATCTCCCACATCAGGCCGATAAAGGCCTTGCGCCCGTCCGCGTCGAGATGGCGCTTGAGCACGCTGGTGAAGGCATAGAGATCGATCGCCTCATTGTCGGCGCGCTCCCCGGCGGCGACGAGCGCTTCGAGCTCGGCACCGCTGATCGAGTAACTTTCGGAGAGCACCGCCTTGAACCGCTCCCATTCGACATCCTGGCGCACGCCGTCGGCGTTCATCACATGGTAGAGCAGCGCCGACGCGGCGACACGCGGATCGTCCGTGCTGGCCTGCGCGCCGGCGCCGGCCGGCAAATCCCTGAGAAACGACAGAACGCGTTCGAACATCAATCCATTCCCAAACGGCCCAAGGGCCAAGTCAATCACCCGAAGGCCAAAATCAAAACAGCCGGAACCGGCGCGGCGACTTTTCCGCTTCCTCGTCCGGATCGACGCCGGGATCGTCCGGCAAGCGCGCCAGTTCTTCCGCCGGCTCGACCGCCTCGGCATCAGCCGGCACCGCCGCGAACGCAGCCGCAGTCACCGGCGTGACCTGATCTTCGCTTCTATCGGTTCCCTTGCCCGTTGTCTCGCTGCCCGAGACCGCAGGATCGACGACAGCGATCGGCTTTTCCGACACCGGCCTGGCCGGCGCTTCGATAGCCACAACGGCGGCATCCGGCGCATCGTCGCGGCTGTCGATCAACTGGCCAAGCCGCTCCATCGGCGCGCGCCACTCGAAGGCGTCGAGCCGGCCGGTGACCGGCGACACCGGCGCCCAGCGCTCCGACACGACGCCATCGGCGACCCAGGCAGGATCGCGCGGCGCCCGCACCGCCTTGGACAACAGCTGCCGCACCTTGCCCTGGTCGCCGGTCTCGGCCTCCTCGATGTCGGCCAGCAGCAGATAGGCGCCCTCGCGGCGGTCCATCCGGATCGCCGCCTCGGCCTCGCGGCGGGCGGTCGAAAAGTCCTGCGCGTCGAGCGCGGCACGCGCCACCGTCATCGACGATTCGGCGTGGTTCTTCTTCATCTCCTGCAGCTTTTTCGCCCGGTTGAGGCGGTCGAGCACCGCGTCGCCCGGCCTTGCATGGGTGTAGAGCTCGGCGATCTCCGGATGCGGCTCGGCCCTCCACGCCGTCTCCAGAACCTTGGAGCCCTTGCGCACATCGTTCTGCTTGAACAGCGCCGCGGCGGCGGCAACGGCGGCCGGAGCGAAATCCGGCCTGAGCTTATTGGCCTCGAGTGCCGCTGTCCTGGCAGCGGTGGGATCGCTGTCGGCGAGCGATTGCGCCTTGGCGGTCAACAGCACGGCGCGACGGCGGTTGGCGGCGTCGCGCTCGATCTGCCGTGTCGACTTCTGCGCATCGACCAGTTTCAAAGCGCCGTCCCAGTCGCCGCGCGCGGTCAATTCCTCCAGCGTCGATTCGGCCGCCCAGGCCAGTTGCGGCGCAACGGCGGCGGCACGGCCGGCATAGTGCCGAGCGGCGTTGCGGTCACCGAGACGCTCGGCTTCGAGATAAAGCCCGCGCAGGCCGAGCAGCCGCATTTCGGGATCGTCGAGCATGCTCTCGAACTTCTGCCGCGCACCTTCATGGTCGCCTTCGAGCAGCGATGCCTGTGCCTCGAGCAGATGGATCAGCGGCTCCTGGTCGGAGCGGATCAGCTTGGCCGCTTCCTTGGTCTTCTTGCGGGCCAGCGCACCGTCGCCGGCGCCGGCGGCGATCATGCCGGTCGACAGCGCCTGATAGCCACGGTCGCGGCGGCGGACGCGGAAATAGCGCGAGATGGTGTAGGGGCTGTTCCACAGCGACCTGATCAGCCACCACAGAATCATCACGGCGGCGACGACGGCAACGACCGCAACCGCCGCCACCATCAGGCTGACCTGGTACTGATAGCCGTTGAAGGTGACGACCATGTCGCCCGGCCGGTCGGCCAGCCAGGCAAAACCCAGCCCGAGCGCGAAAACGACGATGAGGAAGGCGAGCAGGCGGATCATCGTTTTGCCCTCATGCCTTCATCGCGCCGGAGATCAGCGCGTCGACCTGGGTTTCGACCTCGATGCGCGCCTTCAGTTTGCCGGCAAAATCGGCACCTGCAGCCTTCACGGCTTCAGGCAGCGAATTGTATTCGCTGAGCGCCTTGGCATAGTCGCCCTGGGTGACCGCCACCTCCATGCGCGCCACGGTTTCCGGCGCGCCGGGACCCTCGACGGCGCCGATCGGCCGCACCTTGACCAGCGATTCGGCGCTCGACATCAGATTCTGCAGGAAGCCGGCATTCTCATCGACTGGCGTGGCCGCGGCGACCATGGCATTGGCGGCGGCGTCCATCTGCGCAGCGATCTCGGTGCGGGTCGGCACGCCCTTTTCGGCATAGGGCCGCAAGGTCGCAATCTCAGGCGCATTGGGCGAAATCGCGGCCAGCGTATCGAGTTCGGCCGAGAATGGCGCGCCGCGTTCGAGCGCCGACTTCAAGGCCGAAGCGGCGATGGCGAGCGCGATCTTCGGCTGCGACGCCTGCGCGTCGACCTTGCCGGAAAGCTGCGACACCGACTGTTCCAGCGCGGTCAGCCGGCCATCCCAGACCTTCGCCGCCTCGCCTGTCGATTTCACCAGCGCGTCGAGACTGGCGAGTTTTTCGTTGAGCGGGCCGAGATCGACCGGCGCCGCACTGCCGGCCTTGCCGAGGGCGGCGACCGCGGTCTCGATCTGCTTGACCTTGTCACCGAGGGCGGCAAGCCCGGCATTGTCGCCCGCGCCGCCCTTTTTCAACCGCCGATTTCAGCGCCGCGACATCGGCCTTTACCTGCTCCAGGCCAGAGGAAAGCCCGACCACCTTGGCCGCTGCATCGTTGTTGCCGCCAGTTTCCTTCAGCCCGGCGATTTCGCTCTTCAGCGAAGCGATCTCGCCATTGACGCCGTCGAGCGAGACGCCCGCGCCGGAGCCCGGCGCACCAAGCAGGCCGGCAAATTGCAGGCCGCCGGCACCGGCGAGCGCGATGACACCACCGACAATGCCGGCGGCGATGCCATTGAGGCCGCCACGCTTTGCCGGAGGCGGTGTTGGCGCCATCCTTTCGTCGCGTGTCCCGGTTTTTGCCTTGCTGTCATCGGCGCGCTTCGCCGAGGCATCCTCGAAATTGTAATCGGAGGCCGTGGCGCGATCGGCTGGCGCATCCGAACCGGGATAGGGCAGCTCAGGTTCAGTGGCTTTGGCCTCCGTAGACGGCCCTGCCCCGGCCTGCCCTGCGGCGGCATCGGTGTGCTCCCAAGGCTCAAGGTCGGTCTGGTCGGCATGCACCGGCTCTTCCGGAGTCTCGGGCTGCGAGGCATCGGCGGTGTCCTCGGCCTTCGCCTCATCGGTCTGGGCTGCATCCTTGGCGGCATCCTCGTCAACGACGCGTGAGACGGCACCGGGCTCGAGATCGATGGTCACCGGCTCGCGGCGGCTTTTCGAGTGTCGCATCTTCGGCGTCTTGACCATGCCTGGGCTCCGCAAACTTCGCTTCGTCTCAACGCCTGCCGGCGCGTGATGGTTCAGAAAGGGTCTAGCACATCACCAAGCGGTGAAAAGGGGCGGTGTGATGACGCGGCTCAGGGCAGCACCCGCAAAAGCGCCAGCAGCGCCTCCTCATCGGGCTGCGTGGCGGTACGGATTGCTTTGCCGGCACCGTCGTCGAAAGCAGCCGCGATGCGCGCGGAAAGAGCGAAAACCTGTGTCTTTTCAAAGGCTCCTTGCAGGGCAGGCCGGTTGACCAGGGCTTGGAGCGCGGCGGCCGCCTTGGCCGAATAGAGCAGCACCGCATCGACCGGCTGGCCGGACAGAAGCGCAAGGATGGTCTCGTCCGAATGCCGCACCGGCAGCGTGTCATACGTCTCCACGGCGCGGACCTGGACTCCAGCCGCTTCCAGCCTCTGCTCGAACACCGGAAACCGCACGCGTCCGCAGAGATAGACGATGGCCTTGCCGGGAACCGCGGCCGCAATGCCATCGGCCAGCACCTCGGCATCGCCGGAGCCTTCAAGGACCGAAGAGAACCCCATCTTGCGCGCCGCTTCGGCGGTCTTGGCGCCCACGGCATGGCAAGGCAGAGCAGCCAGCGCCGCGATCACCTCCTTTGAGGCATGGCGCACAGCGTTGGCGCTGGTGACGGCAACGGTGACAGCGTCATCTGGAATCAGCCTGGTATCGACAGGCAAGGCCACGGTTTCGGTCAGCGGCAGAACGATCGGCTGAAAGCCTGTCTCCTGAAGCCGCCGGGCCGTGCGCGAGGCGCCCGGTTCGGGTCTGGTCACCAGGACGCGAAGCATGTTCAGAGCCAGCCGTCGAAGAATTTTTCGCCGGCCTTGGCCCGCACCGTCCGTGCGGCTTCATCGCCGATGCGGGCGGCATCCTGCGCTGGTCCCTGCAGTTCGACCGTGTGCGACTGCGTGCCGTCGGGCGAGATGATCAGGCCGGCGAAAGAGAGCTTTCCGGCCTCGATCAAGGCATAGCCGGCGATTGGCGTGCGGCAGGAACCGTCGAGCGCCGCCAGGAAGGCGCGCTCGCAGGCGAGCGCCTGTCCGGTCGGCACATCGTGGATGGCCACCAGCATCTTCTCGACAGCGCGATCACCGATCCGGGTCTCGATGCCGATCGCGCCCTGTCCGGGTGCGGGCGGAAAAATGTCGAGCGGCATCAGATCGGTGGCGACATGCTCTAGGCCCAGCCGCTTCAACCCGGCATAGGCGAGGATGGTGCCGGCGGCGACCCCTTCGTCGAGCTTGCGCAACCGCGTCTGCACATTGCCGCGGAACATCACCACGTCGAGATCCGGCCGCATGCGGCGGATCAGCGCCTGCCGCCTGAGCGACGACGAGCCGACCTTGGCCCCGCGCGGCAGTTCGGCGATCGTCTTCGCCGCCTTGCCGACAAAGGCATCGCGCGCATCCTCGCGCGGCAGGAAGGCGGAAAGCTCCAGGCCGTCCGGCAGTTGCGTCGGCATGTCCTTCGACGAATGCACGGCGATGTCGATCGCGCCCGCCAGCAGCGCTTCCTCGATTTCCTTGGTGAACAGGCCCTTGCCGCCGGCTTCCGACAGCGGCCGGTCCTGGATGCGGTCGCCGCTGGTCGAGATGACGACCACTTCGAAGGCCTCCGCCGGCAGGCCATGCGCGGCCATCAGCCGCGCCTGTGTTTCATGCGCCTGTGCCAGCGCCAGCGGGCTGCCGCGTGTTCCGATTTTCAAGGTTGTTTGCATGACGCGCGGTCCGTGATAACCCCCGGCCGGAGCATTTTGCAGCCAAGTGGAGCCACTTGGCGTCGCAGAAATGCGGCTGGAATAACCGAGGCCTTTTCCGGGCTTTCTCCTAAAGGGGAAAGGCTCGATAAACAATCTCTTGGGATAGCGACGAATTGATCCGCGTTCTGGGCATCGAGACGAGTTGTGATGAGACCGCCGCCAGCGTCGTGGCGCTGGAGGGCGACGCCGCGCCGAAAATCCTGTCCAACATCGTGCTTTCCCAGATCGAGGAGCATGCCGCCTTTGGCGGTGTCGTGCCCGAGATCGCCGCGCGCGCCCATGTCGAGGCGCTGGACGGCATTATCGAGGCGGCCCTTGCCGATTCGGGCACGACCCTTGCCGATATCGATGCCATCGCCGCCACCGCCGGCCCCGGCCTGGTCGGTGGGCTGATTGTCGGGCTGATGACGGCCAAGGCGATCGCCGCGGCGGCAGGCAAGCCGCTGATCGCCATAAATCACCTCGAAGGCCACGCCTTGACCGCAAGGCTGACCGACGGGCTCGATTTCCCCTATCTGCTGCTGCTCGTCTCCGGCGGTCACACGCAGATCCTGGCCGTGCGCGGCGTCGGCGACTATCAGCGCTGGGCGACCACCATCGACGACGCGCTCGGCGAAGCCTTCGACAAGACGGCCAAGATGCTCGGCCTGCCCTATCCCGGCGGGCCGAATGTCGAGAAGGCGGCACTGACGGGCAATGCCTCACGCTTTGCTTTCCCGCGGCCGATGAAGGGCTCGGCGCAGCCCGACTTTTCCTTCTCCGGCCTGAAGACCGCCGTGCGCCAGGCGGCAACGGCGATCGAGCCGCTGGGCGACCAGGACGTCGCCGACATCTGCGCCTCGTTCCAGGCGGCGGTCGCCGATGCGCTCGCCGACCGCGTCTCGCGCGCGCTGGCACGATTCAGCCAAACATTCCCCGGCACGAAAAACCCGGCTTTGGTCGTCGCCGGCGGCGTCGCCGCCAACCGCACCATCAAGGCGACGCTGGAACGGCTCTGCACTGACGCCGGTTTCACCTTCGTCGCGCCGCCGCTGAAGCTTTGCACAGACAATGCGGCGATGATCGCCTGGGCCGGTATCGAACGGCTGCGCGAAGGCATGGCGCAGGAGAACGGCTTCGATTTCGTGCCGCGCTCGCGCTGGCCACTGGACAGCATCTCGGCGCCGATGGTCGGTTCCGGCCGGCGCGGAGCCAAGGCATGACCAACAGCAATCCGGGCAAAAGCGGCTGGCGCGTCACTGTGCTCGGCGGCGGCGCCTGGGGCACGGCGCTGGCGCTGGCCATGCTGCGCGCCGAACATGCGGTGCGCATGTTCGCGCGCGACCCGGAAACCGTGGCGGCGATCGGCCGTGGCGAGAATCCGCGCTACCTGCCCGGCATTGCCATTGCGCCAGGCATCGAGGCGACATCCGACATTGCGGCAGCGCTCGCCGGGGCCGATTGCGTGCTGGCGGTGACGCCGGCGCAATCGCTGCGGGCGACGCTGACGGCGGCGAAGGATCATGTGCCAACCGGCATCCCACTTGTCCTCTGCGCCAAGGGCATCGAGCGCGACACCGGCGACTTGCTGTCGGCAATCGTCGAAGAGATTCTGCCGCGAAACCCCGTCGCCGCGCTGTCCGGCCCGAGTTTTGCCACCGACGTTGCCCGCGGCCTGCCGACGGCGGTGGTGGTGGCCGCCGGCGACGAGCGCCTGGCGGCCGGCCTCGCCGCGCGCTTTTCGGCGGAAAACCTGCGCTGCTATTCGAGCGACGACCTGATCGGCGTCGAGATCGGTGGCGCCTTGAAGAATGTCTTTGCCATCGCTGCCGGTGCCGTCACTGGTGCCGGGCTCGGCGCCAGCGCCCAGGCCGCCATGGTGACGCGCGGCTTCGTCGAACTGCGCCGCATCGGTGCCGCCTTCGGCGCCAGGCCCGAGACCTTGATGGGGCTTTCCGGCCTTGGCGACCTGCTGCTGACCTGCTCGTCGGCGCAATCGCGCAATTTCGCCTACGGGCTGGCGCTCGGGCAAGGCAAGGCGCTTGCCGGGCTGCCGCTGGCCGAGGGCGTGCCGACAGCGGCGATCGCCGCCCGCATCGCCACCGAGCGCGGCATAGACGCACCGATCATAGCCGCCGTGGCGGCCATACTGGACGGCACCATCACCATCCGCCAGGCCGTGACCACCTTGATGACCCGGCCGCTGAAGACCGAAACCAACGATTGATCCCCCCAACCTCAATCCCAAGAACCAGGAGAAGACCATGCTGTTTGCTTTTGTTTGCAAGGACAAGCCCGGAAGCCTGAGAATCCGCCTCGACACGCGGCCCGTGCATGTCGCCTTTCTCGAAGGGCTGAATGCGGAGAAGAAACTGGCTTTTGCCGGTCCGTTCCTCGATGCCGACGGCAAGCCCAATGGCAGCCTCGTGGTCGTCGAGGCGCCGGACCTGGCGCGGCGCAGGCCCTGTCGGCAGCCGACCCCTATGCCAAGGCCGGGCTGTTCGAAAGCGTCGAAATCCGCCAGTGGAACTGGACGTTCAACAAGCCGGCGGCTAGTTAATTCCGGTCGTCCGCACCTGGACCGCAAGGAGGAGAAAACATGAACTACTGGCTGTTCAAATCAGAACCCTCGGTTTTCTCGTTCGAGGCGTTGAAAGCCAAGGGCAAGGCCGGCACGCAATGGGACGGCGTGCGCAACTACGCCGCCCGCAACAATATGAAGGCCATGCAGATCGGCGATCTCGGCTTCTTCTACCACTCCAATGAGGGGCTCAACATCGTCGGCATCGCCGAAGTCTGCGCGCTGGCCCATCCGGATACCACTTCCGACGATCCGCGCTGGGAATGCGTCGACATCCGCGCGGTTCGCGATGTGCCGAACCCGCCGACGCTGGAACAGGTAAAAGCCAATCCGAAGCTTGCTGAGATGGCGCTGGTGCGGCTTGGGCGGCTTTCCGTGCAGCCGGTCACCCCGGCCGAATGGAAGGAAGTCTGCCGCATGGGCGGCCTGACGCCTGCTCCGTGACGGCCCTCACCCCGCACAGCGCCAAGCAATTCATCCTCGACAACACGGCGCTGATGGCGCCGCCGCATGTGCCTGAGATTCTGCTGCGCCTTGCCGATGAGGCACACGATCTTTGGCAGCGGACTGAGGACGAGCTGGTCGAGATCGGCCTGCCGCCGCCCTTTTGGGCCTTTGCCTGGGCCGGCGGCCAGGGCCTCGCCCGCTATGTCCTCGACAATCCCGACACGGTGCTGGGCAAGCGCGTGCTCGACTTTGCCTCGGGCTCCGGTCTCGTCGCCATCGCTGCCGCCAAGGCGGGGGCTGCCGGGGTGATCGCCGCCGACATCGACCCGTTCTGCGCCACCGCGATCCGCCTCAACAGCGAGGCCAATGGCGTCGGGATCGGCTTCCTCGGCACAGACTGCATCGGCACCGATGCGGGCTGGGACGTGGTGCTGGCCGGTGACGTTTTCTACGACAAATCCTTCGCAGATAGCCTGATGCCGTGGTTTGCGGCGCTCAAGGCGCGCGGCGCCGAGATCTTCGTCGGCGATCCCGGCCGGTCCTATATGCCCAAGACAGGGCTGGAGCCGCTTGCTGTCTATGAGGTGGAAGTCACCCGGGCGCTGGAGGATTCCCTGGTCAAGCGCACCACCGTCTGGCGCTTTGCTTGACGCCATCGCCGAAGCGCCTGATACAACGTGCATCGAGCAATTCCAGGAAAAGTGCTTAGCGGTTTTCCGTCCGGAATTGCGTCAAAACAAAAAGATGTCACATGGCCTGCGTCAGGAGGGGGAAGCTCATGGATTTTTCTGCAGTGAACTGGCTGGCCGTCATCGCCGCCGCCGTCGTGGCTTGGCTGTTCGGCGCGGCCTGGTACATGGCGCTGAGCAAGCCGTGGCTGAAGGCCGCCAAGCTCGATCCGGCGACGATGAAGAAATCACCGCTGCCTTTCGTCATCAGCTTCATCGCCGAACTGGTCATGGCCTACATCATGGCGCTGGTTGTCGGCGCGATGACCGGCGGTGAGCCGACATTGCTCGCCGGACTTGTCTTCGGCTTCGTGCTTTGGCTGGGTTTCGTCGCCACGACGCTTTCGGTCAACCACCGCTACGAGAATTTCGGCTGGGACCTGACCCTCATCGACGGCGGCCACTGGCTCGGTGTCTTGCTGATCATCGGCGCGGTGATCGGCTGGTTCGGCGCCGCGGCAAGCTGAGGCGGTGCATTGACGATGGCAGACGAATCCGGATTTCCACGCGACCAGGTGTTCACCCGGATCTGCCACGTCAAGCAGGGCTATGACGACCGGCGCCGCCACATTGTCCGCGAATTCGAGCGGCGCGGCGTGCCGGTCTATTTCTACACGGACTGGGACCGGCCCGACATCACCCCGGAGATCCGCGACGAGCTGGTCGCCCCCGCCTTTACCCACCCGCCAGCCGTCTCGCTGGCGCTGAAACATGTCGGCATATGGCGCGATTTCCTCGAGACCGACTTGCCCTATTGCCTGGTGTTCGAGGACGACGTCTTCCTCGCCCGCGACTTCGTCGCCAAGTTCCGGCAGGGGCTTGCCGAACTCGGCAGCCCCGCGCGCAAGGCCGTCATCTATCTCGGCAATGGCAGCAACTACTACACGCCGAGCTGGAAATTGCGGAAGGGTCAAAGGCTCTACCCGGCACTGCACGCCAGATGCACCGATTCCTACCTCATCACCCGTCCGGTCGCCGAAGCCCGCTGCGCCTGGATCGAGCAGAACAAGATATACACCTCGATCGACCACCAGGTCGAACAGATGGACGAGAAGCTCGGCATCGAGATGCTGTGGTTCGAACGGCCCATTGTCGAACAAGGCAGCGAAAACGGCGCCTTCCAGACGTCCATTTCGGCGAAAAACTATCCGCGTTTGTACAAAACCGTGAAATGGAGATGGAAGAAATACACCCGCATGATCTTCGGCCACAACGCCCGGTCGTGACCGAAAGACCGGGCTCGGCGCGGCCGGCTCATGCCTCCGTGCTATGCGGCTTTGCCGCCTCCTCGAGAAGCCACTCGCGAAACGCGACGATGCGGGCGTCGTCCTTCGCAGTTTCCGGATAAACCAGGAAATAGGCGAACTCCGGCGCGACCTTGATGCCGAGCTCGAAGGGGCGGACGAGGCGCCCCTGCGACAAATCGTTGGCCACCATGGCAAAGTCGGCCAGCGCCACGGCATTGCCGTCGAGTGCCGCCTGCGTGGCGTCGGTCGAGGAGCCGAAGACGAGGGTGCGGCTGTCATCGAAATCGTCGACGCCGGCTGCCTGCATCCACATGCTCCAGTTCGGCCAGGTAACGCCTTGCCGCGACCATTCGATATGCGCGAGTGTGTGCCGGAAAAGGTCGCGCGGTTCATTGAGCGGCGGGCCTGAAGCGAGCAGCGCCGGGCTGCACACCGGGATAATGATGTTGTCGAACAGCCGGTGCGTGCGAAGGCCCGGATATTTGCCGGTGCCGAAGCGAATGCCGATATCGACGTCGTCGCGCTCGAAATCCCTGACATCGTAGGTGATGTCGAAGCGCAATTCGATGCCCGGCTTTTGACGGCGGAAATCGTCGATGCGCCGCATCAGCCATTTCGTCGCGAACTGCGCGTCGAGCGTCACTTTCAAGAGCGTTGTGCCACGCGTCATCTTGCAGGCCCGGGACACCGCCCGGTTGAGCAGGTCAAGGGCGTCGATCGACGCTTCGAACAGCACGTTTCCCGCTTCCGTCAGCCGCATGGTGCGGCTGGTGCGCGTGAACAGCACCAGGTCGAGCTGATCTTCGATCTCCTTGACCTGATGGCTGACCGCGGCGGGCGTCAGCCCAAGCTCGTCGGCGGCGCGGGTGAAATTGAGGTGACGTGCCGCCGCCTCGAAGGTCCTCAATGCGCGCGTTCCGGGCAGGAGGCGAGACATCCGATCTCCAAATAAAACTTGATGATCTGAAAAGAACTACTCGTTTCCCGTTTATTTTTCAATCCGGCATGATTGGACCATCGAAACACCTTCAAACCAGATTTGATATCTGGAGAAACCGGATAAAGCCATGACCGACATCGCTCTGAAGTCCCACACCACCCTCAAATCCCACGCCGGCATTGCAGCTTGGCTGTCCGCCGCGATCGATTGGCTGCGCCAGGCGCGGGTCGCCGCCCGGCTTCCGCACGAGACTGTTGAGGGTCTCTCCGAGAGCCAGTTGCGCGACATCGGCGCCGAACGCCGGGATATCGCACAGGTGATGGACCGGGAACTCCGCGAAATCGGCCTGCTCGGCACAGGCTGGCAGAAGCCGGGGCGGAGATAGGGGAATAAGGCAGTAGGGCAGTACGGCAGTAGGAAAAGTCAGGGCACCGGAAGACAATCCCTACTGCCCTACTGCCCTACTGCCCTACTGCCCTACTGCCCTACTGCCCTACTGCCTATTCCCTACCTCACCACCCTCACCACCGTCCTATCCGAAAGCAGCGGTAACAGCCGTGCCATTGTGCGCGCGGTCACCGCGACGCAGCCTTGCGTCGGGGTGAAGCCTGGGCGTGCCAGGTGGAAGAAGATGGCGCTGCCGCGCCCGCGGCGGCGCGGCGAAATGTTCCAGTCGAGCACCAGGCAGGCGTCGTAGAGCCGGTCGTCGCGCCGCATGCGTTCATGGCTCGCGCCATAGGGGATCTTGACCGGCCTGTTGTAGTTGCGGTCGTCCGGCACCTCGCACCAGCCGAGATCGGGTCCGATCGGCGTCATCGCCAGCCGGGTCCTGCGGCCATCGGCAAACTGATCTCCCCGAAAATAACCCGACAGGATCCGCATCGAGCCAAGCGGCGTGGCGCCGTCGCCCTCGCGCTTGTCGGCCGATATGCCGCCGCGCCCCAGCGCGCAGGCAAACACTGTTTTTCCGGCCTGCAGCAGGCCCTGTGTTGGATGGCCGGGCCTTGCCCGCACGATGAGCACACGCAGCCGTTTTGGCAAAATTGCGCCGGCTGCATTGCGATCGCGTTTTTTCTTGTATGATCGTGCCACGGAACAAATCACTGTGATCGGCTATTGTGTTGGCCAGCTTCCGCATAAATACGCAGCGGTCAAATGAATTCACTTTTCAAAACAACGGATTGATCCATGACTTCACGCACCATCCTGATCGTCGACGACGATGACGACCTGCGCGGCACACTGGTCGAGCAACTCGCCCTCTATGAGGAATTCGACGTGCTGCAGGAAGCGACTGCGGCAAAAGGCGTCACTGCGGCGCGCGGCGGCCTCATCGACCTGCTCATCATGGATGTCGGCCTGCCCGACATGGATGGCCGCGAGGCCGTCAAGATCCTGCGCAAGGGCGGCTATAAGGCGCCGATCATCATGCTGACCGGCCACGACACCGATTCGGACACGATTCTGGGTCTCGAGGCCGGCGCCAACGACTATGTCACCAAGCCGTTCCGCTTCGCGGTGCTGTTGGCGCGCATCCGCGCCCAGCTGCGCCAGCACGAGCAGAGCGAGGATGCCACCTTCTCGGTTGGCCCCTACACCTTCAAGCCCAGCCAGAAGCTGCTCATCGACCCGCGTGGCGCCAAGGTGCGGCTGACGGAGAAGGAAGCCTCGATCATCAAATATCTCTACCGCGCCGACCAGAAGGTGGTGACGCGCGACGTGCTGCTGGAGGAAGTCTGGGGCTACAATTCCGGCGTCACCACGCACACGCTGGAAACCCATGTCTACCGGCTGCGCCAGAAGATCGAGCGCGATCCTTCCAATGCGGAAATTCTTGTGACAGAAAGCGGTGGCTACAAGCTGGTTCCTTAAACATTTCATTATCCAATGCGCGGTCAGGGCGGGGCCGCTTTCGGGTGCGATCCTGTTGGAGGAGATTTTCGGGATCTGCTCGTGAAGGAGGGATTGGACTGACCGTTCGGGGACGCAGCTAGAGATGGCGTTGGATGACGACATCCGCATCCTGTCCGCCGTGACCCTCTTCCAGGGTTTCACGCAGGAACAGCTGCGCCTGCTCGCCTTCGGCGCCGAGAACACCCTGCTGCTGGCCAACCACAAGCTTTACCGCGAGGACGACGAGGCCGATTCGGCCTATGTCGTGGTCAGCGGACGCATCGTGCTCTATCGCGAGCAGGGTGGCCAACGCATCCCGATCGGCAGCGCCGGCCCCGGCACCATCCTGAGCGAACTGGCATTGATCGCCGACACCAACCGGCTGACCAGCGCGTCGGCCGAAATCGACTCGGAAGTGATCAGGCTCAGCCGCAAGATGTTCCGCCGCATCCTGGAGGAATATCCGGAAGTGGCGGTGAAGCTGCACAAGCGCATCTCCGAGGAATTCCAGGCCATGATCCGTCGCATCGAAGAGCTGGGGCCGCGGTTTTCCGGCTGAGGCACCGATGCCTTCGTCATCCTAGGGCGGAGCAGGAGCGAAGCTCCGTCGCGGAGACCCTGGGATGACGAATTGCAGGAGCTTCGACATACCTAATCGAGATCAAACCGCGCGATGACCGGCACATGGTCCGACGGCCGCTCCCAGCCGCGTGCCGCCCGCAGGATCTCGTAGCCGGCGAAATCAGGCACCAGGTTGGGCGACGACCAGACATGGTCGAGCCGCCGGCCGCGATTGGACAGCTCCCAATCCTGCGCGCGATAACTCCACCAGGTGTAGAGCTTCTGGTCTAGCGGCACGTCGAGCCGCATCAGGTCGACCCAGTTGCCGGCGAGCCGCATCGCCTCGAAGTTTTCGGTCTCGATGGGTGTGTGGCTGACCACGTTGAGCAATTGCTTGTGCGACCAGACGTCATGCTCGAGCGGCGCGATGTTGAGGTCGCCGACCAGCACCGAGGCGGACACCTCGCTATGCTCGGCGCGGATGGCGTTCATCTCGGCGACGAAATCGAGCTTGTGCTTGAATTTCTTGTTGATTTCGGGATCGGGTTCGTCGCCGCCGGCCGGAACGTAGAAATTGTGCAGCAGGATCGTCTTGCCGCCGGCGCGCACCGTCACCGACAAATGCCGGCTGTCCTCGATCTCGCAGAAGCGGCGCTTTTCGACCACCTCGATCGGCCGCCGCGCCACCGTCGCGACGCCGTGATAGCCCTTCTGGCCATGGAAGGCGATGTGCTGGTAGCCGAGCCTGCGGAACGCCTTTTCGGGAAACAGCTCATCGGGAACTTTGGTTTCCTGCAGACAGAGCACATCGGGGGCGTATTCATCGAGCAGTCGCTCGACGATCGGCATGCGCAGGCGAACGGAGTTGATGTTCCAGGTGGCAATCGAAAAGGGCATTCGCAATCCAGGACAGCGTGTGTCCGGCCAGACCGGTGGGCTCTGGCGGAGAAGACGCCTATTGACGGAGTCAGTCCCGGGAACCTGCCAGCCGAAGGCTGCAAATACAAGCCGGGCCGCGCTCGGCGAGTCGCGGCCCATTACTTTCCACAGCTATTGGAGCGATCGGTCTACCGCGTCTTGGTGTTGAGCTCGCGGTTCGCCGTGTAATCGATCGCAAAAGTGTCGGGCGCGAAGCTGACGCCTTCCTTGGTGTTGAAGATCATCACCGTGGTGTCCTTGCCCTGTGCGTCGGTGATGGTCCACTGGCGCAGATCGTAGGTTTTCGGATCGAACATCATGGTGATCATCGCATTGCCGAACACCGACTTGTCGGAAAGCTTGATGGTGGTGAGGTCGTCCTCTTCCTTGACGCTCTTGACGCGGTCGCCGGAGAGGTCGATGCGGTCGTCGAGCAGCAGCTTGAGCGGCGTCTTCGACAGCGGGTAGAGATCGGACGTGTTCATTTTCTTGTTGAGGATGACCACCGACTTGCCGTCCGAGATCACCTTGAAGTTCGACGCCCCGTCATAGTTGAAGCGGATCTTGCCCGGCCGTTCGAGGAAGAACTTGCCGCCGGTCTGCTCGCCCTTAGGGCCGAACTGGACGAATTCGCCGCTCATCGATTTGACCGAGGAAAAATGGTCGGCGATCTTCTGCGCGGCCGCGGGCACGGCGGCCTGCGCCGAGGCCAGCAATTCGAAGCCGGGCACCACATTGAGGGCGGCGGCACCCGCAGCGACAAGGCCGAGGCCGAGCAGCTGGCGGCGGGTCGGGGCGAAATTGCCGAGTGCGGAAAGATCGTTTTTCATGGCGGTCACTCTCTTGGTGATTCCTGTATCTATCGTTGTCCTGATCCCCCAGTTGGGCTGAAGTTTGGCGGACGGACGGTGCTCCCTCGCTTCAACGCGCCGCTAGGTTCATAGTTGCGGCTGGCTTCCCATCAGAATTTGTCGTCTTCGGTCGGCACCAGGATCTCGCGTTTTCCCGCGTGGTTCGCCGGGCCGACAATGCCTTCCTTTTCCATCTTCTCGATGATCGAGGCGGCGCGGTTGTAGCCGATGCCGAGACGGCGCTGGATATAACTGGTCGAGGCCTTGCCGTCGCGCAGCACCACCGCCACCGCCTGGTCGTACGGATCGTCGGAATCCTCGAAATTGCCGCCGCCACCGCCACCGGAACCGCCGCCCTTGCCGGACGGTTCGTCATCGTCCTCGTCGTCGTCCTCGGTGATGGCGTCGAGATATTCGGGCACGCCCTGCAGCTTCAGGTGCCCGACGATCTTCTCGACCTCGTCGTCGGAAACGAAGGGGCCGTGCACGCGCTGGATGCGCCCGCCGCCGGCCATGTAGAGCATATCGCCCATGCCGAGCAGCTGCTCGGCGCCCTGCTCGCCCAGAATGGTGCGGCTGTCGATCTTCGACGTCACCTGGAAGGAGATGCGGGTCGGGAAATTGGCCTTGATGGTGCCGGTGATGACGTCGACCGACGGACGCTGCGTCGCCATGATGACATGGATGCCGGCGGCGCGCGCCATCTGCGCCAGGCGCTGCACCGCGCCCTCGATGTCCTTGCCGGCGACCATCATCAGGTCGGCCATTTCGTCGATGATGACGACGATATAGGGCATCGGCTCGAGATCGAGATCCTCCGTCTCGTAGATCGCCTCGCCGGTCTGGCGATCGAAGCCCGTCTGCACCGTGCGCGAGATCTTCTCGCCTTTTTTCTCGGCCAGCTGAACGCGTGCGTTGAACCCGTCGATGTTGCGCACGCCGACCTTGGACATCTTGCGGTAACGATCCTCCATCTCGCGCACCGTCCATTTCAGCGCCACCACCGCCTTCTTCGGGTCGGTGACGACGGGTGTCAGCAGGTGCGGGATGCCGTCATAGACCGAGAGTTCCAGCATCTTCGGGTCGATCATGATCAGCCGGCATTCCTGCGGCGTCAGCTTGTAGAGCAGCGACAGGATCATGGTGTTGATGGCGACGGATTTGCCGGAGCCGGTGGTGCCGGCGACCAGTACGTGCGGCATCTTGGCGATGTCGACGATGACCGCCTCGCCATTGATGGTCTTGCCCAGCGCCAGCGCCAGCTTGGACTTGGTCGTCTCGAAATCGCGGCTGGCCAGTATCTCCCGAAGGTAGACCGTTTCGCGCTTTGCATTCGGCAGTTCGATGCCGATGGCATTGCGGCCCGGCACGACGGCGACGCGGCAGGCGATCGCGCTCATCGAGCGGGCGATGTCGTCGGAAAGGCCGATGACGCGCGACGATTTGATGCCGGGCGCCGGTTCGAGCTCATAGAGGGTGACCACCGGCCCCGGACGTACGGCGATGATCTCGCCCTTGACGCCGAAATCCTCCAGCACGCCTTCGAGCAGGCGCGCATTCTGTTCCAGCGCATCCTTTGACAGGCTCGGGTCGCGTGCCACATTCTTCGGTTCGGACAGGAAATGCAGCGACGGCATCTCGAACTTGTCCGAGCCGATCAGCGAGGTCTGCGCCTCGCGCTGGACGCGGGCGCCTGGAGCCGGGCGCGGTGCCGGCGCCTCGACACGGGTTGCTGCATCGGAGCGGAACTGCTGCACCTTGGCCGTGGGGCCCCCACGGCGCTGGGTGACGGGCTCGTCGTCGAAATCCACGTCATCGCGGTCGAAGATATCGTCATCGTCCGGATCGACGGATACGCTGCGGTCATTGACCATGGCGGCGAAGAATTCCGGTTCGACGCGAGCGCGGCCGTCCGGGCTCATCCGCTGTTCGGCGAATTCGGCCGATTCGACCCGTTCGGCGGCGCGCCGCCAAGCGGTGGAGCGCGGCTCCATCTTCGGCTCGTACTCGTCGCGCTCCTGCCTGCGGCGCACGGCGCGGCGATGCATCCACGCGCGCAGCGACAGCCACCAATGGGTGATGGCACCGAGCGCCAATATGCCTTCGTCGCCCTCATCCTCGTCATTGTCGAACAGAAGATCGTCCTCGCGCAGGTCCGCAGCGGCCGGCTCTTCCATCACGGCGAAACCGTTCTTGCGGCCGATCAGCGCCGAGCCATAGGCGAAAAGCCAGAGCGTCGGCGCCGCCAGCAAGACGGCGAGCACGCTGGCGATCAGGCCGGTGGGGTAGCCGCCGATGAGCACGCCGGGAATCTTGAGCACCATGTCGCCGAACACGCCGCCGAGGCCGGTGGGCAGCGGCCATGTCTTGGGCGGCACGATGCAACCGGCGATCGCGGCGGCGAGCAGCGCGAAACCGAACCAGAACAATCCGCGCTTGGGCAGCCTGTCGACGCCGCGCGCCGAAAACAAGAGATACCCCCAGATCACAGCCGGAACCAGCGCCGCAACCGCGGCGAGGCCGAAGAACTGCATGGCAAGGTCGGAGAACACGGCACCCGCATAGCCCATGGCGTTGGTGACGGTGTTGCTGGTGGCGTGCGAGAAGCTTGGATCGGCGACGTTCCAGGTGGCGAGGCTGGCGACCCCGAAGGCTACAGCCAGGAACAGGCCGGCGCCGACCAGCCGGCCGACCTGGCGCCGTGCGAAAGCCTGGATGCCGTGCCCCGTATCGGTCAGCGCGAGCGGTGCTGAAGCCCCTGAACGCATGCTCTTCCCCGTCAGTGATTGCCTGGCCGCAGCACATGACGCACTCCGGCAGATTCGGATGCCAGACTATCGTTGGGAAGGTTAAGGGCGCATTAACTATAAGAGGTTGGGAACCCTAAGGGCCTCTACCCACTAAGACTCGATACCAATCGCCTCGGATTTCGAGGATATTTCGGATCGGCCTATCGCCAACATCCGCATGCAAATCCGAATTGAAGCCAGAAGGCCAAGTGTATGAGGATGGCTACCGCAGCCGCTTGGAGCCTCCTATCTAACCTGAAAAATTCATGAGGGTTGGTGGATGTGGCGCAAGCCGTTGAAATGACTTAGGATTTGGTTGCTTAAGCCGATCCGAACCATTTCCCGGAGACCACACCCACCATGAACGATCTTACGCTGCCGCTGAGCGGTTTGTCATCAGTCGGCGGCAAGTCCGTCGTCGCCCGTTTCGACGGCGGCATGCTGTCGTCCAACAGCGGCGTTCTGGCTTTGGCCGAGGTGGAAAAGCGGTTGCGGGTGGCCGAGCGTCTGGCGCGTTGCATCGACGATCCGCGCTGCCCGGACCAGGTCGTCCACAGCCTGGCGGACATGATCGGCTTTCGCATGAAGATGATTGCCGCCGGCTACGAGGACGGCAACGACGCCAACCGGCTGCGCCGCGATCCGGTCTTCAAGATGGCCCAGGATGCGCTGCCGTCGGGTCGGGATCTGGCGTCGCAATCGACGCTGTGCCGGCTGGAGAACCTGCCCGGCGTGCGGGAGCTGGTTGCGATGGGGCGGGCGATGGTCGATCTCTATTGCGCCTCGTTCCGGCAGGTGCCGAAGCGGATCGTACTCGACATTGACGACACCTTCGACGCTGTGCACGGAGGCCAACAGCTTCGCCTGTTCAATGCCCACCATGACGAATACGGCTTCCAGCCGATCGTAGTGTTCGATGGGGCGGGACGGTTCGTCAGCGCGATCCTGCGACCGGCCAAGCGGCCGAGTGGGGCTGAGATCCGCCCCCACCTGCGCCGTCTGGTGCGGGCGATCCGGATCAACTGGCCGAACATTCGAATCCTGCTCCGCGGCGATAGCCATTATTGCAGCCCGCAGGTCATCGACTGGTGCCGCGCCAACGACGTCGACTTCATCTTTGGCCTCGCGCCCACCACGACCCTGCGCAAGCATGTCGCGGATCTGGAGGCCAGCACGACGGCGCGCTTCGAAGCGTCGGCCAAGACAGGCAAGGTCCGCAGGTTCAAGGAGTTCGTTGACGGCGCCGCTAGTTGGAGCCGCGTCGAGCGCATCATCGCGCGGGTCGAGGTCGGCGCCCAAGGTGCCGATACCCGCTTCGTCGTCACCAACCTTGCCGGTGGGAAGGCCAAGGCGCTCTACGAGGATGTCTACTGCCGGCGCGGCGCGGCCGAGAACCACATCAAGTCGTGGAAGACGCATCTTGCCGCCGACCGCACATCCTGCACCAGAGCGACGGCCAACCAGTTCCGGCTATTCCTGCATGCCGGTGCTTACTGGTTGATGTGGGGCTTGCGGGCCGCGATGCCGAGGCGCTCGAGCTTTGCCGTCGCCCAATTCGACACGCTGCGATTGCGCCTCATCAAAATCGCTGCGCGGGTGGTCGAGATGAAATCGCAAATCCGCCTGCACCTGCCGACATCGTGCCCCGACCAGCGCATCCTGCGCATCGTCCTCGATCGCATCCCCCAACTCGCGACATAACGATGGGGCGCAGACGCCCCCGAAACGAACCCGTCGACCGCAACCTGCAAACCCCCGCCTGCCATCACGACGGAGCAATTCCGGCGCCTGACGAGGCGCGTGGAAAAGCACCGCAACGGCGACCACAGCGTCGCTTCAGGCCGTCAAAAGCTTATCGCCGTGCATTAAGGCGGCTAACTCAAATAGAAACTTACGGAGCAACCCGTGACTTGTCTGATGAATTGTCAGAGGTTCCTGGTGTCGTAGCAGCCGCGGTATTAGAGGTGTTAGAAAGCGTCTCTATGTCGATGTACCGCTTAGACCATCCTTCCAATAGTGGCTTAAGATCTATTTCGTTTTGATCACCAGGCGATTTGATGCAATTCTGTTTCCAAATCTCTATCGCCAACTGGCCATGCAGTTGGGAGAGACTGGCAAGTGATCTCGATGCTTGGCTCCAATCAGCTTGAGGGCCATAGAACCCCACAATCGCTGCGGCTGCGGTGCCAAGCGCCGGAAAAACGACAGCAAGTGTGCGAACTACGCGCTGCGTAGTGCCCTCGCCTCGACCAAATTCGGTTGTGCTTAAACTAACGAAAATCGTTGTTAACATACCGATCGAGATCGTAATCCAAGTCGCAAATTGCCACTGAGAATATGCGCCGTTGGCCTGCGCACTCCAATAAACTCTCTTCATGGTGATATCCTTGCTCAAAGCACCCAAGACACGCTCTCCAGCAAAGAATGGCCTCAATTTAGAAGTGTTTTCATCGTTGTAACTAAGGAATATAAATGGCGTAAGAAATTGTTTAGATTCTTCAGGAAGGTCATCGAATTTCGAAGCACCAACACAATTTAATAGCCATGAAGTTACCGAATTATGATCGGAATATATCAAATCGTAAGAGCGATCTTCTCGAGATCTATCTCTCAGATCAAGTCCAAATTTTTCCAAAAGTTGGAATTCCATTTGCCCCGAGTACACGAACTTGGCGGCTATATAGGAAGCAAGAACGCAAAACGCACTAAAACTAATCGCGATAAACAGCTTAGACAGCAATATCATGAGCGTCGAATATTTTGGCATCTGATTGCCTCAAAAATACGTGCCGTCCAATAATAGGATTCTAAGCAACTTAAGGCAAGGTCCGACTATAATGGAACTGGAAAAAGCAATGACGGGCTAGAAAGCCCGCCATCTCACTAATAGGATGACGAAAGACCGAACTGACTGGAGCCGGTCTAGGTTTATGTCAGTTCGCACCGCCGAGCATATGCACGTTGGCGCAGAACTCGGCGTGCGGCTTGCTCATCGCTGCATCCTGGCATTCCTTCTTCATTGCTTCCTGCTTTTCCATCGGCATGGCCATGAAGGCGGCCTTGAATTCCGCCATCGGCTTCATGGTTTTCATGCTGGAATCGGTGAAGAACGGCGCCATATTGTCCGGCTCATCGAGTGCACCGGCAAATGCAACGCCGCTGACCATGGAAAGAGCAAGTGCTCCGAGGCAGATGTTCTTGAAGTTCATAAGAAGTTCCTTCCCTGTGTTTTTTACACACGAGCGTCAGAACGACGATCGCATCCACAGTTCGGGGCTAGGCCGGTCGATGTTTCCTCGAACAGCGTCCTCACGCGAACGTGACTGCGCAAAGTTGATCTCAATCAGGACGAATTTGCCAAAAAAAGAGGCCCGGATCGCTCCGGGCCTCAATGCGTGAGCCTCTTTCGAGAACGTCACGACGGGATCTTTGGAGCAGTTCCAGGGAAAGCCAAATTACGGGTTTCCTGGAATTGCGTGAGGGAATCATGGGGCCGGCGGGAGGAGGGTTCCGCCGGCCCCGTTGGCGAGGCTGGCCTTACGGCACCACTTCGCCATGCTGGGAGATATCGAGGCCTTCGACCTCATCCTGGGTCGTCGGACGCAGGCCGACCAGCGCCTTGACGATGTAGAGGATCACGAAGGTGGCAACCGCCGTCCACAGGATGGTGAAGGCGATACCATAGAGCTGCTTACCGACCGAAGCGTCCTTGCCGAGCGCATTGATCGCCGGATCGGCGAGCGCGCCGGTGAGCAGTGCGCCGACGATACCGCCGATACCATGAACGCCGAAGGCGTCGAGCGAGTCGTCATAGCCGAGCGCATGCTTGAGCTTGACCGCCGAGAGGTAGCAGATAACGCCGGCGAGAATGCCGACGATGAACGCGCCGGTCGGGTTGACGAAGCCGGAAGCCGGCGTCACCGCGACGAGGCCCGCGACGGCACCCGAGATGATGCCGAGCACCGACGGCTTCTTGGCGACGATCCATTCGGCGAACATCCAGGCCAGCGCCGCGGCAGCGGTGGCGACCTGCGTGTTCATCATCGCGGCGCCGGCAAGACCATCGGCCGCCAGTTCCGAACCGGCGTTGAAGCCGAACCAGCCGACCCACAGCAGCGAAGCGCCGATCACTGAATAGACCAGGTTGTGCGGCGCCATGTTGGTGGTGCCGTAGCCTTCGCGCTTGCCCAGGACCAGCGCGCAGACCAGACCCGCGACACCGGCGTTGATGTGGACGACCGTGCCGCCGGCGAAGTCGAGAACGCCAGCCGCGCCAAGGAAGCCGCCGCCCCATACCCAATGCGCGATCGGGCAATAGACGAACACCAGCCACAGCGCCATGAAGAGCAGCAGCGCCGAGAACTTCATGCGTTCGGCGAAGGCACCGGCGATGAGGGCAGGCGTGATGATGGCGAAGGTCATCTGGAACATCGAGAAGACGAATTCAGGGATGTTGGAGACCCCTGGAAGCCACAGCGTGGAGACGGTGATGCCGTGATGGAAGAATCTCGAGAAGCCGCCGATGTAGTTGTTCAAGCTGGCGGAATCATTGGTGGTGAAGGCGAGCGAATAGCCGAACATGAACCACAGCACCGTCACCAGGCAGGTGATGGCAAAGCTCTGCATGATGGTGGCGAGCACGTTCTTCTTGCGCACCATGCCGCCGTAGAACAGCGCCAGGCCCGGGATGGTCATCATCAGCACCAGCGCCGTCGAGGTCAGCATCCAGGCGGTGTTGCCGGTGTCGAGCACCGGGGTGGGAGCGGCAGCCGGCGCGGCAGCGGCGGCGGCCGGAGCTGCTTCCTGCGCGAAGGCGGCGACGCTGCCCAATGCTGCGAGAGCAAGCGAGCCCAGAAGGGCCGCCCGTCCCGTCGTCTTCAAGGTGGAAGAAATATTCATTGAACTCTCCATTGGAATACGTGTTCGCCGCTCAGAGCGCGTCGGTGTCTGTTTCGCCGGTGCGGATGCGCACCGCCTGGTCGATGCCGAAAACGAAAATCTTGCCGTCGCCGATCTGGCCGGTCTTGGCCGCGGCGGTGATGGCTTCGACGGCCTTGTCGACCGTGTCGGCACTGACCGCGACCTCGATCTTGATCTTCGGCAGGAAACTGACCGCGTATTCCGCTCCGCGATAGATTTCCGTATGTCCCTTCTGACGCCCGTAGCCTTTGACTTCGGTGACGGTCAGGCCCTGGATGCCGACGGCGGTAAGCGCTTCGCGTACCTCGTCCAGCTTGAACGGCTTGATGATTGCCATCACGATTTTCATAAGGTTTCACCCTTTGCTGTTGCGGTCCCCCGCGTTTGCACGACTTCACCGATCCCAAAGAGCCGGAGAGTGCCCCAAAGGATTCAAGCTCCGTGCCAAGTGCCGAAGCAGCATGTTAACCTGTTGTAAACAAAGGGAATGGGGTGGCCGAAGCCAGCCGGTGCCGGTGCCTGCGGCACGCCACATGCTTAAAAATTATGCAATTTTTCGAAAATGCCTAATTTGCCGGCTTTGGGTATGGTCCCGAAAAGGCGAACCCGGTTTTTCTCGGACAAACGGTTTTCGTTTGTCCAGTGTTCCTGCTCAAACAAGACTCGGAGTGCTCAACGCTTGAGCCGGATCAACCCTTCCTGCGCCATCGAAGCGATCAGCGTGCCGTCGCGCGCATAGAGCGTGCCGCGGCTGAAGCCGCGCGATCCCGAACTCGACGGGCTGTCCTGCGCATAAAGCAGCCAGCCGTCGAGCGAATGCGGCCGGTGGAACCACATCGAATGGTCGAGGCTCGCCGCCTGGATGTCGGGATCGAACAGGCCGCGCCCATGCGCGAAGGTCGAGGTGTCGAGCAGCGTCATGTCGGAGAGGTAGGCGAGCAGCACGGACTGCAGCGCGCGATCGTCGGGAACCGGCCCGGCAAGGCGGATCCAGACATTCTGCCGGGGCGGCAGCTTGTCGCGGCTTTCATAGTGCTGAAGATTGACCGGCCTGAGCTCCAGCGGCCGCTCGCGCGCCCAGAAGCGGCGCACCGCCTCCGGCACACGCTCGGCCCTTTCGAGCAGCTGCCGCTGCGTCTGCAGCCCTTCCGGCGGCGGCACGTCGTCGGGCAGCGCGAACTGGTGTTCCAGCCCCTTCTCATCGACCTGGAACGAGGCTTCCAACGAAAAGATCGCCTGTCCATGCTGGATCGCCAGCACGCGGCGGGTGGTGAAGGAGCCGCCGTCGCGGATGCGGTCGACCTCGTAGATGATCGGCACCCTGATGTCGCCCGGTCGCATGAAATAGCCGTGCAGCGAATGCACGAAGCGGTCCGGCTCCACCGTCCGCTGCGCCGCCACCAGCGCCTGCGCGATGGTCTGGCCGCCGAACACGCGCTGCCACTCCACCTGGGGGCTGCGACCACGATACAGATTGTGTTCCAGCCTCTCGAGGTCGAGAATGCGCAGAAGCTCGTCGATCGCCGCCGTCATGTTTTGTGACCTCGCCGCAAAATTGCTATGGCGGTTTCCGACAGGAAGAACGAGCCGTCAAGGGCGCCAGCCGCGGCCGGCGCGCAAGGAGCCAAGACAATGGAACGCAAGGCGGACGCCAAGACCAGATCCGGGCTCGATGTTCTCGTCGCCGGCGCCGGCTATGTCGGCCTGGCCACCGCCGTCTCGCTGAAGCAGGCGCGGCCGCATTTGGCCGTGGCACTGGTCGATGCCGCGCCCGCCGGCGCGTGGCAACGGGATGGCCGTGCCTCGGCCATTGCGGCGGCCGCCTGCCGTATGCTCGACCAGCTCGGCGTCTGGGCCGAGATCGCGCCGCAGGCGCAGGCGATCACCGAGATGATCATCACCGATTCGCGCAGCGCCGATCCGGTGCGCCCGGTCTTCCTGACCTTCGGCGGCGAAGTGGCGCCGGGCGAGCCCTTCGCCCATATGGTCGCCAACAAGTCGCTGAACGGCGCCTTGCGCGCCAGAGCCGAAAAGCTCGGCATCGACATCATCGAAGGCGTCGCGGTGCAGGGTTTCGAGACCAATGGCGCCGGCATTACGGTGCATCTGGCCGACGGCGCCGCGCTGACGGCGCGGCTCCTGGTCGCCGCCGACGGCGTCAACTCGAAGCTGCGCGACATGGCCGGCATCAAGACGGTGAAATGGGAATACGGCCAGTCCGGCATCGTCTGCACCGTGGCGCATGAACGCCCGCACAATGGCCGCGCCGAGGAGCACTTTTTGCCCGCCGGCCCCTTCGCCACGCTGCCGCTGAAACCCGACGAGGACGGCACCAACCGCTCGTCGATCGTCTGGGTCGAACGCGCGGAAGATGCCAAAACGCTGGTGGAAGGCGACGATCTCGTCTTCGAGCATGAACTCGAACAGCGTTTCGGCCTGAAGCTCGGCGAGATCCGCGTTGCCGACAAGCCGCGCGCCTGGCCGCTCGGCCTCACCATCGCGCGCGCCTTCGTCGCGCCGCGCGTGGCCCTTGCCGGCGACGCCGCCCACGGCATCCATCCGATCGCCGGCCAGGGCCTCAATCTCGGCTTCAAGGATGTGGCGGCACTTGCCGAGGTGATCGTCGAGGCCGACCGGCTCGGCCAGGACATCGGCGCGCTGGACGTGCTCGAACGCTACCAGCAATGGCGCCGTTTCGACACGGTGCAGATGGGCGTCACCACGGATGTGCTGAACCGGCTGTTTTCCAACGACATCACCCCGCTGCGCACCGTCCGCGACATCGGCCTCGGCCTCGTCGAGCGCATGCCGCGCCTGAAGGCGTTTTTTATCCGGCAGGCATCGGGGCTGTCCGCCGGCACGCCGCGGCTGCTGAAGGGCGAGGCGATCTAGCGCTGGAGGCTCAGTTCACCTCGAAACCCAGCTTCTGCCGCAGCCGCAGCATGCGCTGATCGGCGATCTCAAGGCGCTTCTCGCCGCCCTGGGCGGCGCGGTTGACCATCTGCAGCAGGTCATTTCGCTCGCCGACATCGAGACGCTCGCGCAGGAACGGCGCCAGCTTGTCGATGACGACGGTGGTGTCGTCGATCTGTGACGCCGCCCATTTGGCATAGATCACCGCTTCATCGGTCTTCTTCTTGTCGGCGATCTCGGAAATAACCGCGCGGATGACGGCCTCGCGCTGCGGCAGGATGGGTCCATTTTCGGAGACGATTGACGTAATCAGCGTCGCCGCGGCCACCACCGGATCGTCGATCGCCGTCAGCGGCGACAGGGCTGCCTGCTTGCGCAGCTTCTTGCGCCGGATGTTGCCTTGCACGCGCCCGACGACATCGGCGACCTCGCGCGCGGCGTCGTTCATGGCCTTCATCCGGTACCACCAGAACGCCGCCGCTCCGAGCACGCCAAGGACAGCAATCAGGAAAGGCATGTCGAAATCCCCCAGGAACCCGCGCGACGATAAGAGAACTGTCGCGCTGCTTCAACACGCGAGAGTTGCCTCCGGCGAAGAAAATTCAATTTGCGGCTGGTGAAGCTTAGGCGATTAAACAAGCCGATTTGCGCCGTTGAATCCAGGCGCCGCCTATGACCCCGGTATGTCGTAGATCGCCCGCACTTCGATCGTGCCGAGTTCGGCCAGCGGAATGCGGGCGGCGATGTCCAGCGCTTCGTCGAGCGTGTCGGCTTCGACCATGACGAAACCAAGCAGCTGCTCCTTGGTTTCGGCGAAGGGGCCGTCGATGACAAGGCGCTTGCCCTCGCGCCGTCGCACCGACTTCGACGTCCTCACCGATTGCAGCGCCTGCGCGATGATCAGCTTGCCCTCCTGGTCCAGGACCTCGTTATAGGCCAGCGAATCGGCATCGAGCTTGGCCCCCCTCTCGGCAGTGAGCGCGTAAAGGTCTTTCTCCTCACCATAGACCAGGCAGACATATTTCATTGCGGCCTCCCCTGCTGCGACGAACCATAGGATGCGGCAACGAGCGTGTCAGCCTTGCCTTCGACCGCCGCCGCATGGTCGAGAAGACATGCCGCGACGCCGATGATGGCGACCGCCGCCAGCAGCCTGCCGAAGACGGGCGCCGGCGGATCCAGCCAGAAGTCTTCCTGTCGCTCAGGCCTGCGGCCTGGCCTCTTCCACAATGCGAAAAACAGATTGTCCATGTGAACCTCCATCCGGCCACAATCCCATGGCCGCCCGCAGGACGGCCGGGCCGGATGGAAGCCGACATTTTTGCGCGTGCTTTTTTGCAAAAAAATTTGACCGCTGACGCCGATGTCGCCGTTTCCGCTGCGATGACGCGATGGCCTTCCCTCGCGCCCGCGCTATAGTTGAGAGGAACGCTGGCGCCGGGCCGGCGCAATCGAGGCCAAGGAGGACTTCATGGATCGCACCGCAACAGCCGTCTGGAAAGGCAATCTGAAAGAAGGCAAAGGCACGCTCGACAGCCAGAGCGGGACGCTCAAGGGCACGCCCTATTCGTTCAAGGCGCGCTTTGAGGATGAAAGCGGCAAATCCGGCACCAATCCGGAAGAGCTGATCGCGGCCGCTCATGCCGGCTGCTACGCCATGCAGCTTTCGCACTTCCTGGCCGAGAACGGCACGCCCGCGGCCGAACTCGACGCCAAGGCCGTGGTGACACTGGTTCCAGGCACCGGCATCACCGGCAGCGCGATCACGCTGGTCGGCAAGGTGCCCGGCATCGATGCGGCGAAATTCAAGGAACTGGCCGAGAAGGCCAAGGCCGAATGCCC
Organism: Mesorhizobium huakuii; assembly: GCF_014189455.1. Taxonomy (NCBI): domain Bacteria; kingdom Pseudomonadati; phylum Pseudomonadota; class Alphaproteobacteria; order Hyphomicrobiales; family Phyllobacteriaceae; genus Mesorhizobium; species Mesorhizobium huakuii. The sequence goes on from NZ_CP050296.1 coordinate 2,679,478, forward strand.
GGTCTCCAAGGCGCTCGGTGCGATCAAGGTGTCGCTCGACGCCAAGCTCGGCTGAGCAGAGTGACCTAAAGCGACAAACGCCGGCCTTCGGGCCGGCGTTTTCATGACGGACAATCGCGCCCCTGCGCGGCTACGTCTGATTGTCGGCGACCTCAACCGCCCAGCGCGTCGAGCCGGGCGCGCAGAGCGGCGACTTCCTGCTCCAGCGCCTCCACTCTCGCCTCCAGCTCGGAGTGAGGCATGGCCGGCGCACTGCGCTGAGCCGAAAGGGCTGCAACGTCCACCGGTCCGGCGAGGAGATGCACGTAGCGGTCCTCGCGCTGACCTGGCCCGCGCGGGATTTCCTGGATCAGCGGCGGCCGGCGGCCGATCAGCATGTCGAGTTCAGCGCGCAGATCCTCGATCGACGAAAACCGCGCCATGCGCTCGGCGCGCGCCAAGAGCTCATGCGCGGTCTGCGGCCCGCGCAGCAAGAGCAGGCCGAGCAACGCGGTCTGCGGCGTGGTCAGCGAGAAGCGCTGCGCCATCTGGTGCTCATAGCGCTCGACGCGCGAGCCGAACATCTGCCGCACCAGCCCCTTCTGCTCGAGCAGCTTCAGTGCCCGGTGCACCTCTGTCGGTTCCAGCGCCATCACCGGCTCGCGCGCCGTCTTCTGGTTGGCGGCGGCAAGTGCTGCGTTGAGCGTCAGAGGGTAGACATCGGGCGTCAGCTCCTTCTTCTCGATCAGGCAACCGAGCACGCGCGCTTCGATGGGGGGAGAGGATGGGAAGGTCTTCGCTCATGAAAGTTGTTTGGCCTCCTGGCTGTAAAACGCGGTTGCAAGGGCGTGTTGGCGTGCCTGGTGTGCCTCATCCCCGACCATGGCGGCAAGGTTCATTTCGTGGTGACCATAACGCGCTTCGAGATGGCATGCGATGGCGATCGGGATGAGACCGGACCCCATCTCTCGCGTCTGCCTTTTTCCGCTCGATCAGCCGCGGAGCATATGCATGGCGCGCGCCTTGGCATTTACAGCAATTTCAGGAGAAGTGCGTAGCGGAGATAGAGCGTTTTACGGCCCGTGAAACGCGCTAGTCCAACTCAACTTCGGACGCGACGTCCGTCCGTGACGGTTTCAGCTTCCAGAATGATCTGACGAGCACGTCCTCGGCATAGATCGCTTCGTCGAACTGGGCTTGTCCAAACACCTCGGTCAGCGTCGGTCGATCCCCGAGTAGCGAAACGCCAAAGGCAGCCTGGTCATTCGCCAGCGGCACGTCCAGCGCGTCCAGAATGGTCGGAAATATGTCGATTGTGCCCGAAAGCCCGGCATACGCTTTGGCAGGAATGCCGGCGCCCGACAGGGAGAAAAAGTTGCGCCGTTCATATTTGTTCAAACGATCCGTCACAGTGCTTGGCGCACTGAGATGGTCGCTTTGCAGCACCAGAACGGCGTCTGCCATCAGACCTTCTGCCTCGGCCTTGTGGATGAAGTCCGCGATCAGCATGTTCGTGCATTTCACGGCATGGAGAATGTTTGGGGCCTGTGGGGAAAGTCCCGTCTTGCCGATACATTTGTCGGTCAGGTAGCCATCCGTCGCATGCCCGCCGCTGACCGCGATCGTCAGCGAGAACGGCCGGCCGTCTTGCTGCGCACGGCGCAAAACGTCGAAGCTCATATCCAGAACCTGGGCGTCATCAGCGCCGAATGAACTGCCAGGCCCGCCGACGGCGGCCACCACCTCGGCTCCGCCGAAAAGTGACGAGTAGCCATGGGAGGCGTAGAACGCCCCCTGACCGGTAAAGCCGAGCGGCCAACCGGAAATGAAATTCTGCCGATAGCCTCGTGCCCTTAGAACATCACCCAGGCATGTCAGGCCCGGCAGGAATTGCGAATTCTCCTCCAGATATTGGCGCGTTGTGAAATAAGTCATCAGCAACGGCGTTCCGCAGTTCGCCGCCACCATCCCGGCCATGGAATTGTTGGTGTAGGCAAGCTGCACCATGTTCGTCGCCGAAAGACCGCGCTTGTCGAATTCGAGCAGCGGATCCATGACGTCGCCGAACTCCGCCTTGTTCAGGTAGGTGCGCTCGGCGCTCTCGACGAAGATATGGACGAGGTTCTTTGGCGCGGCCGCCACGGACGCCGTTCCTGCCTCCGGTTTTGTCAACGGCGTGATATCGACGAACCGCGTGGCGAGGAAATCATGCAGCGGATTGGAATGCATCGCCGCCACGATCGGGCGCGTCAGCATCGGGTTCGCCGCCAGGAAGAACGCCATCAGGGCGACGTCCAATCCTCGTGTCAGCGTGCCGCGCGCCTTCAATGCGGCTAGGCCGAAAAGAACGACCGCAATGACCAGTATCGTGCTGCCGGTATGCATCAGATATTCAACAACGACACCGGGCGTCAGGATGCCCGCATCGACGTGCATCAACATCGCACCCCAGTCAAAATAGCCGAAGGCGCTTTCGATATAGATATAGACAAGGAATAGAAGGCCGGGGAAAAGCGAAAAATAGAGCCTGAACCACCCGGTTTTTTGCTGATCCGCCCCCTTGTCCCGGAACCTATCCATCAAGACAAGCGCAATTAAGATTCCCAAGCCGACAGCCGCAAGCAGCCCCTTCTCTTGAAAATAGATCAGCGACACAAGCCAGGTGAGCGATCCCACGGTTGCTACGCTGATCAATGGTCCGGATACTGAGTACCGATTCACGATAAAGCCGTGCATCACTTTGCTCTCGAGGGACAATCTCCCAAGTGAATATCGAGAACCACTTAAGACTATACTAAGGCAATGCTGCAGGCCTCGCGCATAAAGCAATCAGTTACTTGAACGATTTCTAATATAAGGTCGCCGAAATGCCTCGCCCGTGGCGAGCGGCATGTCTGGAAACAACGATCAGGCGCGGTCGACCGCCACCCAACAAGAGCATGCCAGGCAAGGCGCAGTCAGCGAGAACTGCAGAGCCATCTGAACGGATGGCGTTCGACACGCGAGCCGAACAACGGCGACACCAGCCCTTCTGCTCAAGCAGCTCGGGCGCCTGGTGAATTTCCGTCGGTTGCCATCCCCGGCTCGCACCATCCTCTGCATGGTGCCCGCTCGGCATTGAGCGGCAGCGAATCCGGCGTCAGTTCCTTCTTTGGATCAGGCAGCCGAGCACACCCGCTTCGATGGAGAGGATGGGAAGATCGCTCATGAAAGTTGTTCAGCCTCCTGACGATAAAACGCGGTTGCAAGGGCATGTTTGCGCGCCTGGCGGGCATCGTCCCTGACCGTGGCTGCAAGGTTCATTGCGTGGTGACCATAGCGGGCTTCGAGATAGCGCGCGATGGCGGTCGGGATGAGACCGGACCCCATCTCCCGCGTCTGGCTTTTCCGCTCGATCAGGCCGCGGATTTCCTCTGCTGCCGGCACCGGCACGTCCGTCTGGTCGAGGCATTCGCCGAGGTTCATCGGCGGCAGGCCGGCAAAGCCGCGCTGTTCCATCCAGTCCAGGGCCACCAACGGCCGGATCAGATAGAACAGCTTCTTCAGCTTCACCTCGCCGGAAAAACTGCCGATCTTGGCGACATGCGAGCGCGCCAGACCGAGATAGTGCTGCGATACCTTTACCGGATCGACGATCTCGGCCATCAGGTCGAGAAGGCGCGCGCGAAATCCCGCGACTTCTTCGTAGACGATGGGTGACTTTGCCCATTCGACGATAACCGCATTGCCGCCGAGCGCCAGCAGCAACGCCTTGCGCAGATCCCAGCCACCGGCATCGACCTCGCCTTCAATCGGAAACTCGATGACGTCGCGCGGCTGTTGCAGCACGAGGTGATCCGACACGCGCCTGATATAGACAAAGCGGCAGTCATAGTCGCTGTCCGGAGACGGAAAGCCCCAGGCGCGACTGCCGCTTTCGATGGCGAACAGGATTTTTACACCCTGGCTTCGCACCAGATCGAGGCGCTCGCGGAGGGCCGCGACGGCGTCCGGCGAAAAGTCAGCGGGTAGTTTCGGCGTCAGACTCGGCGCTCCACCATCATCTTCTTGATCTCCGCAGCCGCGTCGCCGAAGGCGCGCGAAAAGGAAAAGCGATCGCGGTTAGACCCGGCGCTCCACCATCATCTTCTTGATCTCCGCAGCCGCGTCGCCGAAGGCGCGCAAAAAGGAAAAGCGATCGCGGTTAGACCCGGCGCTCCACCATCATCTTCTTGATCTCCGCGATCGCCTTGGCCGGATTGAGGCCCTTGGGGCAGGTCTGCGCGCAGTTCATGATGGTGTGGCAGCGATAGAGCCGGAACGGGTCTTCGAGATTGTCGAGTCGCTCGCCCTTGGCCTCGTCGCGGCTGTCGATCAGCCAGCGATAGGCCTGCAGCAGCGTTGCCGGGCCGAGATAGCGGTCGCCGTTCCACCAGTAGCTCGGGCACGAGGTCGAGCAGCAGGCGCACAATATGCACTCATAGAGCCCGTCGAGCTTCTCGCGGTCCTCATGGCTCTGCAGCCATTCCTTGGCCGGCTGCGGCGACACCGTCTTCAGCCACGGCTCGATCGAGGCATGCTGGGCGTAGAAATTGGTGAGGTCGGGCACCAGGTCCTTGACCACCTGCATATGCGGCAGCGGATAGACTTTCACGGCGCCGGAAATGTCGTCGCAGCCCTTGGTGCAGGCCAGCGTGTTCGAGCCGTCGATGTTCATCGCGCAGGAGCCGCAAATGCCTTCGCGGCAGGAGCGGCGCAAGGTCAGCGTCGGGTCGATCTTGTTCTTGATCCACAGCAGCGCGTCGAGCACCATCGGCCCGCAATCGTCCATGTCGACGAAATAGGTGTCGATGCGCGGGTTCTCGTCATCGTCCGGCGACCATCGGTAGATGCGGTATTCCCGCAGATTGGTGGCACCCTCCGGCTTCGGCCAGGTTTTGCCTTGCTGGATCTTCGAATTCTTGGGAAGCGTCAGTTCGACCATTACCTCAGGTCCTTTCGGATGACGAGCTTCAGCCCGGACCAGATTTCATTCACGGCGGCGACCTTGACGTCGACAAGGTCGCGCTTCAGCGCTTCGGTGCGCACGACGCCCTCGGTGACATCGGTCGGCACTTTCGATGCTTTCTTCGGCCACGACACCCAGACCATGCCGTCGCGCTTGATCGCCGCCTCGACATCGCCGAGGCGATCCTCGATCTCGGCGCGATGCCGGGTGAAGGCGTGCACCGCGTCGTATCTCTGATGGCTGCCCGAAATGTCGGACCATTCGGCAAGCCGGTCGACCTCGGCAAAATCGACGGCGTCAACCAATTCATCGAGCTCCGGCGGCAGCGCGATGAAGGCGGCCGTCATGCCATCCTTCAGGCCAAGCTTGGCCGGAAGGGGCTTGCCGGAATATCCCGTGGCCGCCAGCGCCATCGTCAGTACACCCTGGCCTTCGGCGCGATCTTGGCGAGGCTGATGCCGCCGTCCTTTTCGGCCAGCAGCGGCTCGGTGTGCACCGGCCGGTAGCTGAGCGTCACCTTGCCGTCCTCGCTGAGCCGCGCCAGCGTATGCTTGCGCCAGGTGGCGTCGTCGCGCGACGCAAAATCTTCCCGCGCATGCGCGCCGCGGCTCTCCTTGCGGGCCTCGGCGCTGTAGACGGTGGTGATGGCATTGGCCATCAAATTCTCCAGCTCCAGCGTCTCGACCAGGTCGGAGTTCCAGATCATCGAGCGGTCTGAGACCTTGATGTCCTTGAGCTCGCCCCAGATTTCCGAAATGCGCTTGCAGCCGTTTTCCAGCGATTCCTGCGTGCGGAACACGGCAGCGTCTTCCTGCATCGCCTTCTGCATTTTTTCACGCAGCACCGCCGTCGGCGTCGAACCATTGGCGTGGCGCAGCCCGTCGAAGCGATCCATGATCTTTTCGACCGAGGCTTCGTTGGGCGAAGGGATCGCCGACTTGCGGTCGATGACCTGGCCGGCGCGGATCGCCGCGGCGCGGCCGAACACGACCAGATCGATCAGCGAGTTCGAGCCCAGCCGGTTGGCGCCGTGCACCGAGGCGCAGCCCGCCTCGCCCACCGCCATCAGACCGGGCGACACCCGGTCCGGGTTCTCTGCCGTCGGGCTCAGTACCTCGCCCCAGTAATTGGTCGGCACGCCGCCCATATTGTAGTGCACCGTCGGCAGCACCGGGATCGGCTCCTTGGTCAGGTCGACGCCGGCGAAGATCTTGGCCGATTCCGAAATGCCGGGCAGCCGCTCATGCAGCACGGCCGGATCGAGATGGTCGAGATGCAGGAAGATGTGGTCCTTCTTCTTGCCGACGCCGCGGCCCTCGCGGATTTCCAGCGTCATGCAACGCGAGACGACGTCGCGCGAGGCAAGGTCCTTGGCCGACGGCGCGTAGCGTTCCATGAAGCGCTCGCCCTCGGAATTGACGAGATAACCACCCTCGCCGCGCGCGCCTTCGGTGATCAGGCAGCCGGCGCCATAGATGCCGGTCGGGTGGAACTGCACGAATTCCATGTCCTGCAGCGGGAAGCCGGCTCGTGCCGCCATGCCGCCGCCGTCGCCGGTGCAGGTGTGCGCCGAAGTTGCCGAGAAATAGGCGCGGCCATAGCCGCCCGTCGCCAGCACCACCATTTTGGCCGAGAAGCGGTGGATGGTGCCATCATCGAGGTTCCAGGCGACGACGCCGGTGCAGGTGCCGTCCGGCTCCATGATCAGGTCGAGCGCGAAATACTCGATGAAGAACTGCGCGTTGTTCTTCAGCGACTGGCCGTAGAGCGTGTGCAGGATGGCGTGGCCGGTGCGGTCGGCGGCGGCACAGGTCCGCTGCACCGGCGGGCCTTCGCCGTAATTCATCATGTGGCCGCCGAACGGCCGCTGGTAGATCTTGCCCTCTTCGGTGCGCGAGAACGGCACGCCATAGTGCTCGAGCTCGTAGACCGCCGCCGGTGCTTCGCGCACCAGATATTCCATGGCGTCGACATCGCCGAGCCAGTCCGAGCCCTTGACGGTGTCGTACATGTGCCACTGCCAGGAATCGGGACCCATATTGGACAGCGAGGCGGCAATGCCGCCTTGCGCGGCAACGGTGTGCGAGCGGGTCGGGAACACCTTGGTGATGCAGGCGGTGCGCAGGCCCTGTTCGGCCATGCCGAGCGTGGCGCGCAGGCCGGCGCCGCCGGCACCGACGACCACCACGTCGAATTTGTGGTCGACAAAGCTATAGCCTGCTTTGTTGGCTGATTTCGCGTCCTTGGCCAACTCAGCCTCCGAATGCCAGCTTGAGCAGGGCGAAGATCGAGGCGACGCCGACCGCTATGGTGAAAAATGTGTTGAGCGCGATCGTCGCCAGCTTCAGGCCTTCGCTGGTCACGTAATCCTCGATGATCACCTGCATGCCGAGCCGCATATGGATCAGCCCTGAGATGAGCACCAGGGCCAGCATCAGCGCCACGAACGGATTGGCAAGTGCCGCGCGCACTTCCGCATAGCCGGCGCCGTTGAGCGCGATGAGGAACCCGACGAAGAACAGCGTCAGCGGGATGTTGGCGATAGCCGTCAGGCGTTGGCGCCAGAAATGGCTGGTGCCCTCACGGGCGGAACCAAGACCGCGGACTCTCGCCAGCGGCGTGCGCATGTCGGTATTTTTGTTGCCGCTCATGGTCAGGCTCCTCGCGCCATATAGCCGGCGACCCAGATCAGCAGGGTGAGCAGGACCGAGCCGACCAGCGTCGCCCAGGCGATCTTCGAGGCAGTGTGCTTTTCAAGGCCGGTGCCGGTGTCCCAGACCAGGTGGCGCACGCCGCCCAGCATGTGGTGCATCAGCGCCCAAGTGTAACCGAACAGGATCAGCCGGCCGAGCCAGGTGCCGAAGGCCCAGTTGACCCAGTCGAAAACCGGTTGCGAACTTGCCGCCGCCATCAGCCAGACGGCGACCAACAGCGTGCCGAAATAAAGCGCCCCGCCGGTGATGCGATGGATGATCGACATCGTCATCGTGATCGGCGGCCGGTAGATCGTCAGGTGCGGCGAGAGCGGCCGTTTACGTCTGGCGAATTCGCGGGTGGCTGGTGATTTGCTCATGGCTCCCCCAGGTTCGGCGTCTCTGGAGCCTCAGGTGGGAATGCGGCATTGCCGCTTCCGGTTGCGACTTCGGACAGCCGGTTTCTAATGCTCTTTTTGCACCGCGTCAAAGCCAGAAAATCGTTTTGGAAAAGTCATTTAGTCTGACAAAAAGGCAGGCTCGGGCTTCAATCGATTAGGGGCTGATGGCCCGCAGCCGGCTCTATATCGCTGCAGTGCAGCATGTCTGGCCCGGAGCCCGGCTGTGTTGCGATTCGCACTATCGTTTGCAGGTCTGCGGCGTCGAGCCTCTCTTCATCACCAGCGCCTCACGCCCGTCGATCACGATTGCGTCATGCGTGGCGGCCTCCTGGTAGCGGCTGGACTGGTTGGCGGGCGACGCCGCGAACTCCTCGGTCGCGCCGTCGGCCCCGACCACACGCAACGCCGTGCCGAGATTTTGGATGGTGATCATGCCGTTGTTGCCGCATCTGTAGGTGGCCGTACCTATGCCGGATCGCGGCGCGGTGAGATCGGTGGTGATCTTGGTTGCCGGTGCTGGAGGCGCGGATGCCGGGGGAGCGGCGGCCGCGATGGGCTGCTGCGCCGGCGCCGGCGAGACGGTACTGGCCGCCTTTGGCGCGCCATCCTGCGGCACACAGGCAGCAACGATGGCCAGAAACGGGAAAACGGACACCCAAACCGTCCGGCGTAACGCCATATGCTGTCCTCCCGCGCGGCAGACTAGCCACGATGCTGCGCCAAGATCAAGGTTGCCCCAACGCCACCTTTGGATCCATTCGATGCCGGCCGCGATGGTGCCGCCAAGCATGGCCGAATGATGGCCGACGGGTTTTCCCTCCAGTCGGAAATTAACCATGTTTACCGAGACATCGCCGCGCAGCGCGCCAGCCTCTTAACAAAGGTTAAGAAAAGGTTAATTTCTGATTCGAGGAGGCTTGCCTCAAAGAAGGAAAACGCCATGCGTTTAAACTCGAGCAGATTGCGCCTTGCTGCGCTCATTGTGGTGGCCTCGGTCGCCGGCCTGGCGACGCCCACGCTGGCCGATGGACGCCACCACGATCGCGTCTACGCCGATTCCTTCGGCAATCTCGTCATCGACAGCGCCGCCGGCTACAAGCGCATCATCGTCGGCGAGGGCAAGCTGGCCAAGCAGCTGTCCGACTACACCAGTGCCGGCCAGCCCAAGGTGATCTACCAGAACGAATCCGACGAGATATCGGGCTACAGCGATTGCTACCGGCCGCCGGTGTTCGTCAAAGGCCGCAGCTACATGTACGGGCTTTCCGACGGCGAAATGCCGGAACTCAGCCCCTGCCGCTAGAGCATGATCCCGAAAAGTGGGAACCGGTTTTCGGAAGAGATCATGCTCCAAGAAAGAGATGGATCAGGATGACGATTCAACCAACGTCATCCCGATCTGGAGTTGATGATGATCGCGTTGGACGGCCACTCGCCTCCCAGCCCGGCTGAAGCGCGCACGCAGTCGCGCCCGGCATTCTTCGCCAGATAAAGCGCCTCATCCGCGCGCCGCATGAGATCGGCAATGGTTTCACTGGGATGAAGTTCGGCGATGCCGAAACTCGCGGTGCAGCGATTGTCCGGCGGCAGACCATCGATGGGCAGCGCGCCGAACGCGCTGCGCGTGCCCTCGGCGAACAGCCGAGCGGCGGCAAGATTGGCCCCCGGCAGGATGATGGCGAATTCCTCGCCGCCGATACGGCCCGCGACATGGTGCCTGGCGGCGGCCTCGCGCAGGAAACCGGCAAAGGTCTCGATCACGCGGTCGCCGGAGGCATGGCCGAAATTGTCGTTGATGCTCTTGAAATGATCGAGATCGGCGATGACCAGCGCGACCGGAACGCCTTGCCGCATCGCGCCAAGCACGGCCTGCTCGGCCTGGCGCGTGAAGGCACCGCGATTGAGCAGTCCCGAAAGCGTATCGGTCTCCGACTTCGACGTCACATCGGCCAACACCTCACGAACCAGGATGGCCAGGATGAGCAACGCCAGCGCGAGGCCGAAGACGGTGCCGAGCGACTGCGACACCAGCGCGTAGCCACTTTGCAGATAGGCCTGCGGGTTGGCACCCCAACCGCCGAGCGCATGCGCGATGAATGGCTTTGAGGCAAATTGCACACCGCTGGCGACCAGCACCGCCATCAGGATGCGTTCGAGCCGGCCACGGCTTTGCCTGGACGACCAGACGATGGCCAATCCGACGAATTGCATGACGGCATAGGGAAGCTGGTAGGCCATCATGCGAGCCAGCGACTGGCGCGGCAGGTCCTGGACGAAATAGACGGCGATGGTGGCGGCGAGCAGGAAGAACAGCATCGGCGGCCATGGCGTCGCGATGCCGTATTTGCGGGCGAGCCCGACATTGAAGGCTATGGTGGCACCAAGGAAGACGGCGAAGGCGGCGACCACCGCCGGCCGCGCATCCGTAAAGGCGGGAATGCTGAATTCGATGGCGAAATAGACCATGCCCAGGAGATAGCCGGACGCCAGCCAGCGAGCCGGGACGCGGCCGACATCGTGGAACGCGACCGCCATGAAGGATGCCGCCAGCAGGCCGGCAACCGACAGATTGATCAGCAGGATGAAGTTCGCGCCGCTCATCTCTTTCGCACCCCGTGCCGCAGCTAAACATCGACGGGCGAAAAAGACGTTAACGTGGGCTGGAAAGCCCGGTGTCAGGCGGTCTTGGGCTGTTCCGGCACGAACAGCGTTTCGGGCCGTTCGTAGGACAGGCGCACGCTGTCGCGGCCGTTCTTCTTGGCCTTGTAAAGCGCCTCGTCGGCACGGCGCATCAAGGGCTGCAGCGCTTCCTCGCCGCTGCGGGCCGCTACGCCGAAACTCGCGGTGACCTTGGTGCCGGGGGAAGTCCGTCGACGCCGCCGGCCGAGTAGAGGGTGCGCACCGCCTCGGCGAACAGCCGCGCGGCGGCAAGATCGCTCAGCGGTAGAAGCACGGCGAATTCCTCGCCGCCGATGCGCCCGGCGGCCCCGCGCGCGCCGGTGGCCGCCTGCAGCTTGGCGGCGAAGTCGGCGATCACCCGATCGCCTGCCGCATGCCCGTGCACATCGTTGAGTGCCTTGAAATGATCGAGGTCGGCCAGTACCAGCGCGACCGGAAACTTCGCCGCCGCGCAACGCTGCAACAGGAACTCGGCGCGCTCTTCGAAGCCGCGCCGGTTGAGCAGGCCCGACAGCGGATCGGTATATGTCTCGGCCTTCAGCGCCTTCATCACGTCGAGCGCCGCGGCGCTGAACAGGCAAAGCGCGATCAGCAGCGACAAAAGCGCATGCGACAGCAGCGCCGTCGTCCAGTAGGACGAGCCATAGAATCCGTCATAGCTGGTGAACGGCCCGTGCGCGATGACGACGACAAGCGTGCGCACGAAGAAGTTGAGGCCCGACAGCAGCGACAGCACGAACAGGATCTTCTCGGTCGGGCCGTTGTTGCGCACCGGCCTGAGTTCGGCGCCGACCAGAAGGCTGAGCCCGCCGAAGGCGAAATTCATCGCCAGGATACGCCAGGTGAGATCCGGCGCGACGAAGAGGAACCAGCACAGCGACGCCAGCCCGCCACCGGCCAGCACGCCGATCCCCACATAGGGCACCTTGCGGCCATAGCGGGCGACGATGGCGCCCGACAGGCAGCAGCCGGCGATGGTGAAGCAGATGTTGGACACCAGCTTGGTCAGCACCATGCCGACGGGCAAGGTGAAATACTGGAACAGAAAGCCGGGCGCCGAAACACAATAGCTGAGTGCCAGCACGGCCAGGTAAGGCCGGTGGCGCTGATAGGCCCATAGCACGATGAAGGCCGAGCCGAGCGCCAGCGCGATCGTCGGATTGAGCAGCGCTATGAACAGGCCGGTGTCCAAAAGACGGTGACTTCCCCTCGCTTGACGTCAGGGAAGAGCTTAGGGCGCAAGCCCAAACAAGCGGTTAAGCGCGGGCGAATATGTCGGCCGCACGCGTGAAAAACCCCGGAACCGCAAGGCGGTCCGGGGTCTGGCAATCATCGGAGCGTGCTGGCTGGAGGTTACTTCCAGTCGCGGATGTCGACGAAGTGGCCGGCGATCGCCGCCGCCGCCGCCATCGCCGGCGACACCAGATGGGTGCGGCCCTTGAAGCCTTGCCTGCCCTCGAAATTGCGGTTCGAGGTCGAGGCGCAGCGTTCATGCGGCTTCAGCCGGTCGTCGTTCATGGCCAGGCACATCGAGCAGCCCGGCTCGCGCCAGTCGAAACCGGCGGCGAGGAAGATCTTGTCGAGACCCTCGGCTTCCGCCTGTTCCTTGACGAGGCCGGAGCCCGGCACGATCATGGCGTTGACGCGCGGATTGACGGTCTTGCCTTCGATCACCTTGGCGGCGGCGCGCAGATCCTCGATGCGGCCATTGGTGCAGGAGCCGATGAAGACGCGGTCGAGCGCGATGTCGGTGATCTTGGTTCCCGGCGTCAGGCCCATATAGTCGAGCGCGCGCTGCTTGGAGGTGCGCTTGTTCTCGTCGGTGATATCGTCCGGGTTCGGCACGATGCCTTGCACGGAGACGACATCCTCGGGCGAGGAGCCCCAGGAGACGATCGGCGGCAGCTTGGCCGCGTCGAGCACGATCACCTTGTCGAAATGCGCGCCTTCATCGGACTGCAGCGTCTTCCAGTAGGCGAGCGCGGCATCCCAGGCAGCGCCCTTCGGCGCACGCGGCTTGTCCTTGACATAAGCGAAGGTCGTCTCGTCGGCGGCGATCAGGCCGGCGCGCGCGCCGCCCTCGATCGACATGTTGCAGATCGTCATGCGGCCTTCCATCGACAGCGCACGGATCGCCTCGCCGGCATATTCGATGACATAGCCGGTGCCACCGGCGGTGCCGATCTCGCCGATGATGGCGAGAATGATGTCCTTGGCGGTGACGCCTTCCGGCAGCTGGCCGTCGACGCGCACCAGCATGTTCTTGGCCTTGCGCTGGATCAGCGTTTGCGTTGCCAGCACATGCTCGACCTCGGACGTGCCGATGCCGTGCGCCAGCGCGCCGAAGGCGCCATGCGTGGAGGTGTGGCTGTCGCCGCAGACGATGGTCATGCCGGGCAGCGTAAAGCCCTGCTCCGGGCCGATGATGTGGACGATGCCCTGGCGGATATCGTTCTCGGAATAATATTCGACGCCGAAATCCTTGGCGTTCTTGGCCAGCGCCTCGACCTGGATGCGGCTTTCCTCGTTCTTGATGCCGAACTTGCGCTCGGGCGAGGTCGAGACATTGTGATCGACCACGGCCAGCGTCTTTTCCGGATGCCGAACCTTGCGGCCGCTCATGCGCAGGCCTTCGAAGGCCTGCGGGCTGGTCACTTCATGGACGAGGTGGCGGTCGATGTAGAGCAGGCAGGTGCCATCGTCCTGGCGGTCGACGACGTGGTCGTCGAAAATCTTGTCGTAGAGGGTGCGCGGTGCGCTCATGTGCGTAAATCCGTCGATATGAGAATGGGAAAGAGCAGATGCCGGCAGGTCTTGGTCCGGCGCAACGACCTGGACAGGTCGGCCTAGCTAAGTCGGCTGGTCAAAGCGCCGCTGACGCGCGCGGAGAAGCGCGACGGCAGGCGTTTTCTGTCCTGCAGCACGAACCCTTTGTAAGCCGGATCGCCAAAAAGCTCTTCCATGGCGTGGCTCATACCAATGTTTTGGCTTTTCGGCAATTGCGGCGTGGCTTCGCATAATCCGCGTTCCTCACCCTCGCACCTTCGGGGGATAGGAAGGGCACCAAGGTCGGCAAACTCGCGCCTTTCCTCTCCCCCGTCGATCGGGGAGAGGTGTCGAGCGAAGCTCGACGGAGTGGGGGTCGACCTGGCACGGCCATTGTTATTTCAAGTCGGGCAATGCCTCGGCTTGATCGAGGCTCTGTGGCGAGTTGTCGGCGGCAGCGCATTTGAGGGCCGGCTTCCCCCACTCCGTCGCTGCTTCGCAGCGCCACCTCTCCCCTCCGGAGGGAGAGGAAAGGAGCCAAGGTCGAGAAACTCTGCGCTCACATCACCTCGAACACAAACGTCTTCACCAGCGCTTCCGGCTCGGCGATGGCATAGCAGCGGAACCATGGGCTTTGCTCGACCAGACGCCATTTCTTCGTCTGCGTGAGTTCGTCGAACACAGCCTGAAAACCGCCACTTTCAAACACCTGGTCGCGCACGGTGAAGATGGCATGGCCGCCCTTTTTGGTGATGCGCACCAGTTCGTGCAGGCCCGACGCCGGCGCGTGGCTGATGGTGAACACGCCGGTCGAGAAGAAGGCGCGGAAATACCCGTCCGGCCAGGGCAGCGGGCCGCCCAGCATCGCCTGTTTCAGCTCACTATAGGCATTGCGGCTGCCGGCGATCTTCAGCATGTCGTCCGAGAGATCCAGCCCGGCAATGGCGCCGTAGCCCAGCGCCTTCAGCGACGGCCCTGACAGCCCGGTGCCACAGCCGGCGTCGAGCAGCGGCCCTTCGCCGGCCGGCACATGGCGCGCCACCCACGCGGTGATCAGGAACGGCAGCAAATAGCCGAGCGAAGCGGTCTCGCTGTCATAGGTCGCGGCCCAGGCGGCATAGGCTTGCGCCAGCGTTTCCGGCGTGTCGGCGCCATAGACGGAATCCAGCGCCGCATTGGCCTGGTCGACGATCATGAGACCTCCCTCCATGCGGACAGGATCGTAACCCTGTCTTTGCCCAAAAACTATTCCTCGTTCTGGCGGCGCAGGCGCCGCTCCAGCGCCCTGAGCGCCAGCGACAGGCCGACGGTCAGGATGAGGTAGATATAGGCAACGATCGAATAGGTCTCGAAGAAGCGGAACGAGCCGGCGGCATAGACCTTGCCCATCTGGGTGATGTCGGCGACGCCGAGCACCGAGACCAGCGAGGAATCCTTGACCAAAGCGACGAAATCATTGCCGAGCGGCGGCAATATGGTGCGGATCGCCTGCGGAAACACGATCAGCCGGAAGCGTTGCGCGCGGCTCAGCCCGAGCGCCTTGGCCGCCTCGATCTGGCCTTTCTCGACCGCCTGGATGCCGGCGCGAAAGACCTCGGAGATGAAGGCGGAGTAGCCGATCGTCAGCGCCATGATGGCGCGCCACAACAGCGACACGTCGCGCACCAGAAGCTCACCGAAATAGCCCGCGCTTTGCAGCGGCGCGGTCAGCGCATTCCAGGCCGCGACGAAGGCCGGCGCGCCGGCAAAGGCGATCCAGAACAAAAGCACCAGGATCGGCACGCCGCGAATGATCTCGACATAGAAACGCGCAACCTGCCGCAGCCACTGCGAGCCCGACAAGCCCATCAGCGCGATGCCGAGACCGATGATCGACGCCAGCGCGAAAGCCACCACGGTGACGAAGACGGTGATGCCGATGCCCTTGGCGACCGTGGCGAAGACCTGGGCATAGAGATCGCTGGCCGCAATGAACAAGGCCGCCGCCAATGCAAGGACGGCGGCAACGGCAAGCCACCAGGGGAATTCGGCTTTGGTGGTGGAGGACGAAGGCGGTGCCATCAGGCGATGTCGCCGGAATGGAAGTCTCGAAAGGGTAGCGCTAAGGCACCCCTCTCTGGCTTGCCAGCCATCTCCCCCGCAAGGGGGGAGATCGGATGTTTGATCGGCTTTCGCCAACCATCAACGTCGACTGGAGCGCGCCGTCGGCCGAACAGCCAATCTCCCCCTTGCGGGGGAGATGCCCGGCAGGGCAGAGGGGGGTGCTCAAGGGCAAACTCAGCGTGATTTCCCGCACGGGCACTCCCGTCAACAACAGGACCTACTGCCCCATCTTGTAGTCAAGGAACCACTTCTTGTTCAGCGCATCGAGCGTCCCGTCCGCCTTCAGCGCGGCGATCGCGGCGTTGACCGGCTTCACCAGGTCCGACCCTTTCGGGAAAATGAAGCCAAAATCCTCGGTGCCGAGCGGGCCGCCGATCAGCTTCAGCTTGCCCTCGGATGCATCGACATAGCCCTTGCCGGCGGTGCCGTCGGTCAGCACGACATCGACGTCGCCCGCCTTAAGCGCCTGCACGGTCGCGCCAAAAGTCTCGAACAGTTTGATGCGCGGGTTCTGCTCATTGCCGTCGAGCACGCTGTAGACGGCGGTGTAGAACGGCGTGGTGCCGGGCTGCGCGCCGATCAGCCCGTCCTTGAAGGCGCCGAAGGTCTTGGCGTCGGTGAAGCGGCTTTCGTCGCCACGCACCAGCATGAACTGCTCCGAGCGCATATAGGGGTCGGAGAAATCGACCTTCTCCTTGCGGTCGTCCTTGATGGTGATGCCGGTCATGCCGATGTTGTACTGGTTGTCGGAAACCGCCTGGATCATCGCGTCCCAGGAGGTGTTCTGGTACTCGACCTTGAAATTCAGCCGCTTGGCGATTTCGTTCATCGCGTCATATTCCCAGCCGATCTGTTTTCCCGTCTTGGGATCGATGAACTGCAGCGGCGGATAAGCGTTTTCGGTGACCACCACGACCTTCTTGCCACCGAGATCGGGCAGCGCCTGCGCAAAGGCGGCAACGGGCGCCAGCACAAGGGCAAGCAGGCCGGCCAGCAGCAGTTTCGACTTGGTCATGACACACTCCCGAAAATTGAAAGCGCCCGGATGGGCTTACAGGAAAATCCGGCGCCGACTTTAGCTTTCCGCAAACGTCATGCAAGACGGTCCGCTGCGTCAGCGTGCGCGAAAAGGGATTCGGATGCCCTCAATTCAGGGATTCTAGGATGATCGGTTATGTCGAACCAGAAACCAGCGCGTCGGCATCCGCCGAGGCGCCTTCCGCTACGGCGTTGCGCAGACCGGCAACAAGCTGGGTGAGCGTTGCGTGCAGCGCCTTCGCTTCGCCAGGCTGCAGCGGCACGCTGCAGGCAAGGGCTGCGGACACGTCCTTGATGCGCGCGCGCAGCGCCTGGCCCTTGGCCGTCGGCTCGACCAGCACCCGGCGCTCGTCGGCGGCATCGCGGCGGCGGGTGAGAAGGCCGCCCGCCTCCATGCGCTTGAGCAGCGGCGTCAGTGTCGCCGAATCGAGGCCCAGCGCTTCGCCAAGCGCGCCGATCGTGCTCGGCGCGCGCTCCCACAGCGCCAGCATGACCAGATATTGCGGATAGGTCAGGCCGAGCGGATCGAGCAACGGCCGGTAGAGCTTGGTCATCAGCCCGCTCGCCGAATAGAGCGCGAAGCAGAGCTGCTGGTCGAGCCGCGGCACGTGAAACGTCCCGGCGGCCTCCGCCGGGACGTCGCTGGCGCTCTCTGTGGTCTTTGTCGTCATGCTGCCTTTGCCGGAAGCGCCACTACCGAAAGCGCTACGTCGACATTGCCCCGGATAGCATTGGAATAGGGGCAGATCTTGTGCGCTTCCGATACAAGCGCTTCCGCCGCCGCCTGATCAAGGCCTTTCGTCTCCGCCGCGAGCGCGACGCCGAGCTTGAAGCCCTCGCCATTGGGAAGCAGGCTAACGGTCGAGGTTACCGCCGCATCCGTGAGCGGCAGCTTCTGCTTGCGCGCGACGAAGCGGATGGCGCTTTCGAAGCAAGCGGCGTAGCCGATGGCGAAAAGCTGCTCAGGATTGGTGGCGCCCCCTGGCCCGCCGAGCTCCTTGGGCAAAGCCAGATCAACCTTGAGTAGGCCGTCACTGGTCTCGCCATGGCCGGCGCGGCCGCCGGTGACGTGAGCCTGTGTAGTGTAGAGTGCCATATCAAATCTCCAATTATCTTGTGCGCGATTATTTAGTACACAAGATAATATGACTTCAACGCCGGGATCCGATTTTCTGGGCTGAAGCGTTCACAGTCTGGTGAAACGAAAAAAGGCGGCCGAAGCCGCCTTTTTGAATGGGATTTCCGAAGTCTTATTCGGCGGGGGTCGCTTCCGCAGCCTTGGCGGCCTCAGCCTCGGCGGCTGCCTTCTTCTCGGCGGCTTCCTTGGCGGCCGTCTCGGCGGCCAGCGCCTGGGCAGCGGCGACCTTCTCGGCCTCGATGCGGGCCTTCTCGGCGTTCAGCGCGTCGCGCTCCTCATCGTTGAGCTTGCGGGCGCGCACGCCGGTGTTTTCCGAAATACGGGCCGACTTGCCGCGACGATCGCGCAGGTAATAGAGCTTGGCGCGACGCACCTTGCCGCGGCGGACGATCTCGACGCCCTCGACCATCGGCGAGAACACCGGGAACACGCGCTCGACGCCTTCGCCATAGGAGATCTTGCGGACGGTGAAATTTTCCTGGAAGCCGGAACCGGCGCGGGCGATGACGACGCCCTCATAGGCCTGGACGCGGGTGCGGGTGCCTTCGGTCACGCGGACCTGGACGCGCACGGTGTCGCCGGGCTGGAATTCGGGGAGCTTGCGCTTGGCTTCGATCTTGGCGGCCTGCTCGGCCTCGAGCTGACGGATGATATCCATCTTGGGTAATCCACTTCTTGTTCTTCCGACAGTCAGAGCGTCCGACACTCGCCTTGCAGTTCCATTGACCGCTCGGCTATGTCCTTTGTCTCTGAGACATTTTTGTCTCTCAGACATCGGACAGGGGCGACTACACCGTCATTGTTGACGGGTCCGGCAGATTCTTCTTCCGGTTCGGCGGCGACATACAGCTATTTCAGCGCTTTGTCACGCCCGCGCACGAGTCTTTTTTGCTGGCATGGCACCATCGTAATCGCTTCGTGCCGGGTTGCGCCGCTCTCTGGGGCTTTCTAAGCCTGACATAGCACAGTTTTCCGCGGTGGCATTCCATGTCTGTCTTCGACGCCATCCTGCTGTTCCTTGCAGGCTTTCTTTCAGGCGCCGCCAATGCGGTCGCCGGCGGCGGCACCTTCATCACCTTCGGCGCCATGACACTGGTCGGCGTGCCGCCGATCGTCGCCAACGCCACCTCCTCGGTCACGCAATTCCCGGGCTATATCACCTCGACGCTCGCCTACTGGACCGACATCCGTCACTTCTGGCGCGGTGCTCTGCTGCTTTGCGCCATATCAGCGATCGGCGCACTGGCCGGCGCGCTGATCCTTCTGGCGCTGTCCAACCCGTCCTTCCGCGCCCTGGTGCCGTGGCTGCTGTTGGGCGCAACCGCCCTGTTTGCCGCTGGGCCGTGGCTGAAGCCAGCGCCAAAGCCCGGCCATGAGGCGGCGGTCGGCTCGCTCGCCGGTTCGCTGGCGCAGTTCGTCACCGCCATCTATGGCGGTTTCTTCGGCGCCGGCATGGGCGTGATGATGCTGGCGACGCTCGGCCTGACCCAGGCCGGCGACTACCACCGGCTGAACGCGCTGAAGAACATGCTGGCCGTGGTCATCGCGGCTGTCGCCATCGCCGTCTTCGTCTCCGGCGGCGTCGTCGCCTGGCCGCAGGCGATCGTCATGATCCCGGGCGGCGCGCTCGGCGGCTATGCCGGCGTCTGGATCGCCAAGCGCGTGCCGCAAAACGTGGTGCGCGGCTTCGTCGTCGCCGTCGGCTTGTTTCTCGCCTTTTACTACTTCGGCAAGGGCTGAGCGCTGAGGAGGTCAGGCCGTCTCTCCCTGGTCAGCCGCTCGGACTGCTCCCGCCGCCATGCGGCGATCTTCTTGTGATTGCCCGAAATCAGCACCTCGGGAATCTCCCGGCCCTCGAATTCCTGCGGCCGCGTGTAGTGCGGATGTTCGAGCAGGCCATTCTCGAAACTTTCTTCCTCGCCGGACACCGCATTGCCCATCACGCCGGGCAACAGCCGCACCACTGCGTCGAGCAGCACAAGTGCTGCCGGCTCGCCGCCGGAGAGAATAAAATCGCCGATCGAGACCTCTTCCAGGCCACGGGCCTCAATCAGCCGCTGGTCGACGCCCTCGAAGCGGCCGCACAGGATGACGGCGCCCGGCCCGGCGGCCAGTTCCCGCACGCGCGCCTGGGTCAGCGGTTTGCCACGCGGGCTCATCAAAAGCCGCGGACGCGCATCGCCTGGCGGCGAGGCATGGTCGATTGCCCTGGCCAGCACATCGGCGCGCATCACCATGCCGGCGCCGCCGCCGGCCGGCGTGTCGTCGACGGTGCGGTGCTTGTCGGTGGCAAAATCGCGGATCTGGATCGCTGCAAGCGACCACGTGCCCGCCTCCAGTGCCCGCCCGGCCAGCGACAGGCCGAGCACGCCCGGAAACATCTCGGGATAGAGCGTCAGTACCGACGCGGCAAAAATCACCGGTTACCCCCGGCGTCGCGCGGTCCGCGCGGCCTGCCCTTCGGGTCGAAGTCTTCCTCGCGCGGCGCATCGCCGTCCTCGTCCTCGACCAGCCCGGCCGCCACCGGGTCGACGCGGACAAAGCCCTCGGCGATCGACACATCAGGCACGGCGGCCTGCGTGAACGGGATCAGCACGCCCTTGCGCCCGGCAAGCGTCACGTCGAGAATGTCGCCGCCGCCGAAATTATGCACCGCGACCACCTTGCCTAGCGCAGTGCCGGTGTCGTCGCGAACCTCCAGTCCGACCAGGTCGGCATGGTAGAATTCGTCCTCCTCGCTATCGTCCGGCAGCATCGAACGGTCGACGAACAACTCGGTGCCGGCGAGCGCTTCGGCCGCATTGCGGTCGCTGATGCCCTTGAAACGCACCACGACGACCGTGTTGGCGGGCCTTATGTCTGTTATCTGGAAGGCACGGCCATCCCTGGCATAGAGCGGCCCATAATCGGCCAGCGCCATCGGCTCGCCGGTGAAGGTTTTCACCCTGAGTTCGCCCTTGATGCCGTGGGCGGCGCCGATCACGGCCATCTGGACAGGGTTTTGCGGCTTGCTCATTGCGAAATATCCTTTGGCCTGCTCTAGCCCCAGCCCGGCGTCATTTCAATGATCACCCCTTGTCATTTCAATGACGCGCTCTTCACCGCTTCCTAACCCGAATCCCCGAAAATGCCGCCATGCAGGAATTCCTCATCCCGGCGAAACCCGATCTCCAGGCGGCGCGCGAAAGCTGGTTGAAGATGCTGGCGCGTGAGCGCCGGCTGTCGCCAGAGACCGTCGAGGCCTATGAACGCGACACGCGCCAGTTCCTGCATTTCCTCACCGGCCATTGCGGCGGCTCGCCCGGTATTTCCGACATCGCCAATCTGCGTCCGGCCGATTTGCGCGGCTTCCTCGCCGCCCGCCGCAACGCCGGCGCCGGTGCCCGCACGCTTGGCCGTGGGCTGGCCGGCATCCGCTCGCTGCTGCGGTTTCTCGAACGGCGAGGTCTCGCCAATGCGGCTGGTGCCGCAGCACTTCGCGCGCCGCGCCAGCCCAAATCGCTGCCAAAACCACTGACGGCGAGCGACGCCAAACAGGTCGTGTCGGTGGAGGGCCAACTGGCCGAAGAACCCTGGATCGCCGCCCGCAACGCCGCCGTGCTGACGCTGCTTTATGGCTCGGGCCTGCGCATTTCCGAGGCGCTCGGCCTGTCGGCCGCCGATCTGGCCTCGGAGGCCGATACCGTGCTGCGCGTCACCGGCAAGGGCGGCAAGACGCGGCTGGTGCCGGTGCTGCCGGTGGCGCTCAGGGCAATCGCCGAATACCGCCGGCTCTGTCCCTACCATCTCGACCCCAAGGAACTTCTGTTTCGCGGCGCGCGCGGCGGCCCGCTCAATCCGGCCATCATCCAGCGCGACATGGCGAAACTGCGCTCGGCGCTCAACCTGCCCGATACGGCGACACCGCACGCCCTGCGCCATTCCTTCGCCACCCATCTGCTTGGCGCGGCGGCGATCTGCGCACCATCCAGGAACTGCTCGGCCACGCCAGCCTGTCGACGACACAGATCTACACCGGCGTCGACACCGCAAGGCTGCTCGAAATCTACGAATCGGCCCATCCAAGGGCGTAACCCCTTCAATTTCGACCTACCAATTAACCGTTTTGCCGCTTTTCACCCTTAGAAAGGGGCCATGAAACGTGTCATTGCCATCGCCGACCGCGCAGCTTCCATCTCGCTGAAGCTGCTTGTCGCGCTCAACGTGCTGTTTTTCCTGTCATTCCTTGCCGTCCTGCTGTTCGCGGCCGGCAGGGCGCATGCGGAAGTCCCGACCTGCAGCGGCGCCGACATGCTGTCGGCCCTGCAGAAGAGCAACCCTGCCACCTACAGCAAGATCGAGGCCGAAGCCGCCGCGACGCTGAATGGCAAGGGCCTGCTGTGGAAGCTGGAGAAATCGGGCGAACAGCCATCCTATCTGTTCGGCACCATGCACATGACCGACCCGCGCGTCACCACGCTGCCGCCAGAAGCGCAGAAGGCCTTTGACGCCGCCGGCACCCTCATCATCGAAACCACCGACGTGCTCGACAAGCAGAAGATGATGACGGCGATGCTGAAGGAGCCGGACCTGATGATGTTCACCGACTCCACGACGCTGTCGTCCTTGCTGACGCCGGACGAAGCGGCGGCGATGAATGCCGCGCTCGACGCGCGCGGCATTCCGCCGGCGACGGTCGCCAAGATGAAGCCGTGGATGCTGTCGGCGATGATGGCGCTGCCGGCTTGCGAACTCGCCCGCCAGTCCGGCGGGGCGCCGGTGCTCGACGTCAAGCTGGCCGAAAGTGCCAAGGCCGCCGGCAAGCCGGTGGAAGGGTTGGAAACGGCCGAAAGCCAGCTGCGCGCCATGGCCTCGCTGCCGCTCGCCTTTCACATGAAGGGCTTGGTCGACACGCTGAAGCTCGGCGACAAGGTCAACGACATCAACGAGACCATGATCGTGCTCTACCAGCGCGGCGATACCGGCATGTTCTGGCCGCTGTTCCGCGCCGCCATGCCGGACGAGCAGAACGACCCCTCGGGCTATGCGGCCTTCGAGGAGACCATGATCACCAGCCGCAACAAGGTGATGGTCGATCATGCCGAACCGATCCTGGCCAAAGGCAATGCCTTCATGGCGGTCGGCGCGCTGCACCTTCCCGGTCCGCAGGGACTGGTCGAGGATTTCCGCAAGGCCGGCTATACTGTCACGGCAGTGGGGCTTTAACCCCTATTTGATCAAGACCTGAGCCAGCATCGCCGGAACGATGATCCGGTGAAACGGCATGATGATGGCGAGATAGGTCCGCCCAAACAGATTGTGCGTCTTCACGATCGTCGACGCAGCCACCTCCTGCCGGCCCGCGCCGAGGTCGTTCACCTCCACCAGGATGCGGAAATCGAGATGCCGGTCGTCCAGGCCAAGGACGACCCTGCCGGGCGCCTGGCTGATGAGCGGAAATATGCCGATCCTGCTTTCCGGCGGTGCGTCGGGGTCAGCCCCGCCTTTCAGCCCAAATGGCCTGACAGCGAGGTTGCGCAGCGCCGTAAGCCGGCCGACCCATCGCGGTGTCCGCCCCAGCGCGCGTTCGGCCGCGCCGATGGCAGTCAGGGCAAGACCCTCGGTCGTCAGCACATATCGGTCGGCGAACTGAGCGCCGGCAAGAGCGCCTTGGGGATCAGGAAAAGGCTGTGCAGTGGGTGTCATAGCGGCAACTCCCTCACAACCAACGATAGCATCGGTTGGTTTGGCTCGCTGCGTGGCGAAACGCCGCCAGTCCGGCGAGGCATCAGTGCTCGAATCAAGCTGGCGGGAGGCGCCACCTTTCAGTCCTGAGGGACTTGTCGAGATTTACGCAAAGCCGGCTATACTGTCTCCGCCGTCAATTGAGTCGGATGGCAGCGGGGGGACCAAACGCCGCGTTTCCGGCGCTTTCCTTCGCTAGCGTGAAACCCATTCAACGGTTGCGCGTTGATGGCTGTTGATTGATCATTTTCATCCACGGAGGACACTTTTATGGCGAATCCATCGAACGACACTCCCAGGCCAAGCGGCGGGGGCGGCAGCCCCTGGCTGATTGCGCTGGTCGTCGTTATCCTGGCGATTGTCGCGTATTACGTTTTCGGCAGAAGCGGCGAACATCCGGCACCCGCCGAGCCGCCAGCGGCCAGCACACCGGCCCCGGCGCCCGCGCCGGCAGAACCGATGAAGCCAGCCGAACCTGCGCCCGCTCCGGCACCTGCCCCAGCACCCGCTCCGGCACCTGCGCCCGCACCGGCACCGGCACCGGCACCGGCTCCTGCGCCAGCACCGGCTCCTGCTCCGGCCAACTGATCGGCGCGATATCGAATACGAACGGCCCGCTGAAAGGCGGGCCGTTTTGTTTTTGGGGCGATGGCCGTTGGAAGCTCTGGTGCCAGGCACTCCGCACATTCGTCATCCTCGGGCTTGACCCGAGGATCCATGCCGCGACATCAACCAATGCAGCGGAGTAGAACTCTGGACCGCCGCGACGCTCTGAAGTCACGGCATGGATCCCTTGGGCTGCGGAGCAGCTCCAGGGGGTCTGCGCCGCGTCGCTTCGCTCCTTGCTCCGCCATGGGATGACGAAGCGTTGGACGCCTTTAGATGTGGATCGGCTTGAAGAAGGTTGCCAGCGCCGCTTCCTTCACCGCTTCCGACATCGTCGGATGCGCGTGGCAGGTGCGGGCGAGATCTTCGGACGAGCCGCCGAACTCCATCAGCACCGCCGCCTCGTGGATCATCTCGCCGGCGCCGAAGCCGACAATGTGCACGCCGAGCACGCGGTCGCTTTGCTTGTCGGCGAGGATCTTCACGAAACCGTCCGTGTGCAGCATGGCGCGTGCGCGGCCATTGGCAGTGAACGGGAACTTGCCGATCCTGTAGTCGATGCCGGCCTTCTTCAGCTCTTCCTCAGTCTTGCCGACGGAGGCGATTTCGGGGCTGGTGTAGACGACGCTCGGAATGACCTCGTAGTTCACATGGCCGGCCTGGCCGGCGATGGTTTCCGCCACCGCCACGCCCTCGTCCTCGGCCTTGTGCGCCAGCATCGGCCCGGCGATGACATCGCCGATGGCATAGATGCCGGGGACGTTGGTCTTGAGGTGCGCATCGGTCTTGACCCGGCCGCGCTCATCGACGTCGACGCCGGCTTCCTTCAGCCCGAGAGTGTCGGAATAGGCGCGGCGGCCGGTGGCGATCAGCACGACATCGGCGGCGATGGTCTCGGCAGCAGCACCACCCTTCACCGGCTCGAAGGTGACGCTGGCGCCCTTCTTGGCCTTGGCGACGCCGGTGACCTTGGCGCCGAGCTTGAACTCGAAGCCCTGCTTGGAGAGCAGCCGCTGGAACTGTTTCGAGACCTCGCCGTCCATGCCGCCGAGGATGGTGTCGAGGAACTCGACGACGGTGACCTTGGCGCCGAGCCGCGCCCAGACCGAGCCGAGCTCGAGCCCGATGACGCCGCCGCCGACCACCACGAGATGACCGGGAACCTTCTCCAGCGACAAAGCGCCGGTCGACGACACGATGACCTTCTCGTCGATATCGACCTTGACGCCGGGAATGCCGGCAACATCCGAGCCGGTGGCGATGACGATATTTTTCGTCTCGATCTCCTCAACCTTGCCGTCCTCGGAGGTGACCGAGACCTTGCCCGCCGCGACCACCTTGCCGGTGCCGCGGAAGCTGTCGATCTTGTTCTTCTTGAACAGGAAGGCGACGCCGTTGACGTTGGACGCCACCGTCGCATCCTTGTGCGCCATCATCTTCTTGAGATTGAGCTTGGGCGCCGGGATCTCGACGCCCAGCGTGTCGAAGGAATGGCCGGCCTCGGCGAACATTTCGGAGGCATGAAGCAGCGCCTTCGACGGGATGCAGCCGATGTTGAGGCAGGTGCCGCCGAAGGTGGCGTTCTTCTCGACCACCGCAACCTTCAGCCCAAGCTGCGCCGCCTTGATGGCGCAGACATAGCCGCCGGGTCCCGATCCGATGATAACGACGTCATAAGCCATGTTTGTTTCCCTTTGCTTGGCGCTCAGCGGCCGCCGCTGACATTCAGGATCGCGCCTGTCGTATAGGATGCGGCGTCGGATAGAAGATAGAGAATCGCTGCCGCGACTTCATCCGCGGTGCCCGCTCTTTTCATCGGCAGCGTGTCCTGGATCAGCGCCACCCGGTCCGGCTGTCCGCCGGAAGCGTGGATATCGGTGTCGATGATGCCCGGCCGCACCGCGTTGACGCGGATGCCTTCCGTCGCCACTTCGCGGGCAAGGCCGATGGTGAACGTGTCGATGGCGCCCTTGGAAGCGGCATAGTCGACATAATTGTCCGGCGCGCCCAGCACGGCCGCCGCCGAGGAAAGGTTGACGATGGAACCGCCCTTGCCGCCATGGCGCGTCGACATGCGCTTGACCGCCTCGCGGGCGCAGAGGATGGAACCGACGACATTGATGCGCATCATGCGCTCCAGCCGGGCCGCGCTCATCTCGTCGACACGCGCCTTGGCGTCGACAATGCCGGCATTGTTGACGAAGGCGTCGAGCCGGCCCCAGCTGCGGTCCACCGCCTCGAAGATGGCCAGGATATCGGCCTCGCTGCCGACATCGCCCTTGACCGCAAAAGCGTCACCGCCGCCGGCCTTGATGTCGCCGACCAGTGCGTCGGCGGCAGCCTGGTTCGAGGCATAGTTGATTGCCAGGCGATAACCGGCCTTCGCCCCGAGCCGGCAAACGGCGGCGCCGATGCCACGACTGCCGCCGGTGACCAGCAGTACTCTTTGCGCCTCGCTCATTCCTGGCATCCCTTCAGCGTGAAAACATCCGACGGCACTTTCGAAAAGCCGCCGCCACCATGGGCGGTCGACTGATGCAACACCGGGCCGAGATCGGGCAGGATCAGCGTCTTCGGCGCCTCGACGCCCTGCGCCGGCAAGAATCCGATGCTGCCCTTGTCATCCGAGGTGTAGATGACACCATTCCACAGCGTGCAGGCGGCAAGCTCGGCGCCGGTGGTGTCGCCCTCGGGGCATTTGTACATCAGCGTGCCATTCGGCCTGGAAACACCTTCGTTCCACATGACGATGCCGTTGAGCACCACATTGTTGTCGAGGATCACGCGGAAGGAGTTGGTGACGGTAGCCGAGGTGCCGGTCGGGGTGAAATCGATCTCACTGCCGCTCTGGCCATCGCCATAGACGGCGAGCTCGATCGGGCAGGCGGCGTGGGCGGTTGCAGGGGCAAGCACCATGCCGGACATCAGCACAGCCGGTTTGGCGGACCCAAGCAAACGGGCCATCATTGGCCGCCTCTGCAGTGAGCCGCCATCCGACCGCCTCAGAGATCAAGCACCAGCCGTTCCGGATCCTCCAGGCTTTCCTTGACGCGCACCAGGAAGGTCACCGCTTCCTTGCCGTCGACGATGCGGTGATCGTAGCTCAGCGCCAGATACATCATCGGCCGGATGACGATCTGGCCGCCGACCACGACCGGCCGGTCCTGGATCTTGTGCATGCCCAGAATGCCCGATTGCGGCGCGTTGAGGATCGGCGTCGACATCAGCGAGCCGTAAACGCCGCCATTGGAGATGGTGAAGGTACCGCCCTGCATGTCGGCGACCGACAGCTTGCCGTCACGCGCGGCGATGCCCAGCCGGCCGATTTCCTTCTCGATCTCGGCGATCGACATCTGGTCGGCATCGCGCACGACCGGCACGACGAGGCCCTTCTCGGTGCCGACGGCGACGCCGACATGAGCAAAATTCTTGTAGATGATGTCGGTGCCGTCGATCTCGGCATTGACCGCCGGGATTTCCTTCAGCGCGTGGGTGACGGCCTTGGTGAAGAAGCCCATGAAGCCGAGCTTCACGCCGTGCTTCTTCTCGAACACGTCCTTGTACTTGGTGCGCAGCGCCATCACCGCTGACATGTCGACCTCGTTGAAGGTGGTGAGCATGGCGGCGGTCGACTGCGCTTCCTTCAGGCGGCGCGCAATTGTCTGGCGCAATTTGGTCATGCGCACGCGCTCTTCGCGCGAGGCATCGTCGCCGGACGATGGCGCACGCAAGGCGATCGGTGCAGGTGCCGGAGCCGCCTTCGGCGTCTCGGCCGGCTGCGACGGAGCACCCTTGGAGATGGCGTCGAGCACGTCGCCCTTGAGCACCTGGCCGCGCTTGCCCGAGCCGGAAAGCTGGTCGACCGACAAATTGTTCTCGGCGATCAGTTTTGCGCGGCCGGCGCCGGCGGCATCGAGCGCGGCTCGACCGCTCCGGCATCGCCGGCAATCTTGGCTGTCTCGGCCGCGGCCTGCTTGGTGGTCTGCGCCGCATCCGGCGACGAGGCCTGCGACACCGCCTGCGGCTTGGTCGCCGGGGCAGCGGCGCCGCCTGCCGAGATCGAACCCAGCAAAGCGCCGACAGCGACCGTCTCGCCTTCCTTGGCGGTGATTTCGCCCAGCGTGCCGGCGGCGGCGGCTGGAACTTCCACCGTCACCTTGTCGGTTTCGAGCTCGACCAGCGGCTCGTCGACGGCAATGGCATCGCCGACCTTCTTGAACCATTTGCCGATGGTCGCCTCGGTGACGGATTCGCCGAGAGTGGGAACGCGGATTTCGGTAGCCATTGTGCCTGTCCGTTCTTGTCGGTTCTGTTCTTTATTCGCCGAGCGCGTCTTCGAGCAAGGCGGCGAGCTGGGCAAGGTGCTTGGACATCAAGCCGGTCGCCGGCGACGCGGCCGCCGGCCGGCCGGTGTAGCGCACCCGCTGATGCTTCGCGTCGATATGTGCCAGCACCCATTCCAGATACGGGTCGATGAACGACCAGGCACCCATGTTCTTGGGCTCCTCCTGGCACCACACCATCTCGGCGTTGCGGAAACGTGACAGTTCGGTGATCAGCGCCTTGGCCGGGAACGGATAGAGCTGTTCGACGCGCAGCAGATAGATGTCGTTGATGCCGCGCTTCTCGCGCTCTTCATAGAGGTCGTAATAGACCTTGCCCGAGCACAGCACGACGCGGCGGATCTTGCTGTCCTTGGTGAGCTTGATCGCCTGGTTGGGCAACAGCTGGGCGTCGTCCCACAACAGCCGGTGGAACGAGCTTTCGCCCGAGATTTCCGGCAGCGTCGACACCGCCCGCTTGTGGCGCAGCAGCGACTTCGGCGTCATCAGGATCAGCGGCTTGCGGAAGTCGCGCTTCAGCTGCCGCCGCAGGATGTGGAAGTAGTTGGCCGGCGTGGTGCAGTTGGCCACTTGCATATTGTCTTCGGCGCAAAGCTGCAGGAAGCGCTCGAGCCTGGCCGAGGAATGTTCCGGACCCTGGCCTTCATAGCCATGCGGCAACAGGCAGACGAGGCCCGACATTCTGAGCCACTTGCGCTCGCCTGACGAGATGAACTGGTCGAACACCACCTGGGCGCCGTTGGCGAAGTCGCCGAACTGCGCTTCCCACAAGGTCAGCGCCTTCGGTTCGGCCAGGCTGTAGCCATATTCGAAGCCCAGCACCGCCTCTTCCGACAGCATCGAGTTGATGACTTCGTAGCCGGCCTGTGCCGCCGAGAGGTTGTTGAGCGGGATGTAGCGGGTCTCGTCGCGCTGGTCGTAGAGCACCGAATGGCGCTGCGAGAAGGTGCCGCGCTCGGAATCCTGTCCCGACAGGCGGATCGGATTGCCGTCGAGCAGGATGGCGCCGAAAGCCAGCGCCTCGGCCGTCGACCAGTCGATGCCTTCGCCGGACTCGATCGCCTCGCGGCGGTTTTCGAGGAAGCGGATGATGGTCTTGTGCGCCTCGAAACCCTTCGGCACCTCGGTCAGCTTCTTGCCGATTTCCTTCAGCACCTTGACCGGCACGGCGGTCTTGCCGCGCCTTTGTTCGTCCTGGTTGTCGGCCGTGCGCAGGCCAGACCAGGCGCCATCGAGCCAGTCGGCCTTGTTGGGCTTGTAGTGCTGGCCGACTTCCCATTCGGATTCCAGATGCGCGCGCCAGTCGGCCTTCATCTGGTCGAGTTCGGCCTGAGTGATGTGGCCCTCGGCGATCAGCCGCTCGGCATAGATCTGCACCGTCGTCTTATGGGTGCGGATGTTGCGGTACATGATCGGCTGGGTGAAAGCCGGTTCGTCGCCCTCATTGTGGCCGAAGCGGCGATAGCAGAACATGTCCACGACCACCGGCTTGTGGAACTTCATGCGGAATTCGATCGCCACCTTGGTGGCGTGGACCACGGCTTCCGGATCGTCGCCATTGACGTGGAAGATCGGCGCCTCGATCATCTTGGCCACATCCGACGGATAGGGCGACGAGCGCGAGAAGCGCGGATTGGTGGTGAAGCCGATCTGGTTGTTGATGATGAAGTGCAGCGTGCCGGCGACGCGGTGGCCGCGCAGGCCCGACAGGCCGAGGATTTCGGCGATCACGCCCTGGCCGGCGAAGGCGGCGTCGCCGTGCAGCAGCAGCGGCAGCACCTTGGCCCGCTCCTCCAGCGGCACGATTTCCTCGCGGCCGCGGCCGAACAGATAGTCCTGCTTGGCGCGCGCCTTGCCCATCACGACGGGATCGACGATTTCCAGGTGCGACGGGTTGGCGGTCAGCGACAGATGCACCTTGTTGCCGTCGAACTCGCGGTCCGACGAGGCGCCGAGATGGTACTTCACGTCGCCCGAGCCTTCGACCTCGTCGGGGGCGGCCGAGCCGCCCTTGAACTCGTGGAAGATGGCGCGGTGCGGCTTCGCCATCACCTGGGAAAGCACGTTCAGCCGGCCGCGATGCGCCATGCCGAGCACGATCTCCTTCATGCCAAGCTGGCCGCCGCGCTTGATGATCTGCTCCAGCGCCGGGATCAGGCCTTCGCTGCCGTCGAGGCCGAAGCGCTTGGTGCCCTTGTATTTGACGTCGATGAACTGCTCGAAGCCTTCCGCTTCGACCAGCTTCTGCAGGATCGCCTTCTTGCCGGTGGCGGTGAAGGAGATTTCCTTGTCGGCGCCCTCGATGCGCGCCTGGATCCAGGCCTTCTCCTCGGGATCGGAGATGTGCATGAATTCGACGCCAAGCGTCGAGCAATAGGTGCGGGTGAGGATCTCCAGCATCTGCCGGATGGTGCCGAATTCGAGGCCGAGCACATTGTCGAGGAAGATCGGCCGGTCGTAATCGGCTGCGGTGAAGCCGTAATTCTCCGGCGACAATTCGTTGTAGTCCTCGAGCGGCTTGGCGATGCCGAGCGGGTCGAGATTGGCGTGCAGATGGCCGCGCATGCGGTAGGCGCGGATCATCATGATGGCGCGCACCGAATCGCGCGTCGCCTGGTGCACATCGGCATCGGAGAGCACGACGCCGTTGGTGACCGCCTTGTCCTTGACCTTCTTCTCCAGATGCTTCTCGACAATGCCCCAATTGCCGTCGAGCGCCGACACCAATTCGCCATTGGCCTGCAGCGGCCAGGAGGGCTTGGCCCAGGAAGCGCCCTTGGCATTCCTGCGCACATCGCCGGCATCGTCCTTCAGCCCGGCAAAGAACTCCTGCCACTCCGGATTGACCGATTCCGGGTCGTCCTCATAGGCGGCATAGAGCGCGTCGATGTAATCGGCGTTGCCGCCATAGAGGAATGAGGTGAGCGAAAATTGGTCGTTGGCCTGATCTTGTCTTGCCATGTCGTTTCAGCGGAGCCGCGCTCCGTCTCCTGTTGGAGCGAATAGGGAGTAGCGAATAGCGAGTAGGGATTTCCCGTGCTCGCCTCGTTACCCTGTTCTTCCCTATTCGCTATTCACTACTCGCTACTCACTTTAACCCTTGATCGCCTCGACCAAGGTCGTACCCAGCCGTGCCGGCGAGGGCGATACTTTTATCCCGGCCGATTCCATCGCCGCGATCTTGTCCTCGGCGCCGCCTTTGCCGCCGGAGATGACCGCGCCGGCATGGCCCATGGTGCGGCCGGCCGGCGCCGTGCGCCCGGCGATGAAGCCGGCCATCGGCTTCTTGCGGCCACGCTTGGCTTCGTCCTTGAGGAACTGCGCGGCGTCTTCCTCGGCCGAACCGCCGATCTCGCCGATCATGATGATCGACTTGGTCTCGTCGTCCGCCAGGAACATCTCGAGCACATCGATGAACTCGGTGCCCTTGACCGGGTCGCCGCCAATGCCGACGGCGGTGGTCTGGCCGAGGCCGACATTGGTGGTCTGGAACACGGCCTCATAGGTAAGAGTTCCCGAGCGCGAAACAACGCCGACCGAGCCCTTGCGGAAGATGTTTCCGGGCATGATGCCGATCTTGCACTCGTTGGGGGTGAGCACGCCCGGGCAGTTCGGGCCAATCAGTCGCGAAGTCGAGCGGTCGAGCCGCGCCTTGACCTTGATCATGTCCATCACCGGAATGCCTTCGGTGATGCAGATGATCAGCGGTATCTCCGCCTCGATCGCTTCCAGGATCGCTTCGGCGGCACCGGCCGGCGGCACATAGACGACCGACGCGTTGGCGCCGGTCTCTTCCTTGCCCTCGGCGACGGTGGCGAAAATCGGCAGGCTCTCGCCCTTCGACCCGGTCCAGGTCTCGCCGCCCTTCTTGGGATGGATGCCACCCACCATCTTGGTGCCGTGATAGGCCAGCGCCTGTTCGGTGTGGAACGTGCCGGTCTTGCCGGTCAGGCCCTGCACCAGCACCTTGGTGTTCTTGTCGACGAGAATGGACATCGGAGCCCTTTTCTAAAGACTGTTGATCGAGGAAGGCGAGACGCGCCGGTAGACGCCGCTCACCATGTCTTGCCAGCCATCGCTGCCGGCGGGTTTGAAATGCAGTCGCATGCGGTAGGTGTCGGCATTGTCAAAAATATACGTCACGCGTGCGGAGCCGCGCGGCGACGATCGCTCCAGATTGAGCTCGCTGCCGGTCCACGTGCCTGTGGCCGGCGAGGCCGGCACGAAGCCCATCGAGTCGAACTGATGCATGGTGACGACGGCATTTTGCTGGTCGAAGCCGAACACGCTGTGCGCGCCGAAGGAAATCGTGCCGTCGCGGCGCTGGCGATAGCGTTGCACCACGAACAGGCCGCCGAACTGAGCCTCTGCCAGCACTTCGGAAGTCGCCGGGCCGCCGTCGGCCCATTGTGTGTCCGCCACCTCTTCTTCGCCGCGCCACGCGCCGACCAGCGCCTGCAGGCGCTGGTGATCGGCGGAAAGCGATGAGAAGGACGCAGCGTTCATCGGTCAGAGCCGCTTCAGATCGGTGACGGTGAGATCGCTCTTGGCGTTGCCGGTGTTGAGCGTCCTCGACGGCTCGAACATCAGCACCACAGGCTCGGCGGTGAGCGAACGCGGCCGGTGCTCGACACCGCGCGGCACGACGATGAAATCGCCCTCGCCAAGCTCGACCGGCCCGTCGCGGAAATCGATAGCAATGCGACCGCGCAGCACGAGGAAAGCTTCGTCCTCATGATCATGCGCATGCCAGTCGAAAATCTCGCCGAACTTGGCAACCTTCGCCTGGCTGTCATTGACGTCGCCGGCGATATGCGGATCGAAGACCTTCTTGATCTTCGCGTCCGCCGCCTCGACGAGGTTTATCTTGCGCGGGGGCACAGGCTCAGCCCTTCACCGCCGCCACGATCTTCTTGGCCGCGTCGTCGAGATCATCGGCCGACACGACGTTGAGGCCGCTGTCGTTGATGATCTTCTTGCCAAGCTCGGCATTGGTGCCTTCGAGGCGCACCACCAGCGGCACTTTCAGGCCGACTTCCTTGACCGCGGCGATGACGCCCTCGGCGATGATGTCGCACTTCATGATGCCGCCGAAGATGTTGATCAGTATGCCTTTGACGGCCGGATCCTTGGTGATGATCTTGAACGCCGCCGTCACCTTCTCCTTCGACGCGCCGCCGCCGACATCGAGGAAGTTGGCGGGCTCGGCACCATAGAGCTTGATGATGTCCATCGTCGCCATGGCAAGGCCGGCGCCGTTGACCATGCAGCCGATATTGCCGTCGAGCGCGACATAGGCGAGGTCGTATTTCGACGCCTCGATCTCCTTCTCGTCCTCTTCGGTGGTGTCGCGCAGTTCGAGCACGTCCGGGTGGCGGAACAGCGCGTTGTTGTCGAACGACACCTTGGCGTCGAGCACGCGCAGCCGGCCGTTCTTCATGACGATCAGCGGATTGACCTCGAGCAGGCTCATGTCCTTCTCGACAAAGGCCTTGTAGAGGATCGGGAACAGCGTATCGCCGTCCTTGGCCGCGTCGCCGTCGAGCTTCAACGCGCCGTTGAGCGCCTTCAGATCGGCTGATGTGACGCCCTTTTCCGGGTCGATGGCGACGGTGATGATCTTTTCCGGCGTGTCGTGGGCGACCGCCTCGATGTCCATGCCGCCTTCGGTCGAGACGACGAAGGCGATACGGCCGACCGAGCGGTCGACCAGGATCGACAGATAGAGCTCGCGCTCGATGTCGGCGCCGTCCTCGATATAGAGGCGGTTGACCTGCTTGCCGGCCGGGCCGGTCTGCTTGGTCACCAGCGTGTGACCGAGCATCTCGTTGGCGTTGGCGACGACGTCGGCGACCGACTTGGCCAGCCGCACGCCACCCTTGGCGTCGGGCGACAGTTCCTTGAACTTGCCCTTGCCGCGGCCGCCGGCATGGATCTGGCTCTTCACCACATAGAGCGGGCCGGGCAGCGCCTTGGCGGCGGCTTCCGCCTCGCTTGCCTTGAACACCGGCACACCTTCGGCCACCGGCGCGCCAAAGCTCTTCAGCAGCGCCTTGCCCTGATATTCATGGATGTTCATTGGGAACGATCTCCAAGTCTTTTTTGCCGGGGTTGTCTTTTGGCTGGGGTTTACTTCGAGGCGAGCTGCGGCGCGATCTTGACGCAGGCCTCGGTCAGGCCCTGCACGGTCGCCACAGAGCTGTCGAACATCTTCTGTTCGCTCTTGTTGAGGTCGATCTCGATGATGCGCTCGACACCGCCGGCGCCGATCACCACGGGAACGCCGACATAGGTGCCCTTGACGCCATACTGGCCGGAGAGGTGGGCGGCACAGGGCAGCACGCGCTTCTTGTCCTTGAGATAGGCTTCGGCCATCTGGATCGCCGACGCGGCCGGCGCGTAATAGGCCGAGCCGGTCTTGAGCAGGCCGACGATCTCGGCGCCGCCGTCACGGGTGCGCTGCACGATCTGGTCGAGCTTTTCCTTCGAGGTCCAGCCCATCTTGACGAGGTCGGGCAACGGAATGCCCGAGACCGTGGAATAGCGGATCATCGGCACCATGGAATCGCCGTGGCCGCCAAGCACGAAGGCGGTGACGTCCTCGACCGAAACCTTGAATTCCTCGGCCAAGAAATAACGGAAGCGCGCGCTGTCGAGCACGCCAGCCATGCCGACGACATGGGTCTTGGGCAGGCCGGAAAACTTCTGCAGCGCCCACACCATGGCATCGAGCGGATTGGTGATGCAGATGACGAAGGCCTTTGGCGCATACTTCTTCAAACCGGCGCCGACCTGTTCCATGACCTTGAGATTGATGCCGAGCAGGTCGTCGCGGCTCATGCCCGGCTTGCGCGGCACGCCGGCGGTGACGATGCAGACATCGGCACCCTCGATGCCGGCATAGTCATTGACACCGGTCAGCCGCGAGTCGAAACCATCGACCGGCGACGACTGCGCGATATCGAGCCCCTTGCCTTGCGGAATACCCTCGGCGATATCGAACAGAACCACGTCGCCGAGGTCCTTGAGGCCGATCATGTGGGCCAGCGTGCCGCCGATCATGCCCGAGCCGATAAGCGCTATCTTGTTGCGTGCCATGTGAGGATATTTTCCCTTTGTCTGTTACGGTGCCTCAAGTCTTTAGTGACTTGATGACGGCATCGAGGAAGAGGCCGGAATGCTGCGGAAACCCGTGAGATTTCGCCGCACCCAATAGCCCCGGTGCAAGATAAATTCAAACGATTATTTTGGAGTGAGCATTTTCAATCGGTTAGATGGTTTGGGATTTACGTAAACGTCAAAGTTTGTAAGCCGACTTGGGAGAATTTACACAATGACCGTGTCAATCAGAAGGCTTGAAGCGGGTGATGACGCCCTTGTGATGCCGGTTGCCGAGGATGTGTTCGACGAGCCGGTCAGGCCAGATCGATTGGCAGCCTATCTCAGGCAACCAGGCCATTT
The DNA here is from genome assembly GCF_014189455.1 of Mesorhizobium huakuii. NCBI lineage: Bacteria > Pseudomonadati > Pseudomonadota > Alphaproteobacteria > Hyphomicrobiales > Phyllobacteriaceae > Mesorhizobium > Mesorhizobium huakuii. The sequence goes on from NZ_CP050296.1 coordinate 2,715,396, forward strand.
CATGATCGTGGCCTTGGCTGACAGCCTGATTGTCGGACAATGCGCGGCGGTGATCCACCGCCATCCCGACAAGCTCAGCGAACTCTACATCGACGAGGTCGGCGTATCGCCCGCATTCCAGCGCCAGGGCATTGCGCGAAAGATGCTCGACGCGATGTTCGCGATCGGCAGGGAGCATGGCTGCGAAGAGGCCTGGGTCGGCACTGAGCCAGATAATCTCGCGGCCCGAGCGCTCTACGAATCGCGCGATTCAGTGGCCGAGCCGTTCGTGATGTACGTTTACAGGCTCTAGACCATGCAGATGGGTCGCTTTGCGACCACGACAACAAGGAGTTAGCCATGACCGAAACAGAACCTCTCATTCTGCGTCGCTGGTCATCCATCATCCGCACACAGGATCGCGCTGCCTATGCCGCCTATGTTGGGAGGACCGGGGGCCTCGATTACGCGGCCACGACAGGCAATCGCGGCTTCCAGATGCTTATGCGTGATCGTGGCGACGGGACGACGGAGATCGTCACATTGAGCTGGTGGTCATCAATGGACGCCGTCCGAGGCTTTGCCGGCGACGCACCGGAACTGGCCCGCTACTACCCGGAAGATGATCGCTATCTCCTGGAGAAATCCGAATTCGTCGATCACTACACAGTTGTAGCCGGAACCTTGCCACCGGCCTGAAGGGCTCAGCCGATAGCGGTAGGGGGCTCACCGTGCAGACCTTCGAACCTGTTCGCCGGATCCTTCGCCTTCCGCCGCTCCACCCAGTCTTCCAGCCAGTCGCGGCTCTGCATCTCGATCAATCGCGATGCCGTGCGTTCGAACTCGAACACCTCGACGCCGCGCTTGGCGACATACAGCTCCTGCGGCGCGGCCTCGGCGCTCACCACCAGGCGCACATGGTGGTCGTAGAGCGTGTCGATCAACAGGATGAAACGCTTGGCCTCATTGCGTTTGCCTTCGCCCAACACCGGGACGTGATCGATGAAGACAGTCGAGAAGCGCCCCGCAATGGCCAGGAAATCCCGTGCGCCGAGCGGTTTTTCGCAGAGATCGGCGAAGGAAAACCGCGCCGCGTCGCCGGCGGCGGCCGGCACCGCCACTTGCCGGCCCTTCAGGGTCAGCGAGGTCGCGGCCGTCGGCGCGCCGCGCGTCATCGTCCGCCAGGCCTCACCGAGCGCCCGGTCGGCCGCGTCGTCGGCCGGCGTGACATAGACCGGCGTGCGGGCGAGCTTTTCCAGCCGGTAATCCTTGTCGCTGTCGAGCGACAGAATGTGGGTGTGCCGTTCCAGGATGCCTATGAACGGCAGGAACAGCTGGCGGTTGAGCCCGTCGCGGTAGAGATTTTCCGGCGCCACGTTCGAGGTGGCGACCAGCACGACGCCATTGGCGAACAGCGCCGAAAACAGCCTGGACAGGATCATCGCGTCGGCGATGTCGGTGACCGAGAATTCGTCGAAGCACAGCACCCAGGCCTGTTCGGCCAGTGCCTTGGCCACCGGCGGGATCGGGTCATCTTCCTTGGCGTCGCCATTCTTGCGCGCTTGCCGGTGCTTCTGGATACGGTCCTGCACATCGGCCATGAAGTCGTTGAAATGGACGCGGCGCTTGCGCCGGACCGGCAGCAGCTCGAAGAACATGTCCATCAGCATGGTCTTGCCGCGACCGACGCCGCCATGGATGTAGAGACCCCTGACGATGTCCCGCGTCTCGCGCTTGCGGGCAAACAGCCAGCCCAGCGCACTCGATTTGTGCGCCAGCCGCTTGGCCGAGATTTCATCGGTCAGCCGGTCGAGCGCGGCGGCGATGCGTTCCTGTGCCAAGTCGCGTTCGACCGCGCCGGTTTCCACCAGATGGTCGTAGCGCTGCCTGACGGTCGCATGGGTCTGGAGGCCGTCACGCAGATGCATCGGTCACGTCGTTTGTTCTATGCGTGTCGCGGTCCCGAAACCGGGGCCGTTTGTGCGACACGCACTGGGGAGGTCGGGCCTATCTTGTAAGCGATATCGGCTGACCGTTGGAAGTCTGGCCATCGAATTTCGAGCCGCCCGAGGAATAGAGCCGCGCCAGCGAGCCGCCATTCTCATCGTAAAGCGTCAGCTGCTTGCCGGCGACGTTCCACGATTTGATGCCGTCGATCGGTGCCGGGCAATGCAGCGGCCCGGCGCGGAAGCCGGCGCCGAACTTGGTCTGCGGCGTCGCGATCTTGCAGCTCTGGCCGGAAACGCTGGCGTTCCAGACGCCAGCGACGGCTGCCGCGTTGAGATCCGAGGCGCCGGCGGGCGCCGCGCCGTCAGGCGGCAAGGACGCAACCTGCGTGTTTGCCGGTGCGGTCGGGAATTTCGACGGGTCGGTGGTTCCGGGCGCGGCCGGCGGCGGCAGCTGGTTGGAGGTCACCTGGCCGGCCGGCGCCGGCTGCAGCGGCGCCGGCTGCTGGTCGTCCATCGACGAGAAGCGTGTGGTCGAGCAGCCACTCGCAACGAGCGCAGCCAGCGATACGGCCACCAGACCGCTTTTCGAAAAATTCATTACAACCTCCGTCGGATCCGGCTTGGGGGATGCCGTCCGCGCAATATCACCCTCCACCAAGATGGAGAAGGTGGCGAAATTTCAACCCGATATGGTTAAAATAGGGTTTGCGGCAAGATTGTTGCAAATTTATCGCAATCTCGACCTGCCGTACCTGCCTCGTCGCTCAAGTCCGGGGATCTCGGCCACTACAGCGCTCGTTCCCGCATTCGCCCCGCAAATGCTTGCGCCAACCGGCGCAGAACCTATGTCTAGCTGCCGAAACCGCTGGAGCACAGACCTTGGCCGCGAGAAAGAAAGCCGCCAACCGCTATTACAGCGGTCCGCCCAGCGACCATTTCGATGGCACCTTGTTTTTCAATCCCGGCGGCCAGATGCCCGGCCGCTTCACCGATCTGCTGAAATGGCAGTTCAACGGCCAGCGCGCGAAATGGCCGGCGACCAGTCCGAGCCTCTTTCCGCAGGTAAAGCCAGCCGCGCGGGTAGACGGCTCTGATCTGATCGTGACCATGGTCGGCCACTCCACGCTGCTGATCCAGACCGCCGGGCTGAACATCCTCACCGATCCGGTCTGGTCGCAACGCACCTCGCCGTTTTCCTTCGCCGGGCCAAAACGCGTCAATCCGCCAGGCATCGCCTTCGACGACCTGCCGCCGATCGACCTCGTTCTGGTCAGCCACAACCATTACGACCATCTCGACCTCGCCACGCTGAAGCGGCTCAGGGAAAAACATGATCCGCTGGTGGTGACGCCGCTCGGCAACGATGTGCTGATCGGTGAGGCGGTTCCTGATATGCGGCTGTCGGCGTATGACTGGGGCGACAGGGTCGATGTAGGCAATGGCGTTTTCGTCCACATCGAGCCGGCGCATCACTGGTCGGCGCGCGGCGCCCGCGACCGCCGCATGGCGCTGTGGGCCGGCTTTGTCATCGAGACGCCGGGCGGCAAACTCTATTTCGCCGGCGATACCGGCTTCCACGATGGCGTCAACTACCGGCTGATGGCCGAGAAACATGGCGGCTTCCGCTTCGCCATCCTGCCGATCGGTGCTTACGAGCCGCGCTGGTTCATGGCGCCGCAGCACCAGAACCCGGAGGAGGCGGTGCAAGGCATGAAACTGTGCAACGCCGCCTTCGCTGCCGGCTGCCACTGGGGCACTTTTCAGCTCACCGACGAGCCGATGGACGAGCCGGTGCGGAAACTGGCCGAGGCGATGGACGCCGAAGGCATGCCTCAAGAGCACTTTCGCGCCTTGCAACCCGGCGAAATCTGGGACGTGCCGCAGATAGAGCATGGCTAAACTCTGCATTGGCCATTTACGGCACCATCATTTTCGCCGATGGTCCGGCCAGCAAAAAGGGGACCTCAGATGAAATCGATCGTTGCAGCACTGATGGCACTGGCAATTTCGGCGCCGGCGGCTTTCGCGGGTGAAATCGCCGATCGCGCCGCCGATGCCGAAAAGGCGCTGCAAGCGGGCGACGGCGCCGGCGCACTGGAGAAATTCCACAGCGCCGAGGAGGCGCTGTGGCAAGCGATGCCGCTCGCCGTGGAGAACGTCAAACAGGTCGATTCGGCCGGCGGCTTCGGCATCTACAGCGAGCGTGCCAATCACATCTACAAACCCGGCGAGAAGGTCGTGCTCTATATGGAGCCGGTCGGCTATGGCTATGGCTCGGACGGCCTCGGCAACAGCCAGATCGCGCTTTCCGTCGACCTCACTGTGCTTTCCGACACGGGCGAAGCTTTGGGCACCTTCGAAAAGATCGGCAGCGTCCAGGTCGCTTCCCGCTCGCACAACCGCGAACTCTTCTTCAAGCTCGACCTGTCCCTCGATGGCCTGCCGGCGGGGAAATATAAGTGCAACTTCCTCATGCATGACCAGAATTCGACCAAGACGGCGCCGTTCAGCACCGACATCGAGATCGCCGGCTAGTTTCTGCCACGGACATCGCCTCGCAACCGGCGGGAACCCAGGCACGACAGAAGCGTTCCTCATGCGGTTTCAAATCTGTCGGCTTGCGAGGCATTCCCATGATCAAATGGATCATCATCCTGCTCATCGTCGCCGCCGCGGCGAGCCTGCTCGGCATGCCGGCGCTGGCCGGAGCCGCCGCCACCGGCGCGCGCATTCTCATCGGCATCGTTCTCGTCATCTTCCTGCTGGTGGTGCTAGGCATCTTTGCCGTGACCTAAGTCCGGCATCTCCGCCGTGACTAGGTCCGGCACCTTCGCCGTGACTGAACATGCCTGCGCACTGGTAATTCCCGCCCGTTTCCGCCATATAGCGCCAAACAGACACGGAATTTCGCGGAGCAATGGCAAGCACTGCCCCTTTCGCCAAGATGAACGGCATCGGCAACGAGATCATCGTTGCCGATATGCGCGGCCGTGCCGATCAGGTAACGGCGGCCGCCGCCCTTGCGCTGAACGGAGATGCCGCGACCCGCTTCGACCAGATCATGGCGATCCATGATGCGAAGACAGCAGGCACCGCCTACTATGTCGACATCCTGAATTCCGACGGCACCAGTGCACAGGCCTGCGGCAACGGCATGCGCTGCGTCGTCCAGGCGCTCGCCGCCGAGACCGGGCAAAAGACCTTCACCTTCGAAACCCGCGCCGGCATTCTCAATGCCAGGGAACATGCCGATGGCTCGATCTCAGTCGACATGGGTATCCCACATTTCGGCTGGCAGGAGATTCCGCTGGCCGAAGAATTCCGCGACACCCGCATGATCGAATTGCAGATCGGCCCGATCGACGCGCCGGTGCTGCATTCGCCTTCCGCTGTCTCGATGGGCAATCCGCACGCCATCTTCTGGGTCGACCGCGACGTCTGGTCCTACGAACTCGAACGCTTCGGCCCGCTGCTCGAAAACCACCCGATCTTTCCCGAGCGCGCCAACATCACCATCGCCCAGGTGACCTCGCCCGAAACCATGATCATCCGCACCTGGGAGCGCGGCGCCGGCCTGACCAAGGCCTGCGGCTCAGCCGCTTGCGCATCCGTGGTCGCCGCGGCCCGCACCAGGCGCACCGGCCGCAGCGTCAACCTTTTGACCCCCGGCGGCGGCACGCTGCATGTCGAATGGCGCGACGATGACCACGTCATCCTGACGGGTGCGGCCGAATGGGAATTTTCCGGCAGTTTCGATCCCTCGACCGGCGCCTGGGCCCGCGACACCGAAAGCGCGGCCTGATGTCGGTTGCTCTGTCCAAGAGCCCTGATGTCGACGGCTCCCTTTCCGATGCCCCCAGCCGCATTGACGTGGTGACCTTCGGCTGCCGGCTGAACACCTATGAATCTGAAGTGATGCGGCGCGAGGCCGAAAGTGCCGGTCTCGGCGCGCTGCAAGGTGGCGCCGTGATCTTCAACACCTGCGCCGTCACCGGCGAGGCGGTGCGCCAGGCCAGGCAGGCGATCCGCAAGGCGCGCCGTGACAATCCGCAGGCGCGCATCATCGTCACCGGCTGCGCCGCCCAGACCGAGCCTGAAAAATTCGCCACCATGGACGAGGTCGATCTCGTCCTTGGCAATGAAGAGAAGCTTAAGGCGCATTCGTACCGCGCGCTGCCGGATTTCGGCGTCAACGACACCGAGAAGGCCCGCGTCAACGACATTTTTTCGGTGCGCGAGACGGCCTCTCACATGGTCGACGCCATCGAGGGCCGGGCCCGCGCCTTCGTCCAGGTGCAGAATGGCTGCGACCATCGCTGCACTTTCTGCATCATCCCTTACGGCCGCGGCAATTCGCGCTCGGTGCCGATGGGCGCCGTGGTCGAGCAGGTCAAGCGGCTGGCCGGCAACGGCTACGCCGAGATCGTGCTGACCGGCGTCGACATGACCAGCTTCGGCGCCGATCTGCCGGGGGCGCCCAAGCTCGGCCGACTGGTCAAGACCATTCTGAAACAGGTGCCCGACGTGAAGCGCCTGCGGCTATCCTCGATCGATTCGATCGAGGCCGACGAGGATTTGCTCGACGCCATCGCCACCGAACCCAGGCTGATGCCGCACCTGCATCTGTCGCTGCAATCCGGTGACGACATGATCTTGAAGCGCATGAAACGCCGCCATCTGCGCGACCAGTCGATCCGCTTCTGCGAGGACGTGCGCAAATTGCGCCCTGCAATCGTCTTCGGCGCCGACATCATCGCCGGTTTCCCGACCGAGACCGACGACATGTTCGAGAACTCGCTAAAAATCGTCGAGGAATGCGGCCTGACCCACCTCCACGTCTTCCCGTTTTCACCGCGCGAAGGCACGCCCGCCGCGCGCATGCCGCAGGTCCGCCGCGAGGTGGTCAAGCAGCGCGCTGCCCGGCTGCGCGCCGCCGGCGAAGCCGCGTATCGGCGCCATCTGTCCTCGCTGCCCGGAACGCGCCAGTCGATCCTGATCGAGCGCGATGGGCTTGGCCGCACCGAAGGTTTCACGCTCGCCGCGCTCGGCACGGGCGCGCCGGGCGAGATCGTCGAAGCGACAATTACTGGCCACGATGGTATCAGGCTGACCGCAGCCCCGCTTGCCGCACGCGCCGCCTGAGAAACGCAAAGCATGGCTGGTTTTTTCAAGAAGATATTTTCGTTCGGCAAGAAAGAGGTCGTCGAGGAGCGCGTTGACGAGACCGCCCCGCTGCCGCCCATCAAATGGGACCAGCTCGATGCGCTGAAGCCGGCAGCCGAACAGGTCGTTCCGGAGTTCTTGAAGCGCGACGAGGCGCAGCCTGAGGCGGAACTTGCGCCGATAGCGCCGACCGAGCCAGAACCAGCACCCCACCCTCCCCTCGATGGGGAGGGTCGCCACGAAGTGGCGGGGAGGGGTGACAGCGCCGACGCCGGCGCCAGTCACCCCCACCCCCAAACTATGCTTGGGACCTCCCCCATCGAGGGGGAGGTAAAGGGCGCGCCTCAGCCGGCGCCCGAAGAGCCAACACCCGAGCCCGCGCCGACCATTCCGGCTCAGCCGGAGCCGGCCGTTCCGTCTGAACCGGAACCGCTGCCTGAGCCGGCGCCGGTCGAGGAGCCGGCACCCGCGCCACAGCCTCCGGAGCCGCCGGCACCCGCGAAATTCCGCTTCCCCGGCCGCTCCGGAACCCGTCCCTGAGCCGCAGCCGCAAGAAGTCCCGGCTCCCGCGCCAGCCGAGCCGGAGATTGCGCCGCCGCGTCCGGAAAGGCAGCCGGAACCGGCGCCGATCGAAGTGCCCGCGCCACCCGAGGTTCCAACGGAGACGCCAACACCGATCGAGGTGCCGCCACCGGCTTCACCTGTCGTGCAGCCAACTTCCGAGGCTAGCGCCGCCCCTCATCCGCCTGCCGGCACCTTCTCCCCGTATAAAGACGGGGAGAAGGAAGAAGCTCCTCACCCTCCCCTCGATGGGGAGGGTCGACGCGAAGCGTTGGGGTGGGGTGATGGCGCCGACGCTGGCGCCAGTCACCCCCGAGCTACGCTCGGGACCTCCCCCATCGAGGGGGAGGTAAAGCCTGCACCGGTCGCGCCGCAGCCTGTCATCGCTGAGGTCGCGCCCGAGCCGCATCCCATCCCGCCACCGGCTCCTCAACCCTTGCAGGAGCCGAAACCCGCTGCCGGCAAGGTGATCGTCACCAAGAAAGTCGAGCAGAAGGCAGAGCCGGTGAAGGCGCCGGAGCCGGCGCCGAGGCGCTCCTGGTTCCAGCGCATGCGGGACGGGCTTGCCCGCTCGTCGCGCGAGCTGACCGGCAACATTGCCGGCGTCTTCACCAAGCGCAAGCTGGACGAGGAAACGCTGCAGGACCTGGAAGACGTGCTGATCCGCGCCGACCTGGGGATGGAAACTGCGCTTCGTATCACCGACGCGCTGGCCGCCAGCCGCTACGGCAAGGACGTCTCCGATACGGATGTCCGCACCGTCATGGCGGCCGAGGTGGAGAAGGTGCTGACCCCGGTCGCCCGGCCGTTGGAGCTCGACCTCTCGCACAAGCCGCATGTCATCCTGGTGGTCGGCGTCAACGGCACTGGCAAGACGACGACCATCGGCAAGCTGGCGGCCAAACTGACCGACGGCGGCCTGTCGGTGATGCTCGCCGCCGGCGACACGTTCCGCGCCGCCGCGATCGAGCAATTGAAGATCTGGGGCGAGCGGACGAAATCGCCGGTCATCGCCTCCAAGATCGGCGCCGATGCTGCCGGCCTCGCTTACGACGCCTTCGAACGAGCAAAAGAAGCCGGCTCCGACGTGCTGATCATCGACACCGCCGGCCGCCTGCAGAACAAGACCGAACTGATGGCGGAGTTGGAAAAGATCGTTCGCGTACTCGGCAAGCTCGATCCGGAAGCGCCGCACACCGTGCTGCAGACGGTCGACGCCACCACCGGCCAGAACGCGCTCAACCAGGTCGAAATCTTCCGCAACATCGCCGGCGTCAACGGCCTGGTGATGACCAAGCTGGACGGCACGGCGCGCGGCGGTATTCTGGTGGCGATCGCGGCAAAGCACAAATTGCCGGTCTATTTCATCGGCGTCGGCGAACAGGTCGACGACCTCGAACCTTTCTCCGCAAGCGAATTCGCCAGGGCGATCGCTGGAGTGGCTTGAAACAAGACATGATCTCTTGAAACGGCCTAGTTTTGGGCCAGATCATGCGCAAGAAGGACTTTTATGAACATCCTCGAACGCGACCCGTCAGACCCACGCCGCAGGCCGATCAACCCCGGCTTGAAGCTGCTGCTTGAGCTTGGGCCCGGCCTGGTGTTCTTCTTCACCACGATCCGCGGTGAATGGCTGGCCGAAAAGTTCCCGATCCTGACCCATCTCGGCGAGCCAATCCTGATCGCCACCGCATTTTTCATGGTCGCGACGGCACTGTCGCTTAGCGCGTCCTGGGCGCTGACGCGCAGCCTGCCGCTCATGCCGCTGGTGTCGGCGATCGTCGTTTTCGGGTTCGGCGCGCTGGCGCTCTACCTGCAAGACAAGACCTTCGCCTTCATGAAGCCGACCATCATCAACACGTTGTTCGGCGTCACGCTGCTCGGGGGCTCGCCTTCGGCAGGTCGCTGCTCGGCTATGTCCTTGATTCCGCCTTCCAGCTTGATGCCGAGGGCTGGCGCAAGCTGAGTTTTCGGTGGGGGCTGTTCTTCCTATTCCTGGCCGTGCTCAACGAGGTGGTGTGGCGCAATTTTTCGGAAGAGACCTGGGTTTATTTCAAGTTCTGGGGCACAGTTCCCATCACCTTGCTGTTCACCTTCAGCCAGATGCCGCTGATTATGCGTCACTCGCTTGAGGAAAAACCCGAGGAAGAGCAGGCCGGCGAATAGAGCAATTCCAGAAAAAGTAGCCAGCGGTTTCCGTCTGGGATTGCGTCAGATGAAGAGGGGCGAGATGGACTTCATCACCACGCGCGAGGAATTGCGGACGATCTACAAGACGCCCCGGCCCACCGACGGTTCGATCCGCAAGGAATTGAAGGCGCTTGACGGCCATTGCCGCTCCTTCATCGGCAAGAGCCCCTTCGTGCTGATCGGCTCATCAGACGGCGAAGGCAATGCCGACGTGACGCCTAAAGGCGACAAGCCCGGTTTCGCCGCCATTCTCGACGACAGGACCATCGCCATCCCCGACCGGCCCGGCAACAACCGGCTGGATACGCTGGAGAACATCCTGCGCAATCCTTCGGTCGGGCTGCTCTTCCTGATCCCCGGCATGAACGAGACGCTGCGCGTCAACGGCGATGCCCGCATCACCGTCGACGCCGGTTTGCGCGAGCGCCTCGCCGTCGACGGCAAGGAGCCGCAGAGCGTCGTCGTGGTTACGGTCAAGGCCGCCTACATGCATTGCGCCAAGGCCTTCATGCGCTCCGATCTGTGGAAGCCGGACACCTGGTACGACCGCGCGACGCTGCCGACACTCGGCCAGATCCTGCGCGACCAACTGGCGCTCGCCGATTCCGTCGAGGCGACCGATCGCTGGCTCGACGACGATTACAAGCAGACCATGTGGTAGGCTTTTGCGGACGCGATTCGTCCGAACTGGCTTCACCCACCTTGCTGAACATCCTCGCCATCTCCGGCAGCCTGCGCGCGGCCTCCACCAATTCGGCCCTGGTCGCAGCACTGGCGCGCAACGCGCCGGCAGGCTGCCGCGTCACCGTCTATGACGGGCTCGGCCGCCTGCCGATCTTCAACCCCGACGACGAGGGCGAGCGCACGCCGCGCGAAGCAGCCGACCTGATCGACGCCGTCACCGCCGCCGACGGCATCATCGTCTCCTGTCCCGAATATGCCCATGGTGTGCCGGGCGGGCTGAAGAATGCACTCGACTGGCTGGTCTCGCGCGACGCCGCCGTCGCCAAGCCCGCCATGCCAGTGCACGCCTCGCCGCGCTCGCTCTATGCCCGCGCCGCGCTGGCCGAGATCATGCGGACGATGTCGTTTGCGATGTATGAGGACGGGCTGGAAATTGCCCTGCTCGGCAAGAGGCCGCCGGAGGTGGAGGCTATTTTGGCTGAGCCGGGAAACGTGTTGGCGATGCGCAATGCGCTCACGGCCTTCGCGGAGTTCATTCGGACGCCCTGAGCGGCGGTCGCTCTTCCTTCTCCCCTTGTGGGCCTGTTGCGCAGTTACTGGGAGGAACGGCGGGGGAACAGGATCAGCGGGCTATTGCTGGTTCTTAGGGGTTGAGGTCTGGTTTCGATGTTTGAGGTGGCGGTTCGGCCTTGGCTGGCCGGATTGTGGACGCACCTATCCCGTGATGGCGGCCCATCGGCGCATGTTGAAAGCGATGGCCGCCATTGTCACCTGACCAGCAGCCTTGGCCAACCCGATGTAGCGGATCGTGGTCAGCTTCATGCGGTTCTTGAGCGTGGCGAAGGTGGTCTCCACCGCTGCTCGCCGTCTGGCGATCAGGCGATTGTAGTGCTTGAGCCGCGGCGGCAGCGCATGATGCTTGTTGGGGCGCCGTGCAATGCGCACCTTCTTGCCGGCCGCCCTGAGCCGAGCACGGCGGGCATGGGTGTCATAGGCTGCGTCTGCCCATACCGTCTTCTCATCACCGCAGATCAAGTGATCAGCCACGACCGTGTCGTTGACGTTGGCCGGTGTCGTGATCACCGTGCGGATCAGGCCAGAGCCTTCATCCACCCCGACATGAGCCTTGTAGCCGAAGGTAAGGCCGCTCTTGCCCTTGCGTGCTGTGACGCGGGCGTCCGTATCCTGCGACGGCCGCTCGGGTGTCGGCGGCGTCGAGACCGCATCAATCAGCGTGGCATCCAGCATCGTACCGCGCTTCAGGATCACGCCGGCCTTCTCCAACTGCCGGTCCAGTTCGCCAAACAGCTTCTCCATCAGCCCTTCGCTGACAAGCAGATTGCGAAAACGCGACAGCACCGTGTGGTCGGGGATTGTATCGTCCAGCCCCAGCCCAGCAAAGCGCCGGAACGACAGCCGATCGCCCAGCGCTTCCTCTAACTCGCGATCCGACAGTCCGTAGAGCGATTGCAGCAACAGTGCCTTGAACAACACCAGCGGCGGCCAGGCAGCTCGACCCGGTCCACCATCGCGCAGCGCATTAAGCAGCTTCTCGAACCGGTACCACTTCACCAGACCCGACAGACGGTCGAGTGGCGAAGAACCCCCCGTCAGCTTGTGGCCCAGAAAGGCCTCCGCCAAGCTCAACTGTCCAGTCTGCTTCACCGCCATCGCGATTCCTCCGAGCTCCCTCTCAGAGAATCACAACCAGCGAATTACGCAACAGGCCCACAAGGGGAGAAGGAAGAGGCGTCTAAGCCGCCGCCAGCCTCCCAGCCGCGACATAGTCCTGCAGCCAGACCAGCACCCGGCCCCAGCCCTCGGCATGCTCGGCCGCCGCATCGCTTAGCCCGGCAAAGCCGCCATGGCAGATGGTGAGGCGCGTGCCGGTGGCGGTCGGCTGCAGCAGCCAGGCGACCGTGGTTTGCCGCCGGCCAAGCGTCGGATGGTCCCAAACATAGGCCCGCGTCTGCACGATCCGGCGCGGCGCTTCGATCTCGAGGAATTCGCCGCCGGCCGGCAGGTCCCTGCCGTCGGCCGTGCGGACGACAACGGTCCAGCGGCCGCCGACGCGGAGGTCGGCCGACCAGTCGGCCATCCGGTAGGTGTCGGAGGACCCCCACCATTGCTCGACCTCGTTGCTGACCAACGCCTTGAAGATGCGTTCCGCAGGCGCTTCGATCTCGGCGGATGCCATGATCGTCTCGCCATTGGTCATGCTCTGTACCCCGAGAACGTGCATCATCGGTGCCTCCGCATCCGTTTTGTTTCGGTATCGAAACGAGCCTTTCACCCTTTCGACGGCGGGCGCTCGAAACCCTTGCCGGTCTCGAGCAGGCTCTTGAGACTCGCCAGCACCAGCGGCCAGCCCTTGCTGACATTCGGGATCAGCCGGTGCGGCCCGTCGGCCTCGTGGGTGACGGCAAGTTTCAGCTCGCCGTCCTGTTCGATGGCGAAAGTGCAGCGCGTGTAGCCGTCTTCCTTGATCTCCGGCATCCATTCATTGCGCCACTTGATGACCAGGCGTCGCGGCGGGTCGATCTCGAGGATCTCGCCCGAGTCGGCGACGCGGCCGTCGGGGAAGATCAGTTTCCAGCTGGAGCCGACCTTCCACTCGCTCTCCTGATAGGAGCAGAGGAAGAACTGCCGGTTGAATTCCGGGTCGGTCAGCGCCTCCCAGAGCTTTTCGGCCGTGGTGCGGATGTAGGTCACGTAAACAAAGCTGTTGCTCATCAGTCTTCCCTTTCGAGGCGTTTCTTCAGATCACTCAATGCGTCCAGCCGATGGCGCTCGAACTTGCCGATCCAGCGCTCGGCGATCTCGTTGATCGGAACCGGGTTGAGGTAGTGCTGCTTCTCGCGTCCCTTGCGGATGGTGGTGACGAGGTTGGCCTCCTCCAGGATCGCCAGGTGCTTGGTCACCGCCTGGCGTGTCATGTCCATCTCCGCGCACAGCGCGTTCAGCGTCTGCCCGTTCCTGGCATGGAGTTTGTCCAGCAATTGCCGGCGTGTCGGGTCGGCCAGGGCGCGAAAGACGTCATCCATGCTCATGGCTTTAATATGCAACCATTTGGTTGCATGTCAAGCGGCAAAATCGCGCGCCGATGACGACCGGATGCGGCCAAGGGAGAAAAAAGTCAGCCGTTGCGGGAGAACCAGAAGGCGTCGGCCGTGCGTTTCATGCCGATGCGTTCGTAAAAGCCGACGGCGTCGGGCATGGAGATCAGGCTGATGGCGACCGACGGGCCGAGCTGCCGCCGCGCCTCGTCCATCAGGCCTTTGCCAATGCCAAGCCCTTGCGCCGATTGGGAGACGGCGAGTTCGGAGATATAGCAGACCCAGGCAAAGTCGGTGACGGCGCGCGCCACGCCGATCAGCGGTTTGCCCTCGATATCGAGACGCGCGGTCAGCACCAGATTGGCGCCGGACAGCATCGCCTGCAGCCTGGCGGGATCATCGACAGGCCGTGTCTTGCCGAGACCGGATTCCACCAGCACCTTGCGGAATTCGGCGATGCCGAGCGCGGGTTCGCGGGCGTAGAGGACATGGGAGTTTTCAGCCATGCCGGCCAGACTGCACCATCGGCCGGCGAATTCGAAGCCGCCTTCGCGTAGTGCCCTTGTGCCAGTGCGCACGAACAGTTGCCTTTTATTTGCCCTCGGCTTTGTGTAAACGGAGCTTCAGCAAATCCCCCGCAACGAAAACACGGGCCAAAGCCATGGAAAAATTCACCAAGCTCACCGGCGTCGCCGCTCCCATGCCGATCGTCAATGTCGACACCGACATGATCATCCCGAAGGATTATCTCAAGACGATCAAGCGCACCGGGCTCGGCACCGGCCTGTTCGCCGAAATGCGCTACAAGGACGATGGTTCGGAAAACCCGGATTTCGTGCTCAACAAGCCGGCCTACCGCAAGGCGCAGATCCTGGTCGCCGGCGACAATTTCGGCTGCGGCTCGAGCCGCGAGCACGCGCCGTGGGCGCTGCTCGATTTCGGCATACGCTGCATCATCTCGACCTCGTTCGCCGACATTTTCTACAACAACTGCTTCAAGAACGGCGTGCTGCCGATCACCGTCAGCCCCGAGGATCTCGAGAAGCTGATGGATGACGCCTCGCGCGGCTCCAATGCCACTTTGTCGATCGACCTCGAAGCCAAGGAAATCCGTGGCCCCGATGGCGGCGTTGTCACCTTCGACCTCGACGACTTCAAGCGGCACTGCATGCTCAACGGCCTCGACGATATCGGCCTGACCATGGAGAAGGCCGGCGCCATCGCCTCGTTCGAGAAGCGCAACGCCGAACAGCGCCCCTGGGCCTGAGCGGCACCATCCGACGGATAGGCCCGGCTCTTTCAGGCCGGGCTCGTGGCGACTGAGGGAGGGACAGTCATGACACGTTCGCTTCTAGCCGGCGTTTGCGGGCTGGTCTTGTTGCTGGCGCCCATGGCTGGCGTCGATGCGCAGACGCAGACGCCTGCCGCGCAGCAGACACCCGCGGCAGCCCAGAAGCCGGCCGACCAGCCAGCGACCGACCAGGGAGCGTCGAGCACCAGCGACGCGGCGCCCGCCGACGGTGACAAGCAGGCGCCGATAGCGTTCGAGGGCGGCCAATTGACCATCACCCAGCCGGAGCAGGATGGCGAGAAGGTACTCGCCTATGACGGCAAGCAGCTGGCCAGCAATTACGATGTCTTCTTCGACAAGATCGTGAAGATCGGCGACGTCAACGTGGCGCTGGTCGATGTCGGCGACGGCGGCAATCAATGCGGCCCGGCCAAGGTGATCGTCTGGAAGCCGAAGGACGGCGAGATCAAGACCACGACGGTCGAGCAGGACGAATGCGGCGCCCCGCCGGCCGCGATCGCCGACGACGCCATCTATTTCGTGCCTTACCTGCTGCCCGGCGAGATAAAGGCGGCGCTGCAATGGTCGCCGACCGAAGGCCTGACGACCTCCGGCAACCTCGCCTATACGCCGGAACC
This sequence comes from Mesorhizobium huakuii, assembly GCF_014189455.1. Taxonomy (NCBI): domain Bacteria; kingdom Pseudomonadati; phylum Pseudomonadota; class Alphaproteobacteria; order Hyphomicrobiales; family Phyllobacteriaceae; genus Mesorhizobium; species Mesorhizobium huakuii. The sequence goes on from NZ_CP050296.1 coordinate 2,730,907, forward strand.
CGGCACCGACTGGAAGGATGTCGATCCGGCGAAGTATGAGAACATCATCGATGCCTTCCACAACGAGGCTGTGTACAAGGCGGCCAAGGCGCTGCTCGGCGACACCATGCCCGACATGGCGACCAGCCTGCTGGTCGGCGGCGGTACGGAAAAGACCGCTTCAGGCGCCTTCTATGCCACAGGCTGCGTGCCGCATGATTGCGGCGGCAATGACGGCTTCATGGCGGTCGACCCGGCCAAGCACAAATTGTACTTCGCCCGCCGCGGCGACAATGGAGAGCCGAACGCCTGGCCGGCGGTGACGACATGGCCGGCCGATGTGAAGGAAGCGCTGGACAAGGCGTTGGGCTCGGCGAACTGATTGCACGTTTTGCGCGCGGTCAGGGTGCTTTCACCTTGGAGGAATATGATGGTGCGGTCACCTCTGGCGGTCCCTCGCGGGCTGGCTTTTGTGCTGATACCCGTTGCCAGCGTGTTTTCACAAACGCAGGCAGTCGGCGCGGCCGACAAGTCGACAGTGATTTCGTTCGAAGGCGGTCAACTGACCATCACCCAGCAAAAGCGATACGGCGAAAAAGTGCTGGCCTTCGACGGCAAGGAGTTGGCCCGCAATTATGAGGTCGACATCGACAAGATCGTCGACCTTGGGAATGTGAGGGTGGCGCTTGTCAATGTCGCCGACGGCGGCAATCTGTGCGGCCCAGCCAAAGTGATTGTATGGAAGCCGAAAGGCGGCACCATCCAGAGCACCAAGGTGGAGCAAGACCGATGCGGTGCACCGGCGGCCGCAATATCCAACGGTGTGATTTATTTCGTGCCTTACCTGATGCCGGGTGCTTCGAAACCTCTGCAGCAATGGTCGCCATTCGAAGGGCTCATCACCTCGGGCAATGTGATCTATACGCCTGAACCGGGCACAGGGTGGAAAGATATCGATTCTTCAAGAATCGACATGATCGAAATCTTTCGTAACGAAGGCGTCTACAAGGAGGCCGAAAATCTGCTCGGCGAGAAGGTGACCGAGATCGCGACCCACATGATTGTCAGCGATGGCATAGACAAGACGGAGTCTGGGGTCTTCTATGCCAGCGGCTGCGCCCCGCACAATTGCGGGGTCGACACCTTCATGGCAGTCGATCCGAACAGGCAAAAGTTGTTTTTTGCCCAACTGAACGGCGAGCCAGAACCGGATACGTGGCCTGCGGTGAAGGCTTGGCCGGCCGACGTCGCGGAAGCCATGGACAAGGCGCTGGGGTGGGCAAAATAGGCCCTTAACAAGGTACCGCACACCGCGCCGTCGTCATCCCGGCTTGACGCGAGCGTCGAGACAACAGTCAACTCCGCGTGGCCTATGGTCGGAAAGCTTTCGTCCTTTCAAGATAACCGAAACGATCTTGCGAGGCCCTCATGCGTAAATTGATCTCCACCGGCTCACCGTTCGAAAAGACCGCCGGCTATTCGCGTGCCGTGGTGCAGGGCGACTGGTGCTTTGTATCCGGCACGACCGGCTACGATTATGCGACAATGACGATGCCGGAAACCGTTGAGGCGCAGACGCGCAATTGCCTGGCGACGATCGGCAAGGCGCTTCACGATGGCGGCTTCGACATGGCCGACGTGGTGCGGGCGCGTTATTACATCACCGACCAGGCGTTCGTGGACGTGGTCTTCCCGATCCTGGGCGAAACATTCGGCGACATCAGGCCGGCGGCGACGATGATCGTCTGCCAGCTCAACAAGCCGGAAATGAAGATCGAGATCGAAGTGACCGCGCTGCGGCGGACGGCATGAAGGTCCGGCGCATCGTAGCCAATATCGAGACATCAGATATCGCGGCGGCCAAGCGCTTCTATCAGGATGTGCTCGGCCTCGACCTGCTGATGGATCACGGCTGGATCGCCACCTATGGCTCGCAAGAAAAAATGGATGTGCAGATCAGCTTTGCCGAGCAAGGCGGCTCCGGCACGCCGGTGCCCGACCTGTCGATCGAGGTCGATGATGTCGAAGCCGCACTCGAAGGCATGAAGGCCGCCGGCTTCGCCATCGAATACGGACCGGCCGACGAACCCTGGGGCGTGCGGCGCTTCTATGTGCGCGATCCCTTCGGCCGGCTGGTTAACATTCTCTCGCATCGGTGAAGGGTGCTTCTCAACGCCAGGCTTGCGCGCCGAGCGCTTGGCGTTTAGCAAGGCGCCGGTTCAAATCTTTCTGGGACGGTTTTCTCCATGGCAACGAAGCATCTTTTCCTGCTCCCCGGCGACGGCATCGGCCCCGAGGCCATGGCGGAGGTCAAGAAGCTGATAGCGGCCATGAACGAAAAGCTCGGCAGCGGCTTCGTCACCGATGAGGGCCTGGTCGGCGGCTGCGCCTACGATGCACATGGCGCGGCGATCTCCGACGCCGACATGGCCAAGGCGATGGCGGCCGACGCGGTGCTGTTCGGCGCGGTCGGCGGTCCGAAATGGGATGCCGTGCCTTACGAGGTGCGCCCCGAGGCCGGCCTGCTGCGGCTGCGCAAGGACATGGAGCTGTTCGCCAATCTGCGCCCCGCCATCTGCTACCCGGCGCTGGCCGCGTCGTCCTCGTTGAAGCAGGAGGTGGTCGAGGGTCTCGACATATTGATCGTGCGCGAGCTCACCGGCGGCGTCTATTTCGGCGAGCCCAAGCAGATCATCGATCTCGGCAATGGCCAGAAGCGCGGCATCGACACGCAGGTCTACGACACGTTCGAGATCGAGCGGATTTCCGGCGTCGCCTTCGAGCTCGCGCGGACGCGTCGCAACCATGTCACCTCGATGGAAAAGCGCAACGTCATGAAGTCGGGCGTGCTGTGGAACGACGTCGTCACCCAGACCCACAAGGCCCGCTACTCCGACGTCAAGCTCGACCACATGCTGGCTGACGCCGGCGGCATGCAGCTGGTGCGCTGGCCAAAGCAGTTCGACGTCATCGTCACCGACAATCTGTTCGGCGACATGCTGTCCGACATCGCCGCCATGCTGACCGGCTCGATCGGCATGCTGCCGTCGGCCTCGCTCGGCGCGCCCGACGTGAAGACCAAGAAGCGCAAGGCGCTCTACGAGCCGGTGCACGGCTCGGCGCCCGATATTGCCGGCAAGGGCATCGCCAACCCGATCGCCATGATCGCGTCCTTCGCCATGTGCCTGCGCTATTCCTTCGGCATGGTCGATGAAGCCGACAGGCTGGAAGGCGCCATCGCCGCCGTGCTCGATCAGGGCCTGCGGACGAAGGACATTTTCTCGCCGGGCATGACCGAGGTCGGCACGGTCGAGATGGGCGACGCGATCATCGCCAAGTTCCTGGGTTAACCCGGGACAGGTTCACTCAGCGGATTTCGCCGGCCAGCTGCTGCAGCAGGCCGACGAGTTGCGCCTCGTCCACCGGTTCGAAAAAGGCCGCGTCGGCTGCCTCGACGGCGACGATGGCGCGCTGTGCGGCAGCCGCCCCGGTTGGGGTGACGCGGATCACCTTGGCGCGGGAATCCCTGGGGTCGGCCTCCCGTGCGATCAGCCCTTTCGCTTCCAGCCGGGCAACAACGTCCGACGTCATCTTCACCTCGGTGCCGGCCTGAGCGGCGAGTTGCACCTGGTTGGGCGGCTCGCCATTGCGGCCGAGCCACATGGCCGAGGCCAGTAGCACGAACTGGACATGTGTCAGGTCGAGCGGCGTCAGCGCCGCCGTCATGACGCGCTGCCAGCGCATTGTGGTTCGCCACAACAACAAGCCGGGGCTCTCCGAAGGTCCGCTGAAGCGCGTCTTCAAATCCTGTCCATCAGCCACCGTTCGCCAACTCCTTTGCCTGCTCGAACAATTTAGCCATCGACACGTCGAAATCGCCGCTGATCTGCGGGCCGAGTTCGGGTCCGACCTCTGCTGCCGAGGGGCCGGAAATTTCCAGCCGGTGCGTCACCTGCGTGCCACCTTCGACGGGGACCAGCGTATGCCTGAACAGCAATTTCGTGTCACCGAACGTGGTCTCGTCGGCATAGGTGACGTTATCGACGAGATCGACGATGGTCGATTCAAACGTGTCCTGCCCGACCGGTGTCACCGAAACACGGGTGCCCTTGGCGAACGGGCCATGCAGCACGAAAGTGTCGGACCCTTCATAGGTCAGGCGACCTTCATGCAAGGCCTTCAGCGCATTCCAGATGGCGGCTGCGGGAAGCGAGGAAATCGCGGTGTATTCATTGCTCCACATTGTCTTGGCTCCATTCATCCTGGTCGACCGATTATTCGATCTGCGCACAGATTATCTGTGCACAGACTAAATTGCAATAGGAATCTTGCTGCTCCGCCTGGATGGTATCAACTCATTGTTTTTATGCAGTTCCGAACGGCATGCCGCCGACGTCGCTAAACCCTGACCCCCGCCGGCACCGGCCCCCACTGGTTTTCGCGTCCCTGTGTCGGGATCAGTGCGAAGACCAGGATGATCAGGCTGCCGAAGGTCGGGATCAGGATGAGCAGGCAGAGCCAGCCGGTCAGGCCGAGGTCGTGCAGGCGGCGCACGATCATGCCCAGGCTGGGCAGGAAGGTGGCCAGCAGGAACATGCCGAAAAGCCCGACCGTCATCGCCGGCACCTCAGAACTGTCGAAATTGCCGATCTCGGCATCGGTGAAAACGCCGACGCCGATGATCACCAGCAACGCGATCGTCCAGAACAGGCAATAGCCCCAATATTCCTTGCGCCGGGCGCGGCCGGCGAAATTGAAGTAGTTCTGCGTCACGCCGCGCCAGAAGTAACCCCAGAGATCGGTAGGCTCGGCCGGCTCGGCGGCCCGGCCGAAATTCTGTGCCTGCGCTGCGCCGGACGCAGGTGCGGGGCTGGCTTGCGCCGGTGCGGCGCTGGTGGCGGCGTCGGCGGCCGGACTTGCGGCCTGGGCGGCGATCGGAAAAACGTCGCGCGCCTGGCCGCCGCCCGCCTGGAATTCGACCGCCGTCCCTTTGGGCATCGTAGTTTGCCGGCGAAGGTTCTCGCGGGTGAAGGTGTAGCGGTTGCCGTCGGCTCCGGTGATGAAGCCGAAACCCTGGTCCTCGTCATAGTGGAGCACTTCGCCGCGCATCACCCGCCCCCTTTATCGCCACGTCCCTGCAAAGGTGTGGCACAAGGCCGAGCCTGCGGGCAAGGCCCCGCGCCGTGGCTACCATATCAGCGGCAAATCAAGCATAAGGTTCACGTGCAGCCGTCTTCGCCAAGGCAGACAATGACAGTCGAGCATTCTGATGCCAGCGCCGCGACCGAGGGCGGGCTGGTTGTCAATCCTCCTACACTAGCCATCGACGCCACCGGCCTGATGTTCTGGCCGCCCGGCAAGGGCCTGGCGGGCATTCCGCGGGTGGAAAGCTTTCTCGTCAACGCGGCGTTGGTGGATCCCGACCCGGCTGTGCAGGTGGTGGCGTTCAGGCCCTGGGAAGGCCGGTTCCGGCCGCTTGCTCCCTATGAACTGGACCATGTCGCGGCGGGCGAGATTTCCCCGCATCGTGTCAAACCATGGCCGGGAAAGCGCGCGGCGCTGTCGCAGGCCTTCGAGGCGGTACGGCAGCAGCCTTGGGACAGGCCTGAGACGGACAGCCACCTGGCCAAGACGGTGACCAACGGCGGCAAGGGGACCACTTACCAGGCGACGCGGCTGTTGATCCGCGCCTATCGTCTGTACCAGCGGGCGAGGATCCGGTCGGGTTTACGCCAGGACGCTCCGAGCCAGGCCCCCGAGACGGAACCCGGCCTTGTATTGATCAGTCATCACATCCTGACGCAGGAGGACCGGTCCGCCGTTTCTGGCGCCGCCGGCAAGCTTGCCTTCCTGTGCCACGATATCATCCCGGCATTGCGCCCTGACCTGCTCGGCTCGAGCACCAGCGAGCGCCGCTTCGGCTCCTATCTCGAGCAGCTCGTGCGCAGCGGTGCCCCGGCGTTCTGCGCCTCCGACGAGGTCGGCGCGACGCTGACCGAGCATATGCGCAAGGCCGGCATCGCCGCGCCGGCGGTGTACCGCTTTCCGATGCCCTCGATCCTGCACGAGACGGCATCGCGCATGGGCAAGACCTCGCGCATCGAGGCCGGTGAGCCGTTCGTGCTCTACTGCTCGACAATCGAAGTGCGCAAGAACCACATATTGCTAGCGCGGATCTGGCAGCAGGCATTGGAAGACGGCGTCAAGCTGCCAAGGCTTGTCTGCGCCGGGCGCTGGGGCTGGATGATCGAGCCGTTGCGCGCCTATCTCAAGGCGCATCCCGAACTGCTCCAATCGGTCACTTTCACCGGACTGGTCAGCGACGAGCAGCTCATCCAATATTACCGCAGCGCCACTTTCGGCGTCTTTCCCTCGCATATAGAGGGCTGGGGCTACGGCGCCTCGGAATGCCTCGATTTCGGCGTTCCGGTCATCGTCTCGACCACACCGTCGCTGATCGAGGCGAGCGGCGGGCTGATGCCGGCGATCGATTCCGAAGACCAGCAGGGTTGGTACGCGGCGATCCGCAAGATGGCCGACGACCATGCCTGGCGCTCCTCGCTGGTGGAGCGCATCGCCCAAAACCACCGGCCGACACCGGCATCGGCAAGCTGGGCCGCCATCAAGGCCGGCCTGAAGAGCGCGTCCCGCCGCTTGTAGATCTTACGAGGGCCGTTTCGCCTTCTTGTGCTTTGGCGGGCCGGCATTGTCGAATTTCGGCTTGCCCGGCTTTTTCGCCCACGGCTTTGCCTCATGCGCGGCTGCCGGGCGCTGGTCGGCTGAAGCCGGTGCACGCTTTTCGAATTTGCGCTTCGGCGCGCTCGGGTCGAACGGCGCCTTGCCGCGATGCGGCTTCTTGTCGGGGCTCGGCGGCTGATAGCCGGCCCGCGACAGGTCCGGCGTGCCGTCCAGCCGCTTCACCACGATGTTGCCCTGCAATTTGCGGTCGGGTCCGATGGCGGCGAGAAAACGCTCGGCCCAGTCCGCGGCGATCTGCACGAAGGTTTCTTCCGGCTGCATCTTGATGGCGCCGATCTCGCGCTTCGAGATGCTGCCGGTGCGGCACAGCATCGGGATCAGCCAGCGCGGCTCGGCATTCTGCCGGCGGCCGACCGACAGCGAGAACCAGACGCTGGCGCCGAAATCGTCGCGGCGGCTCGGCGCCTCGTCGCGCGGCGCGAATTTTTCGCCCGCCGGTCTTTCACGCGCCAATCCTTCACGCGAGGGCGTGAAGGGTGCTACGTCCATCAGATCCTCGGGCGCCGAGCGGCTGGCGCGGCACTGGCGCACGAAGGCCGCGGCCACCTGCTCGGCGCCATGTTTGGCGAGCAGCGCGTCGATGAAGGTCCGCTCATCGTCCTTCACCGGCTCGTCGAAGGCCGGGTCGGCGAGAATGCGCTCGTCGTCGCGGCGGATCACGTCGTCGGCCGAGGGCGGGCTTGCCCAGGTCGCCTTGAGGCCGGCATTCTGCAACAGCCGCTCGGTGCGCCTGCGGGCGCTGCCCGGCACGATCAGCGCGCTGACGCCCTTGCGCCCGGCGCGGCCGGTGCGGCCGCTGCGGTGCAACAGCGTTTCCGGATTGGTCGGCAGGTCGGCGTGGATGACCAGTTCGAGATTGGGCAGGTCGATGCCGCGTGCCGCGACGTCGGTGGCGATACAGACTTTGGCGCGGCCGTCGCGCATCGCCTGCAGGGCGTGGCTGCGCTCGTTCTGGCTGAGCTCGCCCGACAGCGCGACCACGGAAAAATTGCGGTTGTTGAAGCGCGCGGTCAGATGGTTGACGGCGGCGCGCGTGTTGCAGAACACCAGCGCGTTCTTCGCCTCATAGAAACGCAGCACGTTGATGATGGCGTTCTCGCGGTCGGCCTGGGCGACGCTGAGCGCCCGGTATTCGATGTCGAGATGCTGCTTTTCCTCGCCGGCGGCCGAGATGCGGACGGCATCGCGCTGATAGCCCTGGGCCAGCGTGGCGATCGAACGCGGCACGGTGGCCGAGAACATCAGCGTGCGGCGTTCGGCCGGGGCGGCGTCGAGGATGAATTCAAGGTCTTCGCGAAAACCGAGATCGAGCATCTCGTCGGCCTCGTCGAGCACCACGGCCCTGAGCGCCGACATGTCGAGCGATTGCCGTGTGATGTGGTCGCGAAGGCGGCCGGGCGTGCCGACGACGATATGGGCGCCGCGCTCCAGCGCGCGGCGCTCGGTGCGCATGTCCATGCCGCCGACGCAGGACGCCACGGTGGCGCCGGTCGGCTCGTAGAGCCATTCCAGTTCACGCGTCACCTGCAGCGCCAGCTCGCGCGTCGGCGCCACCGCCAGCGCCAGTGGTGCCGTGGCCGCGCCAAAGCGCTCGGCGCCGTCGAGCAGCGTCGGCGCCATGGCAAGGCCGAAGGCCACGGTCTTGCCCGAACCGGTCTGCGCCGAGACCAGCGCATCGGCCTGGCCAAGCTCCAGCACGGCCTTCTGCACCGGCGTCAGTTCGGAATAGCCGCGTTTTTCCAGCGCCTGTGCCAGCGCCGGGACGATACCTTCAAAGTTGGACATCTCGCTCTTTCGGAATTCAGGGGTCTGCGCTCATCATGGAGCACGAGCCGGGGCCGGCGCCGCGCCAGCCAAACAATCTTGGCCGTTCGTACTTCTTGGCGTCGCTCTTGTACAGGGAGAGCCGCACCGGTTCTTCCTTCTCCCCTTGTGGGAGAAGGTGGATCGGCGCGCAGCGCCGAGACGGTTGAGGGGTGGGTGACGGAGTGCCGTCGGCGCCAAGCTGGAGCACCCCTCATCCGGCCTCGCTTCGCGAGGCCACCTTCTCCCGCAAGGGGAGAAGGAAGAGAGGCCGCCAATTGACTCCTGCCGCAAACCGCGTAAAAGCCCGCTTCGAACGGGATCGTTTTTCGATGCGCGGCCTTTTGATGGCTCTTCTTGCATTCGACGCCCCCAGCCACAATGTAAAGCATTGGGCCGGGCGCTTAGACGTGTCCGTCCGTTCCAGCAAAACCATGGCCAAAACCACCACCAAAACCACCACCAAAACGGTGTGATTCCCTTGGCCTAACCACCCTCTCCCGGGTTCGGCCCGGGGGACGGAACCCGCATTGGCCGGCGGGTTTTCTCCAACAAACCAAGCGGAGAGGGACAGGAGATCTTTATGAGTTTCAAGGTTGCAGTCGTCGGCGCCACGGGAAATGTGGGCCGGGAAATGCTCAACATACTGGAAGAGCGCGGCTTTCCGGTAAGCGAAGTCGTGGCGCTGGCGTCGCGGCGCAGCCAGGGCACGGAAGTGTCGTTCGGCGACCGCACGCTGAAGGTCAGGACGCTCGACCAGTATGATTTTTCCGACACCGACATCTGCGTCATGTCGGCAGGCGGCAACGTCTCCAAGGAATGGTCGCCGAAGATCGGCAAGCAGGGCTGCGTCGTCATCGATAATTCGTCGGCCTTCCGCTACGACCAGGACGTGCCGCTGATCGTGCCGGAAGTGAACCCGGACGCGATCTCGCTGTTCACGCGCAAGAACATCATCGCCAACCCGAACTGCTCGACGGCGCAGCTGGTGGTGGCGCTGAAGCCGCTGCATGACTTCGCCACCATCAAGCGCGTCGTCGTCGCCACCTACCAGTCGGTGTCGGGCGCCGGCAAGGAAGGCATGGACGAGCTGTTCACGCAGACCCGCGCGGTGTTCGTCGCCGACCAGGTCGACGTCAAGAAGTTCACCAAGCGCATCGCCTTCAACGTCATTCCGCATATCGACGTCTTCCTCGACGATGGCTTCACCAAGGAAGAGTGGAAGATGGTCGCCGAGACCAAGAAGATGCTCGATCCCAAGATCAAGCTGACGGCGACCTGCGTGCGCGTGCCGGTGTTCATCGGCCATTCGGAAGCGGTCAACATCGAGTTCGAGAAGCCGATCACCGCCGACGAGGCACGCGATATCCTGCGCGACGCGCCCGGCTGCCAGGTCTTGGACAAGCGCGAGGACGGCGGCTACATCACGCCGCTGGAATCGGCCGGCGAGGATGCCACCTTCATCTCGCGCATCCGCGAGGATTCGACCGTCGACAACGGCCTGTCGATGTGGGTCGTCTCCGACAATCTGCGCAAGGGCGCGGCGCTGAACGCCGTGCAGATCGCCGAGCTCCTGGTCGAGCGCGGCCTGATCCAGCCGAAGAAGAAGGCGGCCTGACGGCGGTTTAGCTTTCGCTCACGGGCCGTATCGCCGCTGCCGCGGCGGGCCCTCCGCGAGGGCGCCGGACGACCGGCGGCCCGCGGTCCTGGGCTTATGGCGCCCTTTCCTTCTCCCCCTGTGGGAGAAGGTGGATCGGCGCGCAGCGCCGAGACGGTTGAGGGGTGCGTGACGGAGTGCCGTCATTGCCAAGCTGGAACACCCCTCATCCGACCTCACTTCGTGAGGCCACCTTCTCCCACAAGGGGAGAAGGGAAAGCGCGCACCTGCCCCTCAGATTGAGCTTACTTATGAACGGTACTCGGCCTGTCACTCTGCGTCCGGCCATCGGCTCGGACGCTGCTCCCATTGCAAAAATCATGCGGGCAGCACTTGCTTCCTTCGACTGGATGCCGGTCATCCACACGCCGGTCGAAGACCTCTTTTTCATCCGCGATATCGTGCTGCCACGGCAGCAGGCGACAGTCGCCGAAGCGGGCGAGCAGATCATCGGTTTCATCGCCGTCAGCGACGAATGGGTGGAACAACTCTATCTCGACCCGACCTGGACAGGACAAGGCATCGGCAGCCGGTTGCTGATCGACGCCACCGCTGCCCTGCCGGTCGCGAAACTGCACTGCTTCCAATCCAACACCGGAGCCCGGCGCTTCTACGAGCGCCATGGCTTTCGCGCGGAAGCGTTCGGCGACGGCACGACCAACGAGGAAGGTCTGCCTGATATCTTGTATGTCCGCAGACTCTAATTTCAGCCAGCGCTGTCCTTTGGCGAGCTGGCGCAGCAGCCCCAACGCCTCCTCCGCCCGCTCCGCCGGAACGAACAGATGATCGTGATAAAACGCCGAGACCGGATTGACGCCCATGCCGGCGGCGGCGAGGCGCGTGGTGATGGCGGCGAGGAAGCCGACGGCTTCCAGCGATGAGTGGATGTTCAGCGTGATCATCCGGCAGCGAAACGAGGCGGCCAGCCCGGCTGTCTTTGCCGCGTCCTCCGTCACGATCAGCGTCGTGCCCTCGCGCTCGCGAAACACCATCACCGGGTCGAGGCCATCGGGTGGGGAAATGCCCGGCGCCAGCGTGGCGAAGACATGGATGCCGTCGAGCAATTCCGGCGTCATGGATGCCAACAATGTCTTCAGATCGGTCTCGCCGGTCATTTCTCTCGCCTGAATGGGAATGGTCAGCAGGCTCCCTAATATCCGCAACCCGCACATGCCGATAGCCGGCGCAACGCGCACGACATGGCGATGTCGCTGGCGGCTGGGCTTGCGGGCCTGTCGCATCGCACAATACAGAAGCTGAGGGCCGACGCCGGTCCGTGAAAGGCCGTCCATGATCGTTCGCCCGCGCCCAAACTTCCTGCAGCTGTTCTTCATCATGCGCGGCTCCGTGGTGCCGCGCATCCTGCCGCAGATTTTTGGGTTCGCCATCTATTCGGCGGTCATCCTGGCTCTGGCGCGATGGTTCGAGCTCGATCTCGGCGTCTTCAACATCACGCCGTTCGGCCTGGTCGGCGTGACGCTGTCGATCTATCTGTCCTTCCGCAACAACGCCGCCTATGACCGCTGGTGGGAGGCGCGTAAGCTGTGGGGCGCGCTGGTCTTCGAAATCCGCAATCTGGCGCGCGCCACGACCAGTCTCATTCCCGACCCGGCCGAACAGCGCGCCTTGCTGATGGAGGCGCTGGCCTTCTGCCACTTCCTGCGCGGCCAGTTGCGCAAGATCGACAGCATCAAGGACGCCCGCGCCTTCATCGACACTGAGGCGGAGGCGGTCGCGAATTTCGCCAATCCGGCCGACGAGATGGTTAGGCGCATGGGCCGCCGCGCCAATGCGCAGCGGCGCTCGGGCGACGTCGATCCGATCGGCTTCCGCATCCTCGATGAAAGGCTGGCGTCGATGTCAGCTATCCAGGCCGGCTGCGAGCGGATCGCCGGTACGCCCCTGCCTTTCGCCTATACGCTGCTGGTGCACCGCACGGCCTATATCGTCTGCCTGCTTCTGCCGATCGGGCTGATCTCGACCACCGGCTGGGCGACGCCGCTGTTCACGGCGCTGATCGCCTACACCTTCTTCGGCCTCGACGCACTTTCGGAGGAGCTCGAGGACCCGTTCGGCACCGAAGCCAACGACCTCGCGCTCGACGGCCTGTGCCGCGTTTGCGAAATCTCGGTGTTCGAGGCGCTGGGGGAAACGCCGCCAAAAATGCTTCCGGCCGAGAAGTTTTATTTCTCCTGAAATCCGGTCCGGCTTGCCTGCCGGCCAAAGGACGGACCGAAAAAGCCCAGCCCCCTGTAGGATTGCCGCCTCATGCCGCGTCCTTGGTTTGACCCCGGCGAAAGGGGTTCGAACCATCAGGAGGGACCACCAATGAGCATTTCCGAAACCGCGCTTGTCTCGTCCGGCGCCCTGTGGACCGGCCGCGTGCTCAGCGGCCTCATCATCCTGTTCATGATCTTCGACGGCGCCATCAAGCTGCCGCCGCTCGACATCGTCACCCAGACGATGGTGCCGCTGGGCTGGCCGGCAGATCCGAATGTCGCGCGCTTGCTCGGCGTCATAGGCCTGACCGCAACGGCGCTCTACGCCTTGCCGCGCACTTCGGTGTTCGGCGCCATCCTGCTCACCGCCTATATGGGCGGGGCCATCGCCACCAATGCGCGGATCGGCAATCCGCTGTTCTCGCACACGCTGTTCGGCGTCTATCTCGGCATCATCCTGTGGGGTGGCCTCTATCTGCGCAACCCCAGGGTGCGCGAGCTGATCCCATTCAGCCGATAGTTTCACTGTTTTGACGCAATTCCCTAGGGAAAGCGCTATGCGCTTTTCCCGGGAAAACCGCTTCACACTTTTCTGCTTAAGGAGAGAAAAATGTTCAGCACCATCCTCATCATCCTGGTCGTCATCATCGCCGCCGTCCTCGTCTATGCCGCAACCCGGCCCAATGACTTCGTCACCACCCGCACCGCCACCATCAAGGCTTCGCCGGAAGCGATCTTCCCGCTGATCAACGATTTCAGCCGCTGGCCGACATGGTCGCCTTATGAAAAACTCGACCCCGACATGAAGCGCACGCTCTCCGGCGCGCAAAGCGGCAAGAGCGCCGTCTATGCCTGGGAAGGCAATGGCAAGGCCGGCAAAGGGCGCATGGAGATCGTCAATTCGGTGCCGTCGTCGCTGGTTTCACTCAAGCTCGATTTCGAGAAGCCGTTCCGCGCCAACAACAGTGTCGACTTCACCTTGACGCCATCGGGCGAGAACACCGCCGTCAGTTGGGCGATGCGCGGCAGCCGGCCCTTCATCGCCAAGCTGATGGGCCTGTTCATGAATTTCGACACACTGATCGGCCGGGATTTCGAGGTCGGCCTCGCCAATCTGAAGCGCAACACCGAGGCATGATCCGATTGCACACAGCCGCTCGCCGGAAGTCGCCTGAGCGAGCGGCGTCGCTATCTTCATCCTCTCTCGGATCAAATTAGCCGGCTGCGAGTTAAGCACTTGGCGGCGAGACGGCGACCCGCGTGTGAGAGGAATGATAATGAAGAAAATCTTGACCATTCTGGTATTGGCGACGGCCCTGGGCGCATGCTCGCAAACAGAGAAAGGCGCTGCTGTGGGCGGCCTTGGTGGTGCCGCGATCGGCGCAGCCGTGGCCGGAGATCCGGTCCAGGGTGCAGTCGTCGGCGGTGCGGTTGGCGCCGTTGCGGGTGCCCTGATTGGGCACGCCAGCGAAAGCGGCCAATGCCGCTACCGAGACCGTCACGGCCGTGTCTATGTCGACCGCTGCCCGAGCGGCTACTGATCAGGCTACGCGAAGTCTGGAATAGCAAAACGGCGGGCACAGGCCCGCCGTTTTGTCGATGCGATGAAGCAATATTTATTCGGCAGTAGCGGCTTCCGCCTCGGCGGGAGCCGCGGCAGCGGCCGCCACGGCGGCGGCGGCGTCTTCCTGAGCCTTCTTCAGCAAAGCGGCGCGTTCCTGCGCCTTCTTGCCCGGCTCGGCCTTCTTCGGGTTGGAGCGGGCGTCGCGCTTGGCAAGGCCGGCCTCATCGAGGAAGCGCAGCACGCGGTCGGTCGGCTGGGCGCCATGCGACAGCCAATGCTTGACGCGGTCGGCATCGACCTTGACGCGCTCGCCGTCCTTCGGCAGCAGCGGGTTCCACGAGCCGAGCGACTCGATGAACCGGCCGTCGCGCGGCGAACGGGCGTCGGCGACGACGACGTGGTAGTAAGGACGCTTCTTCGAGCCCGCACGGGCCAGTCTGATCTTCAGTGCCATTTCTTTATCTCCTAAAAGCTCTGATTTGGTTTGATATGTTTGACTGAGATTTCAGCCGGTTTTCATCACGCCGTTGGCAGCGGCGATCTGTTCGTGGTGGCGGATCACTTCGCGGACGACGAAGTTGAGGAATTTCTCCGCGAAATCGGGGTCGAGATGCGCGTCCTTGGCCAGCTGGCGAAGACGGGCGATCTGCTGCTGCTCGCGCGCCGGGTCGGCCGGCGGCAGGCCGTGCTCGGCCTTCAGCACGCCGACCGCCTTGGTACAGCGGAAGCGCTCGGCCAGCATGTGGATGAGGGCGGCATCGATGTTGTCGATCGAGGCGCGGTAGCCGGCCAGGATGGTGCGTGCGTCGGCCATGTCTTTTTCTTCGTTCATAGCGTCCTCACTTCTTCTTGCCGAGACCTGGCAGTCCGCCGCCGCCGAGGCCGGGAAGGCCTGGAAGTTTCATGCCGCCCGGCAGGCCGGGCAGGCCACCGCCGCCGGGAAGGCCGCCAGGCAGGCCCTTCATGCCGCCAAGGCCGGCGGCCTGCGCCTGCTTCTGCAAGGCTTCGAGCTGCTTGGGGTCCATTTTCGACAGATCGGGCATGCCGCCGCCCATCCCCCCAAGACCGCCAGGCATCATGCCGCCGAGGCCCATCTTGGAGGCAAGGCCGCCCATCATGCCGCGCATCAGGCCGCCGCCTTTGCCCTTGCCGCCCATCGCCTTCATCATGTCGGCCATGCCGCGATGCATCTTGAGCAGCTTGTTGATCTCGGCGGCATCGGTGCCGGAGCCGGCGGCGATGCGCTTCTTGCGCGAGTGCTTGAGCATATCAGGGTTGGCGCGCTCGGCCTTGGTCATCGAGGAGATGATGGCGAGCTGGCGGCCGAACATCTTGTCGTCGAGACCGGCGGCGGCCATCTGGTCCTTCATCTTGCCCATGCCGGGCATCATGCCCATGATGCCGCCCATGCCGCCCATTTTCGACATCTGCTGAAGCTGCTGGGCGAGGTCGTTCAAGTCGAACTTGCCCGACTGCATCTTCTTGGCCATCGCCGCCGCCTGCTCGGCGTCGATGTTTTCGGCGGCCTTCTCGACCAGGCTGACAATGTCACCCATGCCGAGGATGCGGTCGGCAATGCGCTTGGGGTGGAATTCCTCCAGCCCGTCCATCTTTTCGCCGGTGCCGATCAGCTTGATCGGCTTGCCGGTGACGGCACGCATGGAAAGGGCCGCACCGCCACGGCCATCGCCGTCCATGCGGGTCAGCACCAGGCCGGTGATGCCGACGCGTTCGTCGAAGCTTTTCGCCAGGTTGACGGCGTCCTGGCCGGTCAGCGAATCCGCGACCAGCAGAATCTCGTGCGGGCTCGACACCTTCTTGATGTCGGCCATCTCGACCATCAGCGGCTCGTCGATATGGGTGCGGCCGGCGGTGTCGAGGATGACGACGTCATGGCCGCCGAGCTTGGCCGCCTGGACGGCGCGCTTGGCGATGTCGACCGGGTTCTGGCCTGATATGATCGGCAGCGTCGCGACCTTGACCTGCTCGCCGAGCTGGCGCAACTGCTCTTGCGCGGCGGGACGCCGCGTGTCGAGCGAGGCCATCAGAACCTTCTTGTTCTGACGCTCGCTCAGCCGCTTGGCGATCTTGGCCGAAGTGGTCGTCTTGCCGGAGCCCTGCAGGCCGACCATCATGATCACGACCGGCGCCGGCGCATTGAGGTCGATGGCGACGCCCTCGGCGCCCAGCATGTCGACCAGTTCGTCATGGACGATCTTGACGACCATCTGGCCGGGCTTGATCGACTTCAGCACCGCGGCGCCGACAGCCTTTTCGCGCACCTTATCGGTGAAGGACCGCACCACTTCCAGCGCCACGTCGGCCTCGAGCAGCGCACGGCGCACCTCGCGCAGGGCCGCCGAGACATCAGCCTCCGACAGCGCGCCGCGGCCGGTGAGGCCGTTCAGGATGGAGCCAAGGCGCTCCTGCAGCGATTCAAACATCTATGGTCCTTCGATCTCGGTTCGGGTTCGATCCGAGAAGTAATGGGTTCGCGCCAAGTGTCCAAGCAAAAGCCCGTGCAAGCGCAAAGCCAAAAAGCACCCGGGGGCGCTCAGCGCTGCCGGGTGTTGGCCTCCAGGATCGATTTACAGCACTTGGCCTCAAAGAGGCTTCGGCGTCCTGGTCGGCTTGCTCGGAGGGATACTCGTCGCGGAATTCGACGCGTGTAGACAGGAAATCGGCCGCGGAGTCAAGACAAGGGCCGTGCCGGGGTATGCACATGCGCCGCTTCACCCGCCTGAAAAACGGCTTTTCCAAGAAAGTAAGACGCTCACGCTAATGCGGTGGCGCTTCACGTCACTACAATTTTGTTCGCATCCATGCCACGTTGCGCGTGACGCCAGAGATGGCCGCTGGCGCCACTGGCAAGCTTTGAAAGATTGACGATATCGTTGCGCTGATCGAAGCGAAGGAAGCTGAAAAGCCGTTGGTTCGCGGAACGTATGAAAAGCGCCCAAAGCGGTTTTGCTTTCTATGGGAGGGGGAGAATTGGACAAGGCCAACTCTGGTTTGCGTTTCTTAATTGCTGGCGCATGCATCGCGGTGATCGTTGGCGTCGGCTATTACCTTTTCAGCGAATATCGCAATTACCAGCGTCAGAAAGACGAGGCGGCGCAAGAGCAGATGCATGCGGCGCTTCGTCGAATTTGCATCGACGAGCTGGCCAAATTGGATAAATCGTTCGGCATCTCCCCTTCGGAAAAGAACCAAATTGCCAATTGCCTCTACATGGGATCGTTGACAGAGGCCGAAGTCGCAGAGCGAGAGCGGGTGCTAGATGTCCAGTTACGCTGAAAACGCGGCCTGAACTTTCAACTGACCCACTACTGCCGGGCGGCAAGGCGTGCGGCGGCTATTGCAGTGGTCTGTCGTATCCGATTTTGCCAGAAAACCGCCCTGCGAGGTGATCTTGCCGGCATCAGCTCGCCGGCTCAGCTGTGATCTTCACCCCGAGTGCTTTGGTGACCCCCAGCAGCGTCGAAAGGCGTGGGTCGCCATCGGGTCTCAGTGCTTTGTAGAGAGCTTCACGCGTGACACCCGCTTCCTTTGCAACTGCCGTCATACCCCGCGCCCGGGCAATGATGCCAAGCGCGTTGGCGATATAGCTGGGGTCGCCGGTCGCAAAGGCATCGGTCAGCAGTTCGGCCTGTCCTTCGGCGCTGCCCAGATGTTCGGCTGGATCAAAGGGGACGGTCTCGATTGCCATGATCATTTAGCTCCTTGGCCATCTGGATGGCCTTTTTGATGTCGCGACCGAAAGTCGGTGGTTTGGCGAGCCAATCGTCTGCGAACTATAGTTCACATCTTTGGCATGTTAAGCTGCGTGAATTGCGCGCAATCATTTTCCTTCCGCGCCATAGGATTGAATCCGCCCCGTCGCCCTTTTGAAACCTCGGCGCCGCCCCTCATCTGCCTGCCCTCATCGCCGATTTCGCCAATCGCCGCGTTGCCGAAAAGGCGCCAGCGTTGCGGCCAGCTCCCTTCTCCCGTTCACGGGGAGCAGATGCCGGCAGGCAGATGAGGGGCGCCGACCTCAGTGATTGGCGCTTTCCAAGAAAGACGGCCGCGCTTCGTGGCGGCATTCGCCTGCCGTCAACGCACCACGTACATGATGCGCCGTGTCTGCGGATCGATCAGCGCCGGCTGACCGTTCACATAGACATAGCGGTAGTTGTAGTCAGGAATTTCGCGCAGATCGACCGTGTCGGGCAAGGTCGCGCCGGTCACCACCTCGCCGTCGAGATAGACGGGGTCGAGGCGATGCGTGTCGACATAGGTGCGGACTTCGGCCGGCGGCGGGGGAAAATCACCCTCGACCGGACCGCCGGCAATGATCGCGCCGGTATAGTCGTTCGAAGTACTGCCGATGTCTTCCGGTGGCGAGACTATGGCGACGGCGGAGCCGTGCGGACGCTGCGTCAGCACCACCCGGCTGCCGCTGAAATCGGCCGTCACATAGTCGGAATAGACCCAGCCCTGGCCGCCGGCTTCGGCGATGGTGCACCATTTGCTGTGTTCGATGCAGCCATTGAGCGTCGCCGACTGGCCAGCGGCGAGCACGCCGATGACAGGATATTGCGGCCCGGGGCCGGCGCGCACGTTGAGATCGGTGACGGCTGAGACGGCGGTGTCGGCAAATGCGGCACCCGACATCACGGTCATCATCCCGGCGATCGCGGGAAACAATAGGGATTTCATGGTTTTCTCTCCGTCTTCATGGTCCCTCGGGGGTGAGAACGGGGCAGCGGCGCATGCGTTCCGGCTAAAACGCCTGCGCCCACTCACGATTTGTTCGCGCGGCTTTCGGCAGGCCGGTCAAAAGCTCGTGAACGAAGGCC
Organism: Mesorhizobium huakuii; assembly: GCF_014189455.1. Lineage (NCBI taxonomy): Bacteria > Pseudomonadati > Pseudomonadota > Alphaproteobacteria > Hyphomicrobiales > Phyllobacteriaceae > Mesorhizobium > Mesorhizobium huakuii. Next base: position 2,749,729 of record NZ_CP050296.1, read on the forward strand.
AGTTTTCGCGCCGTAACGTCCGAAATGACGAAGGGATAGAGGTCGGGCAGACCCATGCAGCGGTTGATCGAGTTGGAGGCCTCCGACAGTACCAGCCAGCGGGCAAGGATCTTTTCGAACGGCTCGGGTGCGTTGGCGGGCTCCGAAGGGGCGGCCTGCAGTTCGCCGCCGGTGTCGCCTCTGGGCAACTCGTTGGCTTCCACCGTCTCCAGCCGGCCGAGCGGAAAGTTCAACGCATGGACCATCTCCAGCGTGTCGGTGATGTGCAGATGGTGGGCCCAGGTCTCGGCCCAGTCCTCCCAGGGGTGCGAGGTGGCATAGGCCGAGATGTGGTTCTGCTGCCAGTCGGGCGCGGCGCCATTGGCGTAATAGGCCTTCAGCGCCTGTTCGTAATCGGCGCGGTCGTCGCCGAACAAAGCGCGGAAAGCGTCCAGCCTCTGCGGATTGTCGCGGATCAGGCGGTCCCAGTAGTAATGGCCGAGTTCGTGGCGGAAATGGCCGAGCAGCGTTCGATAATTCTCCCCCATCTCGATGCGGCGCTTCTCGCGCTCGGCCGAATCGGCCTCGGCGACATTGAGCGTGATCAGGCCGTTGTCATGGCCGGTGAGGATGCGTTCGCCGCCAGGGCCGCCGCCGATCGGGTCGGCGAGGAAGTCGAAGGCGAGGCCCACCTCGTCCGTCGAGTTCTGCTTGGGCGCCACCGGCAGGCCAAAGGCGAGCAGCGAATAGATGGCGCGCTTCTTCGCCGCCTCGACCCGGATCCAGCGGCGGCGGTTGCCGTCGACGGAGAGATCGGGGATCAACTGGTTCAGCCCGCAGGCACGGCAAAACCCATGTCCCGGTTCGGCCATCCAGTTGCAGGCGCATTCATCGGCATTGGTGCACTGGAAGATGCCGTCGACACCCGACAGGGCAAAGCGGGCATGTTCGGGATCGTAAAGCACGAGGCTTGAGCAATTCAGGCACTGCGCGTTCTCGAAGTAGAGACGGTGGCCGCAATGCGGGCAGTCGAAGAGTTTCATGTCGGTCTCAAACCATCAGAGCCAGCATATAAGTGTGCGGCGGCAGTGCCTAACGCCAATCGCCGGCCGGTGTTCCGCATGTCTCGAAGCAATTTCGCCGCAAGCTGGGTGGCGACCTGCCTTGCGACCGCTTCGCCGCCGCAGGTCCCATGGCTATTTCGACCCCGCCACAATAATCACTTGATCGTAGGCAAATTCCCCGGCATTCGCCAGCATTGCGGCGCAGACGGTGACAAATGCGCGTTTCGCTGGCAAATTCGCAGACGGGACGTGAATCAGGCAACCAGGAGAACAACATGGCATTTCTTGCCAAGGGTAGGATTTTAGCGGCAGCGGTGGTGGCTGTGCTTGGGCTGGCGACGGGTGCACAGGCGGCGCCCAGTTGCGGCAAGACCGGCGCCGGCTTCGATGCCTGGAAACAGGATTTTGCCGCGGACGCCAAGTCCGAAGGTGTCGGTTCGAAGGGGCTGGCCGCGCTGGCCGGCGCCACCTATGCAACCAGGACGATCTCGGCCGACCGCGCCATCCACAAGGCCTTCAGCGGCTCGGTGGAAGACTTCATGAAGCGTCGTGGCGGGGCGGCGATCATTTCCAAGGGCCGGTCGCTGAAGAAGTCGAACGCGGCGCTGTTCAGCCAGATCGAAGCCAATTACGGCGTGTCGCCGGGTGTGCTGCTTGCCATCTGGGGTATGGAGACCGGCTTCGGTGCCTCCATGGGCAACCAGAATACGGTCTCCGCCATTTTGACGCTTGCCTATGATTGCCGCCGCCCGGCCTACTTCCACCCGCACGCCATTGCGGCCCTGAAGCTGGTCGATCGCGGCGCATTGACCGCCTCGTCGGTCGGCGCCATGCATGGCGAGGTTGGCCATACGCAGTTCCTGCCTGGCAATGTCTTGAAATATGCAGTCGGCAGCGGAAACCTGCGCGACAAGGCGACAGCGCTGGCTTCCACCGCCAACTTCCTCAAGGGCCATGGCTGGCGGGCCGGCGCGAGCGCGAGCGCGAATATGGGCGCGATTGCCGGCTGGAATTCCGCAAGCGTCTATCAGCAGGCCATCGCCCGCATCGCCGACGCGATCGACGGCGGCTGATTGAAGCCTCTGTTCGACGAAAAGCCCGGCCATGCGCCGGGCTTTTTGTTGATGGAACGGGACCGCCGGGTCTGGTCCCTATTTCACGTCAATCGCGTAGGAGCAGCCGGCTAGCGTCTTGCCGGGATGGGTATCGACGGTCGAGACATTGAGCGTGATGCGCGTGGCAAGACTGACGCCGCCGGTATCCTCGGTGCTTTCAGCCACGACCTTCTCGCCCAAGAATTTGTCCGGCGTTGAGACCGTCGTCGGGACGTCGAGCTGCCGGGCGAGGTCGAGCGGGGCAATGCCGTCAAGCACGGCCATCGGCCCTGTCGCGGTGAAGACTATTGTCCCCGTCTCACGCCCGAAGACATGGATCGGGGCAGGCAGTTGATACTGGCTGAGGAATGGATTGCCCGATGCAACCTCCTTCCAGCCAAGCGTGTCCGCCGCGGCGGGCTCCCCAGCCAGCCAAAGGGCAAAGCCGTTATAGGTCGGCACGTCTGCCTTGCATTGGATCAGCGCGGCGAGGTCGAGAGAGGCCGGCGCGAAATCTTCGGCCGAGGCCGTCGCCGGACTCGGCAGCAGAAGCAGCGCCGCCAGCCATTTGCCGGGAAGGCGCACCCCGCTCGGGCGCAGAAAACCGGCTCCCACCTGCGGTTCCGATGCGGCAACCGTCACCTGCCCTTTATGACCTTCCATATCTCGGTCGGCTGGTCGAGCTGCAGCCTGTTTATGTCGGAATAGCTGATGCGGCCGCTGCGTATCCCATCGGCGAGGCGCTGGCAGAACAAAGCCGGCATGCGCTCCTGCGAGACGCCCATGAACAAAGCCATGTCATGCTTGAACGTAAGGTCCCGCGTGCGGGCGGAGGCGATACATTCGTTCATATCCGCCTTCGGGTCACGCTTCGCGCCAGCCTGTGAGGACTGGCATACCGCCAAGACGACGACCACGCCAAGCAGAAGAGAAATACTATTCTTCACCGTCAAAAACCCCCTAAACCCACAAGCGAACTTAGATGATGCCGCCAAAAGGTCAAACAGGAACCGAGTTCGGGCGACTTCATTTTTCTTATATTAGAAAAACCAAATAAAAACCCGACGTCTCCGTCGGGTTTCTTAGGTATGATTGATAGCGTTTGGCTGCTGTCCGGGCATCAGCCCTTGCGGTTGCGTGCGGCCAGCGTGCGCAGCCTGAGCGCATTGAGGCGGATGAAGCCGGCGGCGTCCTTCTGGTCGTAGGCGCCGCGGTCGTCCTCGAAGGTGACCAGTGCGTCGGAATAGAGTGTCTTCTTCGACTTGCGGCCGGTGACCATGACATTGCCCTTGTAGAGCTTCAGCCGCACCGTGCCTTCGACGTCTTCCTGGCTCTTGTCGATCATCGCTTGCAGCATCAGCCGCTCGGGCGAGAACCAGAAGCCGTTGTAGATGAGCTCGGCGTAGCGCGGCATGAACTCGTCCTTGAGGTGCGCGGCACCGCGGTCGAGCGTGATCGATTCGATGGCGCGGTGGGCCACGATCAGGATGGCGCCGCCGGGCGTCTCGTAGACGCCGCGCGACTTCATGCCGACGAAGCGGTTCTCGACCAGGTCGAGCCGGCCGATGCCATTGTCGCGGCCGAGATCGTTAAGCGCGGCCAGCATGGTCGCCGGGGACAGCTTCTTGCCGTTGAGCGCGACGGGATCGCCCTTCAGGAATTCGATCTCGATCTCGGTGACCTTGTCCGGCGCATCCATCGGCGAGACGGTGCGCTGGTGGACGAATTCCGGCGGCTCGCTCCACGGATCTTCCAGCACCTTGCCCTCGGAAGATGAGTGCAGCAGGTTGGCGTCGACCGAGAACGGCGCCTCGCCGCGCTTGTCCTTGGCCACTGGAATCTGGTGCTGCTCGGCGAAGTTGATCAGGTCGGTGCGCGACTTGAACGACCAGTCGCGCCACGGTGCGATGACCTTGATGTCCGGGTTCAGCGCATAGGCCGACAGCTCGAAACGGACCTGGTCGTTGCCCTTGCCGGTGGCGCCATGCGCGATCGCATCGGCGCCGGTCTCCTTGGCGATCTCGACGAGGTGCTTGGAGATCAGCGGCCGCGCGATCGAGGTTCCCAGCAGATAGGTGCCTTCATAGACGGTGTTGGCGCGGAACATCGGGAAGACGAAGTCGGAGACGAATTCCTCGCGCACATCGACGATGCGGATGTCCTTGATGCCCATCATCTCGGCTTTCTGGCGCGCCGGCTCCAATTCGCCGCCCTGGCCGAGATCGGCGGTGAAGGTGACGACTTCGGCGCCGAGCTCGGTCTGCAGCCATTTCAGGATGATGGATGTGTCGAGGCCGCCGGAATAGGCGAGCACGACCTTCTTGACGTCTTTGGTCTTGGACATTTCTGCTCCGTCGGATGGGTGGACGCCTGGGCAAGGGCGTCACGGATTGTCGGAGCGCCTTTTAGCAGGAACGGCAAAGCGAGCAAGCGCGCGCGGGGCCAGACTGCTGATCCAGCGCGCGGCAGGCGGCGATCCATCTCTTTGTTGGGGCATGATCTCTGGACAAACCGAAACCATCTGTCCGAGAAAACCGGTTCCCACCTTTCGCCGGCGCGGTCCTTCGGTTCGGGATTATGCCCCTGGGAAACAACCTGCTACAATCATGGGCTGCATTTTTGCCCTGGATTTAAGCAAGTTTTCATGTCCTGCCGCTAAACCAGCGGGACAGAACTGCACGGCCATGCAACCGGCCGATGCAGCTTTTGCCCGCTCATTGCGGGTGTCCTCGGGCTTGGACCATTCTTGATGCGCGTTATCTCATGCATCGTCACGGAGCATAATCTGTGGCTTGTCCTGCTGGCGGCGCTGATGTGCGTCACCGGCTGCTGGGTGACGATCGGTCTGTTGGACCGCGCCAGGAAAACCGTCGGTGTGCAGATGCGGGGATGGCTGTTCCTGACCGCGGTCGCCGCCGGTTCCTCGATCTGGTGTACGCATTTCATCGCCATGCTGGCCTATCAGCCCGGCGCGCCGATCACCTTCGATCCGGCGCTCACCATGATATCCCTGGTCATCGCCATGGTCGGAACCGGGGCGGGCTTCGGCCTTGCGCTCGACAAAGGCCGCGGCCTGGCGCCGGAATGGGGCGGCTGTGCCGTCGGCCTGGCGATTTCGGCCATGCACTATACCGGCATGATGGCCTATCACGTGGCCGGCATCGTCGAATGGGACGCCCGCTATGTCGTCGCTTCGGTGCTGATCGCGATGGCATTCTCGGCCGTGGCGGTCGGCCATGCGGTGCGCCGGCCTTACCGCTGGTCGCATTATCTCGGCATCGGGCTTCTGGTGCTGGCGATCGTCGGCCTGCATTTCACGGCGATGGCGGCGGTGGCGGTGACGCCGCTCTCCTTCATCACCACGGGCACCAATCCCGATATCCTCGAAGCCATGGCCGTCGCCGTCGCCGTGGTCGGCCTGATCGTCGCGGCCACCGGCTTCGCCAGCTATCTGATCGACGAGCGTGGCCGGCTCGAGAGCTTCGAGCGGCTGCAGCATCTTGCCCTCAACGACGCGCTCACCGGCCTTGCCAACCGGGTCTCCTTCAACGACCGCCTCGACCACGAGATCGAGCGGGCGCGCGAGGGTGAGGAGACGATGACCGCCGTCATCGTCATCGATCTCGACCGTTTCAAGGAAATCAACGACCTCAGGGGACATGCCGCCGGCGACCAGGCGCTCAAGATCATTGCCCGCAGGCTGGCGAAGCTGACCGGTGACGGCGAATTCGTCGCCCGGCTCGGCGGCGACGAGTTTGCTGCCATCAAGCGCTTCAAGGACCAGAACGACCTGCTCGGCCTGGTATCGCGGCTGGAAAAATCATTGTTCGAGCCCCTGCAGATCGACGATTTCGAGACCATCACCGGCGCCAGCATCGGCGTCGCCGTCTATCCGCGTGACGGGGCCGACCGGGAAAGGCTGGTCAGCAATGCGGATCTGGCTATGTACCGGGCCAAGAACGACGTGACGCGGGCCGTCTGCTTCTACGAATCGGCCATGGACGAGACTGCGCGGGCGCGCCGGGCGCTGGCCACCGATCTTCGCCAGGCGATCGACCGCGGCGAGCTCTCGCTGCACTATCAAGTGCAGACCTCGGTTCAGACCGGCGCCACCTGCGGCTACGAGGCGTTGCTGCGCTGGACCCATCCGGTGCACGGCATGGTTCCGCCCGCCGAATTCATTCCGATCGCCGAGGAGAACGGCTCCATCCTGGCGATCGGCGAATGGGTGCTGCGCACCGCATGCCGTCAGGCGGCCTCCTGGGACAATGGCCACAAGATCGCGGTCAATCTGTCGCCGGTGCAGTTCGCCCATGCCGATCTCGCCACGCTCGTCCATCAGATCCTGGTCGAAACCGGCCTGTCGCCGAAGCGTCTCGAGCTCGAGCTGACCGAATCGACGATCGTCGCCGACAAGGTGCGGACGCTGCACGTGCTGCGCCAGATCAAGGCGCTGGGCGTCACGATCGCGATCGACGATTTCGGCACCGGCTATTCCTCGCTCGACACGCTGCGCTCGTTCCCGTTCGACAAGATCAAGCTCGACCGCTCCTTCATGGCCGATGTCGAACGCAGCCCACAGGCCAAGGCGATCATCCGCGCCGTGCTGACATTGGGGCGCAGCCTCGACATTCCCGTGCTTGCCGAAGGCGTCGAGACCCACGTCCAGCTTACCATCCTGCAGGTCGAGGGCTGCAACGAGGCGCAAGGTTATTTCCTCGGCCGCCCCAAGCCGATCGATCAGATCCTGCTCATCGGGGGTCCTGTCCCTCAGGACGGCCCGCCCGCCTTCGAGGAACCTGTCAGGGTGCTGGCTGCCGCCGGCTGATGCTCTCGTCTCGCCCTTTCCGAACGCCTTCGACATTGTGGTCCGCAACAAGCTGGAAACTGTAGTGCCGAAGCGATTGCCATGCTGGACCACCGCTTCATCTGGCGCCGGCACAGCGCATCTTGTATAGGCTCGCGCGTTCCCCGGAGCCGTCCATGTCCTTCATTCCCGACACCGCTACGTTGATCCAGTTCGCCATCGCCACGGTCATCCTGGCGATCACGCCCGGTCCCGACATGACCTTGTTCGTCTCGCGCACGCTGAGCCAGGGGCGTGCCACCGGCTTTGCCTCGATGGCCGGCGCGCTGTGCGGCACGCTGATCCACACCACGCTGGTGGTGGTCGGCGTCTCGGCGCTGATCGTCGCCTCGCCGATGGCCTTCTTCGTGCTGAAGATTTTTGGCGCCGGCTATCTCGTCTTCCTGGCCTGGCAGGCGATCGCCAAGGGCTCGGCGTTTTCGCCGGAAAAGAAGACAGGCCCGCAAATCTCGCTGCTGCGCAGCTGGGCGGCGGGGCTCGGCGTCAATTTGCTCAACCCGAAGATCATCCTGTTCTTCATGACCTTCCTGCCGCAGTTCGTCTCCGCGCATGATCCGCACGCGCCCGGAAAGCTGTTCTTCCTCGGCGCCATGTTCATCGTGCTGTCGATCCCGGTGACGGCGCCGATGGTGCTGGCGGCCGAAAAGTTTTCCGCTGCGATGAAGGCCAGCCCGCGCGTCACGCGGGTGGTCGACTATCTCTTCGCCGGCGTGTTCTCGGCCTTCGCGCTCAAGATCCTGACGGCCCAGGCGAAGTAGAAGCGCTGTCGTCCTTCCACCAGCTTCCGGCCCAGCGGCCGGCGCTCAGCCAGTAGAAGATGCCGCCAACCATGCCGCCGCCGATCACCGCCATGATGGCGCTGGTGTCGGTGACGGCGAAGGTGGACTCTTGGGCGTGGTCGACCAGGCCGAGGAAGACGGCCGCCACCACAGCACCCGCTAGGGCATAGTACAGCCAGTCGCGCCGGCCGAGGATTTCGGCGAGCAGGATGACGATGACCGCCGGCAAGAAGGCGAAATAGGCGACGAACAAGGCGACGAAGGGAATCGAGAAATACAGTGAAGCCGTCGCCGTCGGATGCGTGTGGTCTGGCGTGTAGCCGAGCGAGGCCAGGAACAGGATGTTGAGGAAGGCGCTCGCCGCCAGCGAGGCGACGGCATAGCCGAACAGGATCATGGCAAAGCGGACGAGATAGGAAACGATGCGGGTCATCGGGGATTTCGCTTGGCAAGATGGCCTGACCTGCGTCCAGCCAGAAGCCAGTAGACCGAACCGGCGACGGTGCCGGCCGTGGCCAGGAATCCGAGAAAGCCCGGATTGAAAACAAAGCCTCCGGCCGAGCCCGGGACAAGAACGCCAAAGGCGATGGAGGTGACCGCCCCCATGACGGCGAAATAGAACCATCCCCGCAGCGCAAGCCATTCGGCGACCAGGATCGCCGGACCGACGATCAGCAGCGCGCAGACCGCCACGGTCAACACGGCGAGCGGGAAGGAACCCAGCCAGTCGAAGGTGTATACCATGGACCAGTTGCCGTACTCGATCCCTTCCAGAAGCGTGATCAGCAGCACCGGCACCAGGATCGACGTCAGCACGCCGGCGATATAACCGACGGCTATGATGGCGATGCGTTTGAGCCCGGCGACGAGACGGCTCACGCCTCGCCGTGCCCCGCGATCATCATGGCTTCCAGCGCCAGCCGGTCGACCTTGCGCATGCGCTCGGAGTCCGACTTCAGCTGGCCGCAGGCGGCGAGGATGTCGCGGCCGCGCGGGGTGCGGATCGGCGAGGCATAGCCGGCATTGTTGATATAATCGGCGAATTTCTCGATCGTTTCCCAGTCCGAGCACTGGTAGTTGGTGCCCGGCCACGGGTTGAACGGGATCAGGTTGATCTTGGCCGGAATGCCCTTGAGCAGCTTGATCAGGCCCTTGGCGTCCTCGATGGAATCGTTGACGTCCTTCAGCATCACATATTCGAAAGTGATGCGCTTGGCGTTCGACAGGCCGGGATAGGCGCGGCAGGCGGCGATCAGTTCCTTCAGCGGATACTTCTTGTTGATCGGCACCAGCAGGTCGCGCAGATCGTCATTGGTGGCGTGCAGCGAGATCGCCAGCATGACGCCGATCTCCTCGCCGGTGCGGAAGATTTCGGGCACGACGCCGGAGGTCGACAGCGTGATGCGCCGCTTCGACAGGGAAAGCCCGTCGCCGTCGGAAGCGATCAGCAGCGCCTTCTTCACCGCCTCGAAATTGTAGAGCGGCTCGCCCATGCCCATCATGACGATGTTGGACACTTTGCGGCCCTCGGCGGGGACGATGGCGCCGTCCGGCGTGTCGCGGTCGGGGAAATCGCCGAGCCGGTCGCGCGCGGTGAGCAATTGCGCCAGGATTTCCTCGGCGGTGAGGTTGCGCACCAGCTTCTGCGTGCCGGTGTGGCAGAACGAGCAGGTCAGCGTGCAGCCGACCTGTGAGGAGATGCAGAGCGTGCCACGGCCTTCCTCGGGAATGTAGACGGTCTCGATCTCCACGGGCCGGCCGGCGCCGCGCGGCGGAAAGCGGAACAGCCATTTGCGGGTGCCGTCGGAAGAAATCTGTTCCTCGACGATTTCGGGCCGGGCGACGGTAAAATGCTTGTCGAGTTCGGCGCGCAGGTCCTTGGAAATGTTCAACATGCCGGCAAAGTCTGAGACGCCGCGCACATACATCCAGTGCCAGAGCTGCTGGGCGCGCATCTTTGCCTGGCGCTCCGGCACGATGCCGGACGCAACCAGCGCCTCGCCGATCTCGGCGCGGGTCAGGCCGATCAGCGACGGCTTCTCGGGCGTGGCGCGGGCGCGCAACGCGTCGCGGGCACCCTCAGTGGTGAGGTCGAAGGAAAGGGTCATGATCGCACTGATATAAGCGGTTTGCGGCCGATTTCATCCATCGTGCCGGGAACTGAAGCGCGGCGCATAGCACAGGTTGAGGGCGGAGTCATGCGGTGGCGAACACAACCCCGAGTGGGCCGGCAGTGTTTCGATCGCGAATGTTCCGATCGACAGACGGTCTTTGCCGTTTAAACCGAGAGTTCATCGGACCAACCAGTTTGTCACACGACAACAGCCCGCTACGACCGACTGGCAGCCTTGCGCCCAATCTTCCCGCCACGCGCGAGCCGATCACATAGTCGTGTTGACGTAACGATTCCCTTGCCGCCTTCGAAGGCTGAAGGGGGCAACCACGCCCTTGCAAAATGGGAGTATGCTGAATGAACTCGATCAAGCTCGCTGTCATTGCCGGCCTCGTCGGCTTGTCCACCCCGCAGGCTTTTGCAGAAGACGCAATGGGCACAATGACCATGATGAAAGGCGGGGAGGTGATGGCAATCATGCCCGATGGACACATGGGCACCATGATGCCGGACGCAAAGATGGGCGCCGAGATGATGAAGATGGCAAAGCCGATCAAGCACTGCATGATGATGATCACCGACGCCAAGGGCAAAGCCTACATGATCGATACGTCGACCAAGAAGGCCCAGGCCGAATGTGAAAAAATGGCGATGTAGTCATGCCACCGCCCCGTCGGCGAGAGCCGGCGGGGCGTCCGGTGCCGGCCTCACGTGGCTTCGGCCCGAGCAAGCGCGCGAGTCGGACGCGCGGCAGCTATCTCACCTCACAGATCGGCCGCATGCGAGTGCCAGGTGACCATGACCTCTAGAGCGTTTCACCGTTTCATGGAAACGGCGAACCGCTCTAACTCTTTGTTTTGACGCAATTTCCAGACGGACAACCGTTCACACTTTTCCTGGAATTGCTCTAGCCTAGCTGAGCCCAATCCGCGGCTTCGGCTATTTGGCCGGCGTCGCGCGGGCGCCGATGACGGCCTTCGTCATCATCCTGGAGATGACCGGCAATCACGACAATGTCATTGCGCTGATGCTGGCCTCGATGCTGGGCTATGGCACGGCACGCATGATCTCGCACGAGCCGCTCTATCCCGCGCTGTCGCGCGTCTTCATAGCCGAGGCGATCCGGCGGCGTCGGGCAGAGACAGCGCCAGAATCGGGCCACGGCTGAAAAGCAAAAAGGCCGGACTTTGCGGCCCGGCCCTTCGTTTAAAAACTGGTTTCGCCTATTTGCACTTGGCGATCGATGTCAGCGCGGCTGAAATGCCCTTCAGCGAGAAGACATAGGAGGTGGGATTGCCGCGGCCGGACTTCGCCGTCACCTTCATGTCGGTGCCGGTCTTCATGGCGGCGATCAGCACCGGTTCCTCGGCGGCGTTCTCGACCCAGGCCGACTTGCCGCGCGTGAACATCGAGAAGGACTTCTTGTCGATGGTGACGGTGGCCTTGGAGCCTTCCTGGAAATTGTAGCCGGCGATGAATTGCGGCTCGTAGGACACCTGCTGGCCGGGCCGCTGGCTGACGAAGAAGAACATGTCGCCATGGTCGAGTGTCGGCGGCTGCTTGTCGGTCGGCACGGTGAGCACGTAGCAGACCTTGCCGCCCTGCGCCTGATAGCTGTAGGTGCCCCAGGCATTGTGCTGGCCGATCTTGGTCGCCTGCTGCGCCAGTGCCGGCGCTGCCGAGGCCGCCAGGACCAGGCTCGAAACGAGTGCTATCAATCCGCGCATTGTCTTTCCCGTATTCCAAATGGTGCGGAGGCGGGCCGCATGGCGTCCTGCCGTCGCTTCATTTTGATTTAATCTGGGTTACCAAACGGTGAATTTCCCTCAACAAAAGGACGCTCACCCCAGGAAACCGCCGCCATTCCCGCGCCGTCGCCTTGTCAGCGGCCGGCGCGACGTCCCTTCGGCGACTTGGAGGCCACGAAAGCGGCAAGAGTTTGACTTTTCAGCTTGGCCTCCAAACGCCCTGCCCACAGGGCGCGTGCCATTTTGAAGGTGCTCAGCCCTTGTCGGCGATGGCGTCCTTGGCGGCCTGCCGATGCGCCGGCGTGATGTGGGCGCTGACGGCGGTGATCGCGGCGGTCAGCACGGCTATGTCGTCGGTGAAACCAATCCCGAAGACGAAGTCGGGAATGAGGTCGAAGGGCAACACGAAATAGCCGAGTGCCGCCACCAATATACCCTTGGCGCGCAGCGGCGTGTTCTTGTCCATGGCGCAGTAGTAAGCGGCGACGACCTCTTCCATGAACGGGATCTGCCGCGCGGCCTTCTTGGCCGTGCGCCAGAATTTCTCGCGCACCTCGCCCTCGCCGCCCAACCTGTCGCCAAAGCCGAAGAAATCAAAACCGGGTTGTTGCGCCATCAATCACTCCTTGCGTGCGCGTCCTGGCGCATGTCTCGCTGGGAAAATGTGGTGAAAGCCGGACCCGGCTGCAAGATGCGGGGTGCCGATTTGGGGTCGCCGCTGACGGCGAAGCGTATACTCAGTCGCCGAAATAGCGGTTCATCTTCTTGGCCAGCGCGATGTCGAGCGCCGTGACGCCGCCGGCGTCATGGGTGTTCAGCGTCACGTCCACGGTCTTGTAGACGTTCGACCAGTCGGGGTGATGGTCCATCTTTTCGGCCGCCAGCGCGACGCGGGTCATGAAGGCGAAGGCTTCGGAAAAATTCTTGAAGACGAAGCTGCGCTTGATCGAGGCGCCGTCCGTGGCCAGCGACCAGCCGCCGAGTTCGGCAAGGGCAGCAGTGATGGCGTCCTTGCTGAGTTTTTCTCTCGTCATGATGATTTCCCGTGCTATTTCGAATTTTGACCCTCACCATACTGCAAGTCGTCCAAAAGTGCTTTGCGGTTTTGGGGTTCCAAATGCACAAACGGCGCATATCGAATGAGCATAAAGCCGATAAATTCCATACTCTTCGTCTGCCTCGGCAACATCTGCCGCTCGCCATTGGCCGAAGGCGTGTTTCGCACCGTATTGGCGGAACGCGGGCGCGACATGCTGCTGGACTCTGCCGCCACCAGCGGCTGGGAGGTCGGCTCGGCCCCCGACCCTCGCTCGATCGCGATTGCCTTGCGTCACGGCATCGACATTTCCGGACAGAGGGCGCGCAAGGTCAGGCCGGAGGATTTCTCGCGTTTCGACCTGATCCTCGGCATGGACCGCTCGAATGTCGCCGATCTCAAAGCGCTGGTGCCGGTGGCGCGGGACCGGGTGCACCTGTTTTTAGAGTTCGCGCATGGACAGGCGCGCGACGTGCCCGATCCCTATTATGTCGGGCCGGAGGCTTTTGCCGAGGTCTACCGCATGATCCGCGAAGCGTCGGAGGCGCTGGCGACACGGCTGGCGGCGCGGGCGTCGGTGCCCGACAGCGGCCAGGCTTCCTCGACGATATAGGGGCCGCCGCCGACCGAATCGCGCGACGACATCAAGACGAAGCGGCCGATGCGGAAGGGCAACGTCGAGAAATTGCCGCGCGCCGACAGATATTGCGCGACATCCAGCGGGGTCGAATTGCGCAGCCGCGCAAGGGTTACATGCGGCATGAACTTGCGTGGGTCGGCTGGGATGCCAAGCCGCTGGCAGATGCGCTCGATCTCACCCTGAAGTGCTGCCAGATCCGGCGAAGGGGCAGCGCCGGCCCAGACCGCGTGCGGCTTCTTCTGGCCGAAAGCGCCGACACCGGACAAGGTCAGGGAGAAGGAGGGGCGGTGGACGCGGTCGAGCGCGTTGGCGATCTCATCGGCTACGTGACCGGGGACATCGCCGATGAAGCGCAGCGTCAGATGGTAGTTTTCGACATCGATCCAGCGGGCCCCGGGCAGGCCGCCCCGGAGCAGGGACAGCGAAAGGGCGGCGTCACGCGGAATTTCGAGGGCGGTGAAAAGACGCGGCATGAAGAGCCTCCCTTCCTCGAATCGAACTTTCATCCCTAGCGAATCATCGATAGTCGAATGGAGCAAGAGGTTTATTGGTCACACGCTTTGTTAAAAGTTTCCGCTGGGGAAAGCATTTTATCCGGCCTCACGAACCTCCAGGCACCGCCGCGATAGCCTTCTCGACCGTCGGCAGGATGCGCTCGACCATCTGGTCGACCCCCTTGGCGTTCGGATGCAGGCCATCCTCGAGCCGCAGGCCGGGCTGGCCGGCGACGCCGTCGAGGAAGAACGGATAGAGCGGAACGCCGTATGTCTTCGCCAGGTCGGGAAAGATGGCGTCGAAGGCGTTTTGATAGTCGGCGCCGAGATTGGGCGCGGCGCGCATGCCCGCGAGCAGCACGGCGATCTTGCGCTGTTTCAGCTTGCCCAGCATCTCGTCGAGGTTCTTCCTGGTGATGCCGGGCGCGACGCCGCGCAGCATGTCGTTGGCGCCGAGTTCAAGGATGACCAGCTGGGTGCCGTCCGGCACCGACCAGTCGAGCCGCGCCAGGCCGCCGCTGGTGGTGTCGCCGGAAACGCCGGCATTGGCGACGGTCACGTCATGGCCCTTGGCCCGAAGCGCGGCCTGCAATTTGTCGGTAAAACCCTCGCCGGGCCCGAGGCCAAAGCCCGCCATCAGGCTGTCACCGAAGCCGACGATCTTGAAAGGCTCGGCCTGTGCCGACGAAATGGCGCCGCAAAGGGCGAGGAAAAGGATGAGCCCTGCGGCTATCTGGCGTTTGAAAGACATGCGGCAGGCCCCATATGACAAAAACATTCTTCCGGGCGACGGCTTCCGGCAAGCAGAGCCTTCATACCTGATATAGGACGCTTTCATTTTGACAGAAGCCGTCATCGCGCTGAAAGACGTATCGCTGACGCTCGGCGAAGGCGCTTCGTCTGTCCACGTGCTGAAGGGCATCAGCCTCGAGGTGGCGCGCGGCGAGGCCACCGGCATCGTCGGTCCGTCGGGATCCGGCAAGTCGACTCTCCTGATGGTGCTGGCAGGCTTGGAGCGGGTCGATTCGGGTACGGTACGAATCGCCGGCGAGTTGCTCAACGGCAAAAGCGAGGATCAGATTGCTTCGTTTCGCGGCCGAAACATTGGCATTGTGTTCCAGTCCTTCCATCTCATCCCCAACATGACGGCGCTCGAAAATGTCGCGGTGCCGCTGGAGCTGGCCGGCCATGCCGATCCGTTTTCGGTGGCGGCGCGCGAACTGGCGGCGGTGGGCCTGAGTGACCGCGTCACCCATTATCCCGGCGAGCTCTCCGGCGGCGAACAGCAGCGCGTGGCGATCGCCCGGGCGCTGGCGCCGTCGCCGCGCATCCTCATCGCCGACGAGCCGACCGGCAATCTCGACCAGGCGACCGGGCGGCAGGTCGCCGACCTGCTGTTCGCCAAAGCGGCCGAACGCGGCATGACGCTGGTGCTGGTCACCCATGATCCGGCGCTCGCGGCGCGCTGCTCGCGCCAGGTGTCGATGCGCTCCGGCCGGATCGAGGCGCCGGCGCCCTTGAAGGTCACCGCCTGATGCCGCTGGCGCAGACGCTGAAGCTCGCGGTTCGCTTCTCGCTGCGCGAAATGCGCGGCGGCCTGTCCGGCTTCCTGATCTTCCTTGCCTGCATCGCGCTCGGCGTCGCGGCGATCGGCGGCGTCAATTCGGTTGCCCGTTCGATCAGTGCCGGCGTTGCCGACCAAGGCCAGACGCTGCTCGGCGGCGACCTCCGCTTCCAGATCAACCAGCGCGACGCCAGCCAGGCCGAGCGTGGCTTCCTCGACGGGCTGGGCACCGTTTCGCGCACCGCCAGCATGCGCTCGATGGCGCGCCTGGCCGACGGCTCGGACCAGGCGCTGGTCGAGGCCAAGGCGGTCGACGACGCCTATCCGCTCTACGGCGCGCTGGAAACCGAACCGAAGCTGTCGAAGCAGGAGCTGTTCGGCGAAGAGTTTGGCGTTTTCGGCGCGGCGGCGCCCGATCTGTTGTTCGAACGGCTGCATCTCAAGCTCGGCGACCGGCTGAAGCTCGGCACCGCGACCTTCGAACTGCGCGCCAGGCTGGTCACCGAGCCGGATGCCGTGTCCGACGGTTTCGGCTTCGCGCCAAGGCTGATGATCTCGACCGAGGCACTGGCGGCGACCGGACTGGTGCAGCCGGGCAGCCTGGTCGAAAATGCCTACAAGGTCCTGCTGCCCGCCAACGCCGACGAGGCGCGGCTCAAGGCCATCCAGGATCAGGCGGCGAAGGATTTTCCCGAGGCCGGCTGGTCGATCCGCACGCGCAGCAATGCCGCACCCGCGCTGTCGTCCAACATCGAACGCTTCTCGCAATTCCTGACGCTGGTCGGGCTGACGGCGCTGGTGGTCGGCGGCGTCGGCGTCGCCAATGCGGTGCGCGCCTATCTCGACGGCAAACGCGGCGTCATCGCCACCTTCAAGAGCCTGGGCGCTTCCGGCGGCTTCGTCTTTGCCGTCTATCTCGTGCAGATCATGATCATCGCCGCACTTGGCATCGTTCTCGGTCTCGTGCTCGGCGCGCTGATGCCCTTTGTAGCGAGTGCTGCGCTCCAATCCGTCATTCCGGTGCCGGCGGAGGGCGGCTTCTATCCCGGCGCGCTCGCCATGGCGGCGCTGTTCGGCCTGCTGGTGACGCTGGCCTTCGCGCTGTTGCCGCTTGGCCGCGCCCGCGACGTGCCGGCGACGGCGCTGTTCCGCGAGATGGGGCTGGAAGGCCGTGGCCTGCCGCGCCCGGTCTATATTGCATCGGCCATCGGCATCGCGCTGCTCTTGGCGGCGCTGGCCATCCTGTTTTCCGGCGACCAGCGCATCGCCTCGATCTTCGTCGGTGCCACTATCTTCGCCTTCCTGGTGCTGCGGCTGGTCGGTGCGCTGGTGCAGTGGGCGGCAAGGAAAAGCCCGCGCGTGCGCTTCGTGGCACTCAGGCTCGCCGTCGGCAACATCCACCGGCCGGGCGCCCTGACGCCATCGGTGGTGCTGTCGCTCGGGCTCGGGCTGACGCTGCTGGTGACGCTGGCGCTGATCGACGGGAATCTCAGGCAGCAGATCTCCAGCAGTCTGCCGGAGCGGGCGCCGAACTTCTTCTTCGTCGACATCCAGGGCAGCGATGTCGATGCGTTCTCCGCACTGATCGGCAAGGAGGCGCCAAAGGGGACGCTGGCCAAGGTGCCGATGCTGCGCGGCCGGGTGATGGCGCTCAATGACGTCGATGTCGACAAGGTCAAGGTGCCGGCCGAAGGCGCCTGGGTGCTGAAAGGCGATCGCGGCCTGACCTATGATGCCAGGCAGCCGGAAAACGCGACGCTGACCGAGGGCAAATGGTGGCCGGACAATTATATCGGCGAGCCGCTGGTCTCGTTCTCGGCGCAAGAAGGCAGGGAAATCGGGCTGAAGCTCGGCGACACCGTCACCGTCAATGTGCTCGGCCGCAACGTGACGGCCAGGATCGCCAATTTCCGCCAGGTCCAATGGGAAACGATGGGCATCAATTTCGTCATGGTGTTTTCGCCCAACACATTCACCGGGGCGCCGCATGGCTGGATGGCGACGCTGACCGAAAAGAATGCCACCACGGCCGACGACGCGCGCATCCTCAATGCCGTCACCCGCGCCTTTCCGGCGGTGACGACGGTGCGGGTCAAGGACGCGCTCGATGTCGTCAACCGGCTGGTCGGCCAGCTCGGCACGGCGATCCGGGCGGCGGCCGGCGTGGCGCTGATCGCTTCGGTGCTGGTGCTGGCCGGCGCGCTCGCCGCCGGCAACCGGGCGCGCATCCACGATGCCGTGGTGCTGAAGACGCTCGGCGCCACAAGAAGAACGCTGATCACGGCGTTCTCTCTCGAATACATGCTGATCGGACTGGCCACCGCCATCTTTGCGCTGGCCGCCGGCGGCATCGCGGCCTGGTACATTGTCGCTCGCATCATGACCCTGCCGTCGCATTTCATGCCGCAGGTGGCGGTGGCGACCATCGTCTTTGCGCTGGTGATCACCGTCGGCATCGGCCTCGCCGGCACCTGGCGGGTGCTCGGCCACAAGGCCGCACCGGTGCTGCGCGAGCTGTAATTCCAGGGCCGAAGCCACCATCGCGGATTAAATCTTGGTAAGGATGCCGGTCGGAAAGCCCGGGAATCGGCCTTTCGGCCTCTCACGAACCGTTACATCCGGTTACGGTCTTGTTCTTGACGCGAATAACCATCATATTTCGCCACAGGCATGCTGGAGCCCCGCCAGCGGCGCCTGGGTCCAGTGGATTTGTACCCGACAGGGTCCGACACCGGACGGGGCAGAAGCAATAGAGGACTACAATGGCTGATCCCATTCGCAACTTCCAGACGCGCGCCGTGCCCGGCGCCGCCGTCGATATCGACCAGGGCCTGCGCGCCTATATGGTCAAGGTTTACAATCTTATGGGGCTTGGCCTCCTCATCACCGGCCTTGCCGCCATCGGCACGATCATGCTGGCCACCACCACCGATCCGGCCTCGGCTGTCGCAACGCTGCCGAGCGGCGAGATGCTGACCTCCTTCGGCTACGCGATCTTCGGGTCGCCGCTGCGTTGGGTGGTGATGCTGGCGCCGCTGGCCGCCGTGTTCTTCCTGTCATTCAGGATCCAGTCGATGAGCGTTGCTGCCGCGCAGACGACGTTCTGGGTCTATGCCGGCCTCGTCGGCCTGTCGCTGTCGTCGATCTTCCTGGTCTACACCACAGCCAGCATTTCGCAGACCTTCTTCGCCACCGCCGCCTCCTTCGGCGCGCTGTCGCTCTATGGCTACACGACCAAGCGCGACCTGACGGCGATGGGCTCGTTCCTGATCATGGGCCTGTTCGGACTGATCATAGCGATGGTGATCAACATCTTCCTGCAGTCGTCGGCGCTGTCCTTCGCGGTTTCGGCGATCGGCGTGCTGATCTTCGCCGGCCTCACCGCCTATGACACGCAGAAGATCAAGGAGATGTATTTCGAGGGCGACGCTTCGGATGCCGCCGGCCGCAAGGCCATCATGGGCGCGCTGAGGCTCTACCTCGACTTCATCAACCTGTTCATGTTCCTGCTGCAGTTCATGGGCGACCGCCGCTAAGGCTTCGCGTCATGGTCTGAACTGGACCATCAGGTTTGGAAGGGGCGGCCCAACGGCCGCCCTTTTCTTTATGCCGGTCTTTGCTGTTATCGCAGGCACATGGAAGGCTTGCATAAAGAATGAGCAATATCGTGATTCGGGCGGCCAATGCCGCCGACCTCGACACCATCACCGAAATCTACGCCGACGCGGTGACACATGGCACGGCAAGCTACGAGCTGGAGCCGCCGAGCCGCGCCGAGATGGGTATCCGATTCGACACGCTCACGGCAGGCGGCTTCCCCTATCTGGTGGCGGAAAAGGATGGCGCCGTGGTCGGCTATGCCTATGCCGGCGCCTTCCGGCCGCGCCCGGCCTATCGCTTCATCGTCGAGGATTCGGTCTATGTCGCGCCTGAAGCCAAGGGCCAGGGCGTCGGGCTCATGCTGATGCAGAGCCTGATCGCGGCGGCCGGGGCGGCGGGTTTCCGCCAGATCATCGCGGTGATCGGCGACGGCCATCCCGACAGCGCCTCGGTCAAGCTGCACGAAAAGCTCGGCTTTCGTCTTTCAGGCCGGCTCGAAGGCTCGGGCTACAAGCACGGGCGCTGGCTGGACACTGTGTTCATGCAGCTGTCGCTGAATGGCGGTGCGTCGCTGCCGCCCGATCCGGATTCTCTGCCAGAACGGAAGTTTCGGGGAGGGAAATGAAGAGGAATTGAAGAACTGAGGAATTGAAGAACTGAAGAAAAGAAAAATGAACTAATATCAGGCGTTTAGCGCCTCTTTCCTCAATTCTTCAGTTCTTCAATTCTCCAGTTCCCCTTCAAGCCTCAACCACTTTCAGCTTGCTGTCGAAGATGCCAAGCACTCGCCCAAGTTCTTGCCCGCGCTTGAGGATGCGCCCGCCAGCGGCAATAACGGCGAAGGCGCCTTGCTTGCGCGCCAGTTTCGGATCCTTGACGATCTGGAACAGCGGCACTTCGCTGGCGCGGCGGAAGACGGAAAACACGGCCCTGTCGGTGAGATGATCTATGGCGTAGTCGCGCCATTCATTGGCGGCGACCATGCGTCCGTAGAGCCTGAGGATCTGGTCCAGTTCACGCCGGTCGAAGCGCACCGGCTGGTCGAGGCGTGCGCTGCGTACCTCGTGCAGCGGGATCAATATTGCGGATGCGTCACCATCCCCCGTCCCGCCGCTGTCGTCAGTCATGCCTCGATCCTTCAAAATGAATCTTTGCCAACCAAAATTGGCCCCTTCGCGTGGCAATTGCAAGAGCCGGCGAAGCGGTGGCGGCGACGCGCTGTTTCTGCAACGTCCAGTCACGTTTGCGAACCGGATGTTGGAATTGGTGATGCTTCGCCACATTTCTGCCTTTTTTATCCGCGCTCATGCCCCAATGTCCGACGAATTTACCGGCGTTGCCTGAGACGGTTCGGTCCGGCACCGGCTCGTAAACCCCAAGCCCCCGCCCACGGGTCTGCGTCGGATCGAACCAACCTCGGTTTTTCCTTGGAAAAATCGGGTGCGACGATCCCAAAACCTAAATGACCGGCGTCAGAAGCAAGCTGACGTCGGTTTTTTGTTGGTGGTGCCAAGGCGGATAGCGCGGCTCTTCCCTTCTCCCCTTGTGGGTTGAGGGGTGCGTGCCGGATCGCCGTCTTTGCCAAGCTGGAACACCCCTCATCCGACCTCGCTTCGCGAGGCCACCTTCTCCCACAAGGGGAGAAGGGAAGAGGCAGCCGATTACGGCTTGTGGATGAAGGCGGCGCCGAGAATGGGGCCCGGCATGCCGTCCTTGCCGACCGACTGCAAAAGCACGGCGCAGCCGCCCTTCTTGGTGATCTCGCTCAACGGCAATTCGTAGCGCTGCGCCTTGCCGTGCCACATGCCGGCGGTCTGGATGCCGGTGACAGCGTTCCAATAGGTCATCCTGCGGCCGGAGTTCTCGCCCTGGGCGATCTTGACCGTCTGTGGCGCATCGAAATAGACGATGACGACATGGGCGTCGCTCGGGCCGGCGCCGGCATCGCCGGCATCGATGATCACACGGTCGCTGGTGCGGCTGACCTTGACGGGGACCCGAATGCCTTCGCCGCCCCTGGCCATGCGGGCGAGCGCGCCGTCGACCTCGCCGCGATTGGCGCCGTTGACGTGCACGCGGCCATTGAGGACCGCCTGCGGCGTATAGACGGAGCGACTGCCGAAGGCGCGCATATAATCATATTGCCGCTCGGTGTTTTCCTTGCGGCTCAGCGTGTCCTTCCAGCCGAGATAGTCCCAATAGTCGACGTGATAGGAGAGCGCGACGATGTCTTCCTTGGTGGCGAGTTCGGCGAAGAAGGCATCGGCGGGCGGACAGGAACTGCAGCCCTGGCTGGTGAACAGTTCGACGACGCCGAGCGGCTTGTCGGGTTGGGGTTTTTCGGCCTGGATTCTTTCGGCCTCGCCGGCATGGCCGGCGCCGGCAACCGCCGAGAAGGCCAGCGCAAAGGCTGCCAGCCAAAGTGATCTTCGCCAGGCCATGACCATTCCAATTCCCGCCGGTGGCGCCGGCTTTGTTCTGATTGTCTGAAATATGTGGCAGAAGCGGAAGTCAACGGGAAGTCACGTTGCGGTGAAATTTTGCCATTGCAGCCGCAGGTAAGGCCGCAATAGGTGAGACACTGCATTTCACGACGTGGTTCGATTCGGGAGTGGCATCATCACCATGTGGAAGATTCTCCTGACCCCGGTCGATCTCTATTGCGAGCGGACCGGACCTGGACTTTGGGCCGAGCCGACGAATGCTTTGACCAACCTCGCTTTCATTGCCGCGGGATTATGGGGCGTGCGGGAAGTACGCCGATGCAAGGCCGGCGCTTTCGCCGAGGTGCTGGCCTGGTGGGTGGTGGCGATCGGCATCGGCTCGACGATCTTCCATACCTTTGCCACCAAGGGCACGATCTGGGCCGATATCCTGCCGATTGCCGGTTTCACGCTCGCCTATACGCTGTTCAATCTGCGCCGCTTCCTGCGCATGGAATGGGGCAAGGCGATCGCGGTCTTTGTCATCTTTTACGCGGTGGCAGGGGCGCTAACCTTCGCCGTGCCGGACTGGCTGCGCCAGGCATCGAACGGCACGACAAGCTATCTGCCGCCATTCCTGGCGCTCGCCTTCTTCGGTGTCTGGGTGGCGGCCAGCGGCAACCGGGCCGGCTGGTACAATCTGGCGGGGTCGGCGATCTTCGTGGTGTCCGCTATCTGCCGGATGATCGACCCGATGGTCTGCGCCAGCTTTCCGCTCGGCACACATTTCCTGTGGCACATCTTCAACGCGCTGATGCTGGGGGTGCTGCTGGCGGCGACGGCGCGGTTTGGGAAAGCGAGGGGAGTAGGGGAGTAGGGGAGTAGGTATCCCTTCCCTACTCCCTTACTGACCTACTCCCCTATTCCTTACTACGCTGCCAGATCTCGCAGCACGTACTGCAAAATGCCGCCGTTCTTGAAGTAGTCGAGCTCGTCCAGCGTATCGATGCGGCAGATGATCGGCACGTTCTTCACCGCGCCGTCGCCATAGGTGACCTTGGCGGTCATCGTCTGGCGCGGCTTGATCGTGCTCAATCCGTCGATCTCGACCAGTTCGTCGCCCTTGAGGTTGAGCGAGGCCCAGGACGTGCCTTCCTCGAAGACGAAGGGGATGACGCCCATGCCGACCAGGTTGGAGCGGTGGATGCGCTCGAAGGACTGGGCGATGACGGCGCGGACGCCAAGCAGGTTCGTGCCCTTGGCCGCCCAGTCGCGCGACGAACCGTTGCCGTATTCGACGCCGGCGAAGATGACCAGCGGCACGCCTTCCTTCTTGTACTCCATCGCCGCGTCGTAGATCGATTGCTCTTCCTTCGACGGGTAGTGGATGGTGTAGCCGCCCTCGCGACCGTTCTCGCCCAGCATGTGGTTGCGGATGCGGATGTTGGCGAAGGTGCCGCGCATCATCACCTCATGATTGCCGCGCCGCGTGCCGTACTGGTTGAAGTCGGCGACGCCGACGCCATGGTCGGTAAGATACTTGCCGGCCGGCGAGGCGGCCTTGATCGAACCCGCCGGCGAGATGTGGTCGGTGGTGATCTTGTCGCCGAACAGGCCGAGCACGCGGGCGCCCTTGATGTCGCCGATCTTGCCGAAACCGGCGGTCATCCCTGCAAAATACGGCGGGTTCTGCACATAGGTCGAATTGTCGTCCCAGGCATAGGTCTGGCCTTCCGGCGCCTTGACGTTCTGCCAGTATTCGTCGCCCTTGAAGACGTCGGCATATTTGCGGGCGAACAGCTCGCGGGTGACGTTCTTCTCGATGAACTCCTGGATCTCGACCGAGCTCGGCCAGATGTCCTTGAGGTAGACCGGATTGCCGTTCTTGTCCTCGCCGAGCGGCTCGGTCGTGAGGTCCTTGGTGACGGTGCCGGCCAGCGCGTGCGCGACGACCAGCGGCGGTGACGCCAGATAGTTGGCCTGCACGTCGGGCGAGACGCGGCCTTCGAAGTTGCGGTTGCCGGACAAGACCGCCGCGGCAATCAAGCCCTTGTCGTTGATGGTCTTGGAGATCGGTGCCGGCAGCGGGCCGGAATTGCCGATGCAGGTGGTGCAGCCGAAGCCGACCAGGTTGAAGCCGATCTGGTCGAGCTCCTTCTGCAGGCCGGACTTTTCGAGATACTCGGCGACGACCTGGCTGCCGGGGGCGAGCGAGGTCTTTACCCACGGCTTCTGCTTGAGGCCGAGCCGGTTGGCGTTGCGGGCGAGCAAGCCCGCGCCGATCAGCACGCTCGGGTTCGAGGTGTTGGTGCAGGAGGTGATGGCGGCGATGACGACGTCGCCATGGCCGAGATCATGGTCGGTGCCTTCGACGGCGTAGCGCTTGGAGATTTCGGCCGCCTTCTTGTATTCGGTCTCCATCGCCTTGGCGAAGCCGGCCGGGATGCCTTCCAGCGCGACGCGGCCCTCGGGCCGCTTGGGGCCGGCCATTGACGGCACCACGCTGCTCAGCTCCAGTTCGAGCAGGTCGGTGAAGACCGGATCGGCTGAGCCGGCCTCGCGCCACATGCCTTGCGCCTTGGAATAGGCTTCGACCAGCGCGATGCGGCTTTCCTCGCGGCCGGACATTGTCAGGTAGCGGATGGTTTCCGGATCGACCGGGAAGAAGCCGCAGGTGGCGCCATATTCGGGCGCCATGTTGCCGATGGTGGCGCGGTCGGCGAGCGTCATGTTGGACAGGCCCGGGCCGAAGAATTCGACGAACTTGCCGACAACACCCTTCTTGCGCAGCATCTGGGTGACGGTGAGCACCAGGTCGGTGGCGGTGACGCCTTCCTTCAACTTGCCGGTGAGGCGGAAGCCGATGACTTCGGGCAGAAGCATGGAGACCGGCTGGCCGAGCATGGCCGCCTCGGCCTCGATGCCGCCGACGCCCCAGCCGAGCACGCCAAGGCCGTTGATCATCGTGGTGTGCGAATCGGTACCGACGCAGGTGTCGGGGTAGGCAGTGGTTTCGCCGTCCTCGGTATTGGTCCACACGACCTGGCCGAGATATTCCAGGTTGACCTGGTGGCAGATGCCCGTGCCGGGCGGCACGACGCGGAAGTTGCGGAACGCCTGCTGGCCCCATTTCAGGAACTTGTAACGTTCCTCGTTGCGCTCATATTCGAGCTCGACATTGCGGGCGAAGGCCATCGGCGTGCCGAATTCGTCGACGATGACGGAATGGTCGATGACGAGGTCGACCGGCACCAGCGGATTGATCTTCTGCGGGTCGCCGCCGAGCGAAGCCATGGCGTCGCGCATGGCGGCAAGGTCGACCACGGCCGGAACGCCGGTGAAATCCTGCATCAGCACGCGGGCCGGGCGATAGGCGATCTCGACGCCGGCGGTGCCCTTGTCGGTCAGCCAGCCGGCGACCGCCTGGATCGATTCCTTGGTGACGGAGCGGCCGTCCTCGTTGCGCAAGAGGTTCTCCAGCAGCACCTTCATCGAATAGGGCAGCTGGGCAATGCCGGTGAGGCCGTTCTTCTCGGCCTCGATGAGGTCGAAATAGGTGTACTCGGTGCCGCCCGCGGTCAGCGTGCGACGGCAATTGAAACTATCGAGGGATTTTGACACGTGCGATCCGTCCTTGTCTGTTCAGCCTGAAAGGGAACGGACGCCGATGGCATGCAATCACGCGCAAAGGTGCGGGTACGGCCATTTCCGCTGTCCGTTCCCAAGCAACCCGAGCCGTTCAAGGCGGCGCGTGCGCTGGTTCGGCGCAAATTCTGTTCCCGCGCCGACCGCTGGCACGGATGCACCGCATATAGAGAATTTTCTGGAATAGTTCTAGACAGTTGGAGAGCAAATTTGTGCGATGCGGCAGCGCTCGCGAAACATTGTTTTCAGGGCAGGCGAGGGATGCGGCTTATCGCCGAAAATCTGGGCGGCGAACGCGGCGGCGAGAGCGTGTTTTCCGGGGTTGGCTTTGACCTCGGGGATGGCCAGGCGCTGGTCGTCACCGGGCC
This sequence comes from Mesorhizobium huakuii, assembly GCF_014189455.1. NCBI lineage: Bacteria > Pseudomonadati > Pseudomonadota > Alphaproteobacteria > Hyphomicrobiales > Phyllobacteriaceae > Mesorhizobium > Mesorhizobium huakuii. The sequence continues at coordinate 2,775,143 of NZ_CP050296.1, forward strand.
GAACGGATCGGGCAAATCGACCTTGCTCAGGATCATCGCCGGGCTGCTGCCGAAGGCGGAAGGCCGGTTGCTGCACGAAGGCGGTGGCGATGCCTTTCCGTCGATCGCTTCGGCCTGTCACTATCTCGGCCACCAGAATGCGATGAAGACGGCGCTCAGCGTGGCGGAGAATTTGCGCTTCTGGCGCGACTTCAATGGCAGTGGCGATTCGAGCGTCGAAGAGGCGCTGGAGACCGTGGGGCTCGGTGGCATCGGCCATCTGCCGTTCGGCTATCTCTCGACCGGGCAAAGGCGGCGCGCGGCGATCGCGAAGCTTTTGGTCAGCCGTCGACCGCTGTGGCTGCTCGATGAGCCGACGGCGGGATTGGACAAGGCTTCGGAAGAACGGTTTGCGGGGTTGATGGCAGGGCACTGCGCCGGAGGCGGGATGATTGTCGCGGCGACGCATCTGCCGCTGGGGATCGAGGCGGCGAAGGAATTGGTGATGGGGCAGGCATTTTGATGACTGCACTCTACGGCGCCCCCCTCTGTCCTGCCGGACATCTCCCCCACTTGGGGGGAGATTGGCAGCTTCGGCGCTCCGCTCGTCTTTGCGACGCTGGTGATTGGCGAAATCGCAGGAGACAGCCGATCTCCCCCTTGTGGGGGAGATGTCCGGCAGGACAGAGGGGGGCGCCACAGAACGTCGTCCTCAACGGGGGACCACATCGTAATGTGGTCCCTCCTGCTGCGCGACATCCGTCTCAACATCCGCGCCGGCGGCGGGCGCTGACCGGCGTCATCTTCTTCCTCGCCGTCATCGCCACCATTCCGTTCGGCGTCGGTCCCGACCTGAAGCTGCTTGCGCGCATCGGCCCGGCGATCCTGTGGATTGGGGCGCTGCTTTCCTGCCTGCTCGGGCTTGACCGGCTGTTCCAGGCCGATCGCGAGGACGGCTCGCTCGATCTGCTGGTGCTCGGCAACGACCGGCACATGCTGGCGCTGACCGTATTGGTGAAATGCCTGGCGCATTGGGCGGGCAGCGTGCTGCCGCTGGTGGTTGCTGCGCCCCTGCTCGGCCTGTTCATGAACATGGAGCCGCTCGCGATAGGCGCCACGGCGCTGACGCTGCTGGTCGGCACGCCGGCCATCACCTTCATCGGCGCCGCCGGTGCCGCGGTGGCGGTGGCGCTGCCGCGCGGCGGGCTGCTGATCTCCGTGCTGGTGCTGCCGCTGACCATACCGGTGCTGATCTTCGGCGTTTCGGCAAGCTATGGCGCGACGGCCAATCCCGATCCGTTCCTGCAGCCCTTCCTCATTCTTGCCGCGCTGACATTGTTCCTTTCCGTGCTGGGACCGGTTTCGGCGGCGCTGGCGCTGCGGCATGGAACGGATTGATGTGGCCGCTGCGTATTGAAAATCCGATCTTTCTGCAAACCGTTTACGGCAATTATCCTGACCTGTCGTCCGTCGAGATTACTTCGGCGACGATGGGCCGCGACGGACCCAGCATGCACCTGTCCTTTATCTCGACCATCCGCCCCTATCGGCCACCCGCTAAATGGGGAGAGTTCAACGCCGTGTCTTTCGGACTTGAGTTCATCGCGGTCGAAACGATCAGCCTTCGCAAATTCGAGAGCCATGGCTGGAGTGCAATCAAGATGTGGGATGACGCGGGCAAAATCCTGCTCACCTGCGAAGGTGCTGTCAGGCTGTCGCTGACGTGCCAGTTCATGCGCATCAAAAGCATGTCCGGTGTTTTGCGGTCCCAATGACGGTGAACCTTGAAAACCGCAAATCTGCCGCAGAGGCGGTTCATTGCGGCGAGCTGAAGCTGAGGCTATGAATTCGCCGTGAAAGCCCGGATTTGGAAATGAGCGCGCACGCCCTTTACGTCACCGCAGCCTATGGCATCACCGCCATCGTGCTGGCCGGACTGATTGGCTGGATTCTGTTCGACCAGCGGGCGCGCAAGCGCGAACTTGCCGAACTCGAAGCGGCCGGCGTGCGGCGGCGTTCCGACAAGACGGTGAAGCCGTGAGCAGCGAAACCGAAACGCCAAAGCGCAGTCGCCGCCTGCTCGTGCTGTTGCCGCTGCTGGTCTTCCTTGGCTTAGCGGGATTGTTCCTGTCGCAGCTTTTGTCCGGCCGCGATGTCTCGGAAGTGCCTTCGGCGCTGATCGGCCTGCCGGCGCCGCAGACCAATCTGCCGGCACTGGAGGGGTCAAACCTGCCGGGGCTTGATTCCAGGGCGTTTGCCGGCAAGGTCACGCTGGTCAATGTCTTTGCGTCGTGGTGCGCGCCGTGCCGCGAAGAGCATCCGGTGCTCTTGGCGCTGGCGCAGGACAAGCGGTTCGTGATGGCGGCGCTGAACTATAAGGACCAGCCGGAAAACGCCCGCCGGTTCCTCGGCGACCTCGGCAATCCGTTCCAGGCGATCGGCATCGACGAAGCCGGCCGCACTGCGATCGACTGGGGCGTCTATGGCGTGCCGGAGACCTTCATCGTCGGCAAGGATGGCAAGATCGCCTACAAGCATGTCGGCCCGCTGACGGCGGAGTCGGTGCAGACGCTGCTGCTGCCGCAGATCGACAAGGCGCTGGCGGCGCATTGATATTCAGGTGATGCCGGCCTGCAAACGGCGGCTTCCTGGGCTTCCCTGTTCTACTGCGTCGCAGTAGAACTGAGCTCACGTACGAAAAGTACGCTCCGCTCCGGTTCTCGGAAACCACCGTTTTCGACTCGGCCTGACCTGAATCTCAGCGCGCCTGGGTGGCGCGTCTCACGAGACTTGAGATCAGCCGTAGATCTGCTTGTGGATCTGGTAGAGCATTTCCGAGCGGTCGGCGCGCATGTCGGCCAGATCGCGGCTGGTGAAGCTGTCGATTTCGGCGACGAGGCGGTTGTAGTGCTTGCGCTTGGCGATGCTGCTGCGGGCGCGGGTCATGAGATCGTTGAAGATCATAGCAAGGGTCCTTTCGTGCCGCATTCTGGCGGCGGGTTTCTTCCTCCCTTGGTCAATACGGAACATGACATAAGAATGGTGCGTTGCAAAAAGAAGATGTTGCAATGCACCATTGCACGCAGCGCATAGCCGGTTAATTGAGTCCTAAGGCGCGTGGCCACGGGCCGGACCCGGGCTGCACGGCCGTTCCTCTCCGTTTTGTCATACAAATTGCGGCGGCTCCGTCTTGCCAGATCGATCGCGGGCTGGCTTGATCTGACGTCACCTGATGCCGGGAGGAAATGCATGGCGGCCGCAGATTATTACGAAGTTCTCGATCCGCGCTTCGCGCGGCTGCTCAACGGCAACGCGCAGGTGGACAAGCTGTTCACCGGATGCCGCTGGGCGGAAGGGCCGGCCTGGTTCGCCGCCGGGCGCTACGTCGTCTGGTCCGACATCCCGAACAACCGCATGCTGCGTTATGACGAGACGGACGGCAGCGTCAGCGTCTTCCGCCAGCCGTCGGGCAATTCCAACGGCAACACCGTCGACCGGCAGGGCCGGCTGGTCACTTGCGAGCATTCGGGTCGCCGCGTCAGCCGTACCGAGCATGACGGCTCGGTGACGACCATTGCCGCCAAATGGAAGGGCAAGCAGCTGAATTCGCCCAACGACGTGGTGGTGAGATCCGACGGCTCGATCTGGTTCACCGACCCGACCTACGGCATCGACACCGACTATGAGGGCGACAAGGCCGAGAGCGAGATCGGCGCCTGCTATGTCTACCGGGTCGATCCCGAGACCGGCGAGGTCGAGGCCGTCATCACCGACATGGTGAGGCCGAACGGCCTTGCTTTCTCGGTGGACGAAAGCCTGCTCTATGTCGTCGATACCGGCCGCACGCATGGCGCGGAGAACCCCGCGCATATGCGGGTGTTCAACATCGGCAAGCACGGCAAGAAGGTTTCGGGCGGCAAGGTCTTCGCCGACTGCACGGCCGGCCTGTTCGACGGCTTCCGGCTCGATGCCGACGGACGGATCTGGACGAGCGCCGCCGACGGCATCCATTGCTACGATCCGGACGGCACACTGATCGGCAAGGTCAAGGTGCCCGAAGTGACCGCCAATTGCGTGTTCGGCGGCGCCAAGCTGAACTGCCTCTACATCGCCGGCACCACTTCGCTCTATTCGGTGCGGCTGATGGTGAATGGGGCCAAGACCTATTGAGGCTGCTGAGAACGCTTCTCCGGCGGGTTTTGATGGCGTTGCTGCGCATACAAGCAGCACCCGCTGCGCTACGGCTCAGGCAATCGCCACCATGCGATTCGCCAGAGCGAGTTTCGAAACAGCCTCTTGGTGGTACCAGATACAGTTCAAGGGGAGGACGTCATGCCATTCGTCAACATCCGCATCGTCAAGGAAGTGATCGCCGCCGATCCGGCAGGCAAGAAGGCTGATATCGCCAAAAAAGTCACGGCGGCCATCATGGACGCTACCGGGCTTAGCAATGACGATGTCTGGGTGGTTTTCGAAGAGGTCAACGCCCGCGACTGGTATGTCGGCAAGACCGATGTCGAGACGCTGCGGAAGGGGTAGCTCTTCCCTTGTCCCCTTGTGGGAGAAGGTGGATCGGCGCGCAGCGCCGAGACGGTTGAGGGGTGGGTGACAGATCGCCGTCTTTGCCAAGCTGGAACACCCCTCATCCGACCTCGCTTCGCGAGGCCACCTTCTCCCACAAGGGGCCTGTTGCGTAATTCGCTGGTTGTGATTCTCTGAGAGGGAGCTCGGAGGAATCGCGATGGCGGTGAAGCAGACTGGACAGTTGAGCTTGGCGGAGGCCTTTCTGGGCCACAAGCTGACGGGGGGTTCTTCGCCACTCGACCGTCTGTCGGGTCTGGTGAAGTGGTACCGGTTCGAGAAGCTGCTTAATGCGCTGCGCGATGGTGGACCGGGTCGAGCTGCCTGGCCGCCGCTGGTGTTGTTCAAGGCACTGTTGCTGCAATCGCTCTACGGACTGTCGGATCGCGAGTTAGAGGAAGCGCTGGGCGATCGGCTGTCGTTCCGGCGCTTTGCTGGGCTGGGGCTGGACGATACAATCCCCGACCACACGGTGCTGTCGCGTTTTCGCAATCTGCTTGTCAGCGAAGGGCTGATGGAGAAGCTGTTTGGCGAACTGGACCGGCAGTTGGAGAAGGCCGGCGTGATCCTGAAGCGCGGTACGATGCTGGATGCCACGCTGATTGATGCGGTCTCGACGCCGCCGACACCCGAGCGGCCGTCGCAGGATACGGACGCCCGCGTCACAGCACGCAAGGGCAAGAGCGGCCTTACCTTCGGCTACAAGGCTCATGTCGGGGTGGATGAAGGCTCTGGCCTGATCCGCACGGTGATCACGACACCGGCCAACGTCAACGACACGGTCGTGGCTGATCACTTGATCTGCGGTGATGAGAAGACGGTATGGGCAGACGCAGCCTATGACACCCATGCCCGCCGTGCTCGGCTCAGGGCGGCCGGCAAGAAGGTGCGCATTGCACGGCGCCCCAACAAGCATCATGCGCTGCCGCCGCGGCTCAAGCACTACAATCGCCTGATCGCCAGACGGCGAGCAGCGGTGGAGACCACCTTCGCCACGCTCAAGAACCGCATGAAGCTGACCACGATCCGCTACATCGGGTTGGCCAAGGCTGCTGGTCAGGTGACAATGGCGGCCATCGCTTTCAACATGCGCCGATGGGCCGCCATCACGGGATAGGTGCGTCCACAATCCGGCCAGCCAAGGCCGAACCGCCACCTCAAACATCGAAACCAGACCTCAACCCCTAAGAACCAGCAATAGCCCGCTGATCCTGTTCCCCCGCCGTTCCTCCCAGTAACTGCGCAACAGGCCCGCAAGGGGAGAAGGAAGAAGCGCGCCCTCAAATCACATTCAATTCCCGGAACGCCCGTCCTTCAGCCACGCGTTCGTACCCAAATGCCGAGCAATCGATCGTCCGGTACCCGCCATGCACCAAAAGCTCCGCCAACGCCTGGCCGACCGCCGGCGCCTGCTGCAGGCCGTGGCCGGAAAAACCGTTGGCGAAGATGAAATTGCCAACCTCGGGATGCGGACCGATCACCGCGTTCTGGTCGAGCGTGTTGTAGTCATAATGCCCGGCCCAGGCTCGGGTCGCCTTGATTGCCTCGAAGGCCGGAATGCGGGTCGCCAGCACCGGCCAGATCACCTCTTCGAACAGCGGCCAATCGACCTCGAAATCGGTGGGGTCGGCCGGGCCGTCGCCCTCTTCCGGCTCGGCGCCGCCGGTGAGGTAGACCGAGCCTTCCGGCCGGACATAGATGCCCGAGGGATCAACCAGCAGCGGCATGTCGGCATATTTCTCGCGCGCCTCGAAAACGAAGACGTTGCGCTTGCGCGGCTCTACCGGCAGCGCCAGCCCGGCAAGGGCGGCGACCTTGCCGGCATTCGGCCCGGCGGCGTTGACGACGATGCCGGCCTCCAAGGTCTGGCCATTGTCGAGGGAGACGCCGGTGACGCGGTCGCCGTCGCGCGCAATGCCGTTGACCGAGGCGGCGATGAAATCGATCTTCTTCTCGCGCAGCGCCTTGCGGAACAGCATCAGCATCGCATGCGCGTCGAACCAGCCTTCGCCCGTCCGGCCATAGGCGCCGGCGGAAATGCCTTCGCTCGACAGCCAGGCGAAACGCCGCGTCAGCTGCTCGGCGTCCTCGAGCACGATGTCGGCGCCCTCGGCGACCTGCGCATCGTGATTGGCCTTGAGGACCGGCAGGCCGTTCTCGCCGGCCAGGATCAGATAACCGCCCTCGCGAAAACCGATATCGGCGTCGGTGCCGAATGTCTCCTTCAGCCGCCGGAACAGTTTTAGCGTGAATTGCGACAGCCGGATGTTTTCCGGAATGGAGAATTGCTGGCGGATCGAGGCCATGGACAGCGTCGTTGCCGCGTGAGCGAATTGCGGATCGCGCTCGATCAGCGCGATCGAGCCGGAAAACCCCTCCTCGCGCAGATAGTAGGCGATCGAGGACCCGACGATGGCCCCGCCGATGATGACGATGTCGTAGCGCATTTTTTCTCCGATCCGGCCGGCGGCCTGTCTATGCCGCTGGCAGTGTGATCTCGAAGCGCGTGCCGTGCTCGCTGTCAACCAGCCGGATCGTACCATCATGCGCTTTCAGGAGGGCCAGCACGATGCCGAGGCCCATGCCGGTGCCGCCGCTTGCGCGCCGCGTGGTGAAGAACGGCTCGAAGATGCGCGCCCGGTTGCTCGGCGAAATGCCGGCGCCATCGTCGCCAACCAGCACCGTCGCCCTGCCGCCGGCTGTTGCGGCAGTGAGCGAAACCAGCGTCGCGCCGTGCCTGGCGGAATTGTCGATGAGGTTGGCAAGCACGATCGCCGCGTTCTCTGCCGAGATGCGCAAGGGCAGATCACCGCCCGCCTCGACACGGACCGCCAGCCTGGTGTCGACGGGCAGCAGCGCCAGCACAGCATTGATAGAGGTGCTTTCGCCGCTCGGTGCAAGGTTTTCGGCCTTCGCCAGATCGAGCAGCCGGCGCACCAGCAGATTGAGCCGCCCGGCATCGGTGACAATATTGTTGGAGAAGCGCCGCCGCTCGTCATCATCCATCGCGCTGCCTGAATCGCGCAGCAATTCGGCCGCGCCCTGGATCGCCGTCAGCGGCGATTTGAGCTCGTGCGAGACATGGGTGGCAAAGGTCTGGATCGAGTCCGACCGCGCCTGCAGTTTTTCGGCCATGTCGAGGAAGGCGGCGGACAGCTCGGCCATTTCGTAGGTGCCGTGATGGTCGAGCGGCCGGATCGCGTCGCGCTCGCCGGCGGCGATACGCTCTGTGCGGTCGATCAGCGCATAGATCGGCCGGCTGACGGTGCGCAGGAAGACCAGGCCGATGAGCAGCGTGCCGCCGAGAATAGCGATCGCCGCCAAGGTCACCTTGCCGCGCTCGCCATAGAGATGTTTTACGATGTTGTTGGGCGTCCGCGAGACATAGACCACGCCGGCGACCTTGCCATCGACGGCCGCCGGCAAGGCGACGAAGACACGCACCTTGGTGCCGCGGCTGACCGAATAGAGCGGTGGCGTCGGCTGGTCGGGAATGCGCAGCCGGAGCGCGCTGGCATAGCGGCCGGCAAGCGCGGTGCGCACCTCTTCGACCTCGGCAAGCGACTGCCCGACCTCGCCCCGCCCGGCAATGACGACGCCCCTGGGATCGAGCAGCCGGAAGCCGGCCAGCGTGGTTTTCTGCGTCGCGTCGAGTATGCCCGACAGGTGCGCGCCAATCGCTGCAAAGGCCGGATCGGTGTTAGCGGGCATGGCGGCCGGCCGGGTCGGCAGCACAGTGTCCGAAGCGAGGTCGAGGCGCGGCTCGAGCGGCCGGTACGGTCCGTCGGGATTGACGCTTCGGCTGGCGCCGCCATTGGGCTCCGGCATCGGCGCGCCGAGTTTTTCCGGGGAATGCCGGCGTCGCGCACGTCTTGCGCATAGATGGCGGCGATGGCCGCCCCTTGTGCGATCAGCTCCGCTTCGGTCTGGCGGATCAACTGGTTCTCGTAGAGGCGAAAGAAGAACAGGCCGACCAGCGGCAGCGCCATCACCAGGACCAGGATAGCGACGACGACCGTGGCAAGCCGAGGCCGCCATTTGCGGCCGATCCACTTGCTGGACGTCGTCAGCCGCATCGGCCAAGCCGGAAGCCGACGCCATGCACGGTCTCGATGGCATCCAGGCAGCCCACCGCCGCCAGCTTGGCGCGGATGTTGCGGATATGGCTGTCGACTGTGCGGTCGGCGACATGGATCTTGCCGGCATAGGCATTGGCCATCACCGCGTCGCGGTCGAGCACATGCATGGGCCGCGCCAGAAACCCTTTCAGGATCGAGAACTCGATCCCCGTCAGGGCGAGCGGCTTGCCGTCGAAGGTGGCCGCGTGACTGGCCGGCGCCAGAGTGAGCTTGCCATGCGAAAACTGCCTGTCGTCGGCCGGTTCCGGCGCCACCGGGCGGGCACGGCGCAGGATGACGTTGACGCGCGCGACCAACTCGCGCGGGCTGAACGGCTTCGTCACATAGTCGTCGCCGCCCATTTCGAGCCCGAGGATGCGGTCGATTTCGTCGTCACGCGCAGACAGGAACAGCACCGGCACATCGGATGTGTGCCTGAGCCGCCGGCAGACCTCCAGCCCGTCCATCTCCGGCATGCCTATGTCGAGCACGACCAAGTCCGGCGCCCGGCGCCCGATCTCCTGCAGGGCGGCCGCACCATCGGCCACCCCAAGCGTTTTCATGCCGGCCTTTTCCAGCGCGAAGCAGATCACTTCGCGGATATGCGGGTCATCGTCGGCGACGAGGATGTGATGCGGCATCGGTCAGCGGCCCGGCAAGGAAGGTTGCGAAGGCTGAGGAAGCACGAGCGACCCCTTGCTGTCGAGATAGGCACGCAGCCGCCAGTCGCGAAAGCTCCAGGCGCGCCAGTTCTGCCGGACGGTGCGATACCAGTCTTCGTCGCTGGCCCGCAATCCTTCAAGCTCGCGCGTAGCGCCCGCGGCAGCCGTCTTGTCCTGATGGTCAAAGAAACGATCGAGCGCCGGAAACGCACCCGGGCCGAGCGAGCGCAGATACCAGGCGTCGAGGGGAATGCCCTGGCCGGTCATTTCGAGGGAATGGTCGACATTGTAATTGGCGATCGTCGCTGCGAAGTTGATGAAACAGCAGGCATAAAGCGTCAGCGATAACGTCAGAAGATTGGCGGAGGACAGCCATTCATTGGATTTTCCAAGCGCGATGCGGGCGATGATCAGCGCAAGCCCTGCCGCCACCAGCCCCATCCAGACGAAAGCGGCGATGCGCCAGTAGGTCAGCGCATAGATGCCGACATAGAGATCGAGCCGCAGGATCGACGAGACGACCAGCATGATGTTCTGCGCCACCCAGGCATAGACCAGCCGACGGATGAGCGGATCCCCCGAGGTCTCGCTTCCCGGCCTGAGCGCTGCCAGGACAAAACCGGCGGCAAGCAGCGCGGTGACGATCAAGGGATAGGCGCCGCGATGCGCATAGGCGGCGTAGCTCAAGCCGTCGGGAAGGGCCACCCCGCCCCACAGATAGGTGGCGTCGAGCCCGGTCTGCAGCGCGAACAACGCGTTGAAGACGATCAAGGCGCGCAGGATGGCGGCCTTGCCGAACACGATGTCCTCGACGACGTGCTTTTGCGCATTGATCGCCGGTTGAGCAGCGGCAAGGGGGTTGTTTGGCCGGGAGACGCGTTTCGAAAACCGCGGCAGGCGTGGCCGCAGAAAGGCCCAGACGCCGGCGAGCACGAACAGCCAGAAGGCGATCCTTGCCAGCTGGATGAGATCGAGCAGTTTTAGAAGATCGATCAGCGACAGCCAGTATTCGATGACCGGATTGGCGGCGCCGAACAGCGCCAGGAAAACGGCGCCCAGCGTCAGCGGCATCGCCCAGACCGCGATCGCCGCCAGCCGCACGCGGCGCCGGCCGAAGCGTCGCGCCGTCTTGCGCCAGCGGATGAAATCTCTGATGAAGCGGAACGGCGCCGCGAGCCCGAACAGTGCGATCTGGCCGGCAATGCGCGCTAGGCTGTGCCGCAGCCGACCGCTCAGCGAAAGCGCGAAGACGATCAGCGCCGCAAGCGCGATCGACACCGACAGGACGCTGACATTTTCGGCAAGCGGCAGCAGCGCGACAAGCAGAGCGGCGGGCTTGAGCCAGACCTTGATGTCGCTGAAGGCTGTGGGGTGCATGGCGACGACCGCGGCGGCAATGAGGATGGCGAACAGGAAGACGGTGATGCCGGCGGGCTGGCCGTAGAACAGAAAATCCGCCAGCACGACCAGCAGCACGGCAACACCGAAGCGGCTGCAATAGCTTGGTGCCGCTGTGAAGAATGATGTCATGACCTGACCTTCCTGATCGGATTCCATCGCCGTGGCGGCGGGCTCTTGCGGGCAAAGGGAATGAGGATCGCCACAGGCTTCACGCGCGGCGGATCGACCAGCCACCAGCCTTCGCTGTGCAGACGCTGTGGCAAGGACCAACGGGGTCTTGCTCGCTTGTGCATGCCGCCTGTCTCGCAGGCCGGCAGGGAGGCAGCAGGGCGGATTGGAGGAGGTTTTCGGCAGGCGTGTGCAGTTTTCGTGCAGGACGTGCGCTTCAGGGCTGGGGCGCTGCCCCAGCCGGCTCCTTTCCTCTCCCTCCGGAGGGGGGGAGGTGGCTCGGCGAAGCCGAGACGGAGTGGGGGAACCACCTGGCAAGCGCCGCGAACGGATATTGAAAAGGGACCAAGGCGCAAGCCTCGCCTTGCGCCCAAGGGTCGACCCCCACTCCGTCGAGCTTCGCTCGACACCTCTCCCCCGATCGACGGGGGAGAGGAAGGGCCCCCGTCCGCAACTGCCGAGGAGGACGCCGAGCTTTTACCTCCCCCTTGTGGGGAGGTCGGACCGAAGGTCCGGGTGGGGGGTCCGGCGCCGCACCCCCACCCCGCTGCTTCGCAGCGACCCTCCCCACAAGGGGGAGGGTGGGCGCACAGCCGCAACGCTTGCCTCACCCGCCCACACGCGGCATAGATCGGTTATGACCGAACCCTACCGCCCGCGCCGCTCGGTGCTCTACGTCCCGGCCTCCAGCGACAAGGCGCTGGCCAAGATCGCGCAGCTGTCCTGCGATGCAATCATCATCGACCTCGAGGACGCCGTCGCGCCGGCCGACAAGATTGCCGCCCGCGAAAAGCTGCCTGCAATCTTCGCCAGCCGCCCGGCTGCCAACACTCTTGGCCACCGCTGCGAGATGGTGGTGCGCGTCAATGCGCTGGCCAGCGAATGGGGCGCCGACGACCTCTTGGCCGTGGCAAAAATCGAGCCCGACGGCATCCTGTTGTCCAAGGTCGCCACACCGCGCGATATCCTTGAAGTCGGCGACGTGCTCGACGACAATTTTGCCCCCGACAGTGTGAAATTATGGGCGATGATCGAGACGCCCAAGGCGCTGCTCAACATCGGCGCCATGGCCGAACTGGGCCGCGATCCGGCCTCACGGCTCAATTGTTTCGTGGCCGGAACGAATGATCTGGCCAAGGACACCGGTGTGCTGATGACGCCGGACCGGCGCTACCTCGTGCCATGGCTGATGCAGATGGTGCTGGCCGCGCGCGCCGGCGGCCTCGACATGCTCGACGGCGTCGCCAATGATTTTCGCGACCTCGACGCCTTTGCCCGTGAGTGCGCGGAAGGGGCGGCCATGGGTTTCGACGGCAAGACCCTCATCCATCCGGCCCAGATCGACGCGGCGAACCGCGCCTTCGCGCCGTCGCCGGCAGCGCTGACCGAGGCGCGGCTGATAAAGGACGCCTTTTCACGTTCCGACAATGCCGACAAAGGCGTGATTTCGTTGAACGGAAAAATGGTCGAGCGCCTGCACCTGGCGCAGGCCGAAAAACTGCTGGCGAAAGCGGCCGCCATCGGCGCATGATCCCGGCCAAAGCAATTCCAGGAAAAGTGCGTAGCGGTTTTCCGTCCGGAATTACGTAAAAAGAACGAGTTATTTACGACAGGACTTGAGACATGAAACTCTACCGCTTTCTGACCGCCCCGGACGACGCCAGCTTCTGCCACAAGGTGACGGCGGCGCTGAACAAGGGCTGGCACCTGTTCGGCTCGCCGACCTACGCCTATGACAAGAAAGCCAAGACCATGCGCTGCGGCCAGGCCGTGGTGAAGGATGTCGACGGCCAGGAATACGGGCCGGACACCAAGCTCAGCGACTGGTAGGGAGAGCCGCCGGGGCCCTTCTCTCTTCGGGCGTTTCCGCCAATCGCCAAGGCATGGGTCGGTCGACGCAAGCGTCGCTTCAAAAAGTCCGCTTCACCGGCCTAATTGAACACCGCCTCGTAAAGCCGGCCGGCCGCGTCGGCGGCGACCGGCACGATGAAGATGTCGTGCACCCCGCTCTTGCCGGCGAAGCGATAGGTCGCCTGCGGCAGCGGCGTTTCGCCCGGGCCCCGGAACATCAGCGAAAAGCCGCCACCCGAACGCGGGCTGGCGGCGATCGGGGTGACCGCGCTCAGTTCCAGCGAGACCGGCCTACCGCCGGCCTCGACGGTGAACTCTTGACCCTGTTCGAAATCCGTTACCGACGCCATGCCATTCAGCCTCAATCCGCTTGCTGGAGCGGTTCAGTGTTTGACGCCGCCCCGCTCCAACCTTTATTTCCCGCAATCTCGCCGCTTCGCGGCAGGCTGTCCATAGGCCCGTCAGCCTATCCGAGCGCTGGGCGAGACAATTCGCCGGGGCAAACCGCAAAATACCGCGGCGGTCGTGCTTTTATGCGTGCCGCGGACACTGTAGTACTTTGTTCCAGCGTCGGAGTCTTGGCCCAGCCAAGATCAGCGCAACAAGAGCAGATGCCAGTCTTGGGGTCTGATGCGGAGGAACCGGCCTGATCGGCTGGCGGGAGAAGGGACGGGACCATGACTGACAACGAGGCAATGACGCAAGCAGCGCCGGCGGACGCCATGCCGCTGTTCTATTCCAAACCCGAAGCGCTCAATCCGGTGCGGCACGGCTCGCTGGGCCTGACGGCGCGCAGCGACTTTGCCTTCGCACGCACCGCGCATGCCATTCCGGTGGTGGCGTCGGAAATGCCGGCGGCGATGCGCTCCTACCCGATCGTCTTCATCGGCCCCGGCAAGGCGCCTGTCATCATCACCGGCGTGCGCCAGGGCGAGAACCTGTTCGTCGACGCCGATGGCCGGTGGACCGCGCCGCACTACGTCCCCGCCTATGTCCGCCGCTATCCCTTCATCCTTGCCGAGGACCCGACCACATCGGGCCGACTGACGCTGTGCGTGGACCGGTCAAGCGAGCGCGTCATCGACCAGCTCATGGCACCCTTCCGCGAAGACAAGATCGCGCCGTTCTTCAGCGGCAACGAGCCGACCGAAGCGACCAAGCAGGCGCTCGCCTTCTGCAACCAGTTCCAGATCGACTTCAGGGCCACCCGCGAAATGATCGACAAGATCGACGCGCATGGCCTGTTCGCGCCGCGCCAGAGCAAGGTGACGCTGGAAGGCGGCGAGGTGCTCAACCTCACCGATTTCCAGGTGATCGACGAGCCGGCCTTCAACAAACTGAGCGACGAGGCCTTCCTCGACCTGAGAAAATCCGGCGCGCTCGGCCTGCTCTACTGCCACCTCGCCTCGACCAACAGCTGGACATCGCTGGTGCACCAGGCGTCGCTGCGCAAGGCGGGGTAAGCGGCCGGCGGCGGGGTGATGTCGCGTCGGAAGCGGTGATTTCGCAAGGCTCAAGCAGCGAAGAAGCACTGCCGTCTTGCCGGACCCTGCGGCTTGCTATGCACTCGAGGCTCCCAGGGATCGCGATCCGCAAATGCCCTCACTCAAGCAACTTGTCAGAAAATCGATTTATGCACTGAGTTCGCGTTTCGCGATCAGCAGGCTAGAACGCATTGTTCGTGAGATTGAAGATGTGAAAGTGGAAGCGCTTTCGCATGGCACTTTTCTCGAAACGAAAATCCGTCAGATTGGCCTGCGCCATGACCGGCGTGGAATCTATGGAGACGATGTCAGTGACATGAACTTCCATGCGCCCGGTTTGTGGCAGATTCCGAGGCAACTGGCGGAAGCCATGGTGCTGTTGGCCAGCCAACGGATCGTCAGCTTTCTTGAGGTGGGAACTTGCGACGGCTTCACATTTTCCTTCATGGCAGCATGTCTGTCGAGACTCAATCCTGGCCTGAAAGCGACGACGATCGATATCGCTCCCTCTCTTCCGGCTTGCTCGCGCATCGCCTTCAAGACACCCGTCAAGTTTCTAAGCGGCAAGACGTCGGACGCGTTCGCCGAAGACGTATTTGATCTCGTTCTTATCGATGGAAATCACTCCTACGAATGGGTTGCCCGCGACTACCAAAATGTGGGCCGGCAGGCGCGCCTCTGCATGTTTCACGATATAAACGATCGACTTTGCGGTGACGATACCGTCCCGAAATTCTGGAGGGAGCTAAAGATCGAGGAGTCGGGACGCGCCGATTTCCATGAATTTTTGCATCACTCCAGTTCCGACAGAGTCATGGGTATCGGCATTCGGATCAAACGCTGAGCGATGGTGTCAGGTGGCTGGGGGCGATCAAGATTGCGGCCGCCAAAGCAAAACGGCCGCCTAAGGCGACCGTTTTCGATGCTTGATTTCCCTGGAGGAAATTGGAGCGGGTGAAGCGATTCGAACGCTCGACCCCAACCTTGGCAAGGTTGTGCTCTACCCCTGAGCTACACCCGCTCACACGGCGTCTTGGCCGCAAGCCGGGCCTATATGGCTGAAGAGCGCGGCGATTGCAACAGGGAAATCGCAGGCTTTTTGCAACACGCCAAACGATGCCGGCAAACCGCCCGCGCCGCGCGGATTTTGCCACGCCGCTGCGCGACGGCCTTGTGTCGGCCACCGCATTGGCCGTAAACGGCAAGGCAGGAAAACGACGAAGAAGCAGATCGATGCCGAAGACCGAAGCCGAACTTTTTGCCTTTCTCGCCGAACTCGGCATCACCGTTTCGACGAAACGCCACCCGCCGCTCTATACGGTTGCCGATTCGCAGGCGCTGCGCGGGGAAATTGCCGGCGGGCACACGAAAAACCTGTTCCTGAAGGACAAGAAGGACAATTTCTTCCTGGTCACCGTCGGCGAGGACGCGGTCGTCGACCTCAAGCAGATCCACCAGCTGATCGGCGCCGCCAGCCGGGTTTCCTTCGGCAAGCCGGAGATGCTGATGGAGCTTTTGGGCGTGTCGCCGGGCGCCGTCACCGTCTTCGGCGTCATTAACGACACGGCAAAAAGGGTCAAGCTGGTGCTCGACGAGGATTTGATGGCGCATGCCGTCATCAATGGCCATCCGCTGACCAATGAGGCGACGACATCGATCGCGGCCGCCGATCTCATCAGATTCGTCGAGGCAACCGGGCACGATGCTGCTATCTTGAAAGTCTCGGCATGATCGCCACATGCATGGCGAAACCGACTTCCAATGACATGGCGCCGACCCGCGGGCCGGCGGCGCGACCGAAAGGGTGACGAGATGAGCGACAACAAGCCGTTTGGCGGGTCATTCGGCAGCAGTGGCGGCCAATATGCCACCACCGTTCAGTATGGCGGAACCGCCCCCGCGCCAGCGAAGGTCTCGCTTGGCGATGCGCCTGCCGCGCCTCCCGCCGGCGATGTCATCAAGGACACCACGACCGCAGCCTTCGCCGCCGACGTCATCCAGGAATCGCGGCGCCAGCCGGTGCTGGTGGATTTCTGGGCGCCCTGGTGCGGGCCTTGCAAGCAACTGACGCCGCAGCTGGAAAAGGCGGTCCGGGCCGCCGGCGGCAAGGTCAAGCTGGTCAAGATGAACATCGACGATCACCCTTCGATCGCCGGCCAGCTCGGCATCCAGTCCATTCCCGCGGTCATCGCCTTCAAGGACGGCCAGCCGGTGGATGGCTTCATGGGCGCCATCCCCGAGAGCCAGATCGCCGAATTCATCACCAAGGTCGGCGGCAAGGGCAATGGCGCCCCGGCCGTGGCCGAGGCGCTGGCGGCGGCGACTGAGGCGCGCGACGCCGGCGACATGCAGACCGCCGCCGACATTTTTGACGCCATCCTGGCGCAGGCGCCGGAGACGATCGAGGCGATCGCCGGACTGGGCGAACTGCTGTTCGAGGCCGGCGACACGCAAGGCGCCGAAGCTTTGCTGGCAACGGCGCCCGAGGCCAAGAAGGATGCGCCGGTGCTGGCCGCCTTGCGCGCCAAGATGACACTTGCCGCGCAGGCGGCGGAACTGGGCAATCCGGCCGAGTTCGAGCGCCGGCTGGCGGAAAACCCCAAGGACCACCAGGCGCGTTTCGACCTGGCCATGATCCAGAATGCCAGGGGCGAGCGCACGGCCGCCGCCGACAATCTGCTGGCCATCATCAAGGCCGACCGCGCCTGGAACGAGGATGGCGCCAGGACGCAATTGCTGCAGTTTTTCGAAGCCTGGGGCATGACCGACGAGGCGACGCTGGCCGCGCGGCGCAAATTGTCGGCGCTGCTGTTTTCCTGAGCCGGCGGCTGTTTCGTCGCATGGGCTTGGCGGCGGCGGCGGCCGCGCCAGATTAGGAAGCTGACTTCGGCCAAGCCGACGATCCCGGCGGCGGGCGGCGGAAGAAGTCGATCGGAGGAATGTGGTGCAAGCGGGAAACGCGCATTACCGGCTGGCCAAGGATCTGCCGTCGACGATCCCGATCTTTCCGCTCGAGGGCGCGCTTTTGCTGCCGGGCGGCCGCATGCCGCTCAATATCTTCGAGCCACGCTATCTGCAGATGGTGGACGAGGCGGTCGCCGGTTCGCGGCTGATCGGCATCATCCAGCCCCGTCTCGACGGCGCGCTGCGCGAGGATGGCGAGCCGGAGCTCTGCAATGTCGGCTGCGCCGGCCGCATCATCGCCTTTTCCGAAACCGGCGACGGCCGTTACCTCATTTCGCTGCAGGGCGTGTTCCGGTTCCGCATCGCCCATGAACTGACGGTCAAGACGCCGTTTCGCCAGGTGAAGCCGGCGCCCTTCCTCGCCGATCTCGATGACGATCCGGCGGCGAACGAGATCGACCGGCCGGCATTGCTGAAGGCGTTTCGCGCCTATCTGCAGGCCAATGATCTCGAGGCCGACTGGGAAAGCGTCAGCCGCGCCGAAAATGCCATGCTGGTCAATGCCCTGTCGATGATGGCGCCCTATGGGCCGGCCGAGAAGCAGGCGCTGCTCGAAGCCGCCGACTTGAAGACGCGGGCCGAAACGCTGATCGCCATCACCGAAATGGCGCTGGCGCGCGAGAATGAGGATTTCGGTTCGAGCTTACAGTAAGATGTGCCGATAGTTGATCAAAAGAGGGCAGCGATGGCGGCGGACGAACGGGACGGAAGGAGAGCCAATGTCGACCCGAAGCTGCTGGAGCTGCTGGCCTGCCCGCTGACCAAGGGGCCGCTGGCCTGGGATCCGGAGCGCGGTGAACTGATCTCGCGGGTCGCCAAGCTGGCTTATCCGGTGCGCGACGGCATTCCGATCATGCTGCCTTCGGAGGCGCGGACGCTGTCGGCGGAGGATGTGCTGGCGCCGCCGAGGCTGAGTGGGCCGGCCTGAACTGGATAGCCATCCATCGTTTGTTCTCCCAAGAAAGAGCCGCGAAGCAGTTGGGCGTTGAAGTTTGAGAGGCTGGCGGGACAGCGCCCCCTCTGCCCTACCGGGCATCTCCCCCACGAGGGGGAGATCGGCAGCTTCGCCGTCCAGCCCGCCTTTCAACGTTGGAGATTGGCGAAAGCCGGGATGTCAGCCAATCTCCCCCCTTGTGGGGGAGATGTCCGGCAGGACAGAGGGGGGCGCGAAGGATCACAGCGTTTCTTCAGATGACGAAGGTAGGGGCCGCGCCTACTGAAAATTGCGCCCCTTGGGCATGACCTGTTCCGCCTCTTCCGACAGCGTTGCGAGATCCTGGCCGGCTGGCGCGTTGCGTGGTCGGGCATCTCGATCCGGAGGCTCCGCCCTGGTGGCCGGGGGTTCGGCGCCCGGCGCTCCAGCCCCGCTGACCTTTTCCAGGAGCACGGTCAGCCAGGGTGTCAGATCCTCGATCTTCTCCGCGACGATATGGATCACATCCGATTCCGACTGCAATTTCCCGGTCACCTTGACGAACCGCGCGCCCATGACGATGGGGCGGAAGCGGGTAAAGGTCCGTTCCCAGAAGATAACATTGGCGACGGCCTTGTCGTCTTCCAGCGTGAGAAAGATCGCGTTGCCCTTGCCGGGGCGCTGCCGCACCAGCACGAGGCCGGCGACGGAAACGCGCCTGCCGTCGCGCACCGATGGCAGGTTGGCATTGGGCGTGACGCCGGCGCGGTCGAGCCGCTCGCGCAGGAAGGCCACGGGGTGCGCCTTCAGCGACAGGCCGAGCGAGCGGTAGTCGTGGATGACATGCTCGCCGAGCGGCATTGTCGGCAGCTTCGTCTCGGGCTCCAGCTCGCGCAGGCGCAGCGCCGGCTGGTCGAACAGCGGCAGCTTTTCGGCGGCACTCTTGGCGCCCAGCGCGCGCACTTCCCAAAGCGCGGCACGGCGGTCGAGGCCGATCGAGCGAAAGGCATCGGCCTGCGCCAGCCGCTCGATCTCGTCGACATCGAGACCGGAGCGCAGCCAGACGTCACGGACGGTCGAGTAGCCTGAACCCCGCCGCTTTACGAAATCCTCCATCCGTTCCTTGGACAGACCCTTGATCTGCCGGAAGCCGAGCCGCAGCGCATGGTTTGTCTCGATGACACCGCGCATATCGGCATGGCGGGGCAGGATGCGGGCCGGATCGAAAGGCGCTTTTTCCAAAGTGCAGTCCCAGACGGAGTAATTGACGTCGACGTCGCGGATGTCGACGCCATGGTCGCGCGCGTCGCGCACCAGTTGCGCCGGCTGGTAAAAACCCATCGGCTGCGAATTCAGGATCGCGGCGCAGAACACGTCGGGATAGAAGGTCTTGAACCAGCACGAGGCATAGACGAGCAAGGCAAAGGAGGCGGCGTGGCTTTCGGGAAAGCCATATTCGCCAAAACCCTCGATCTGCTTGAAGCAGCGCTCGGCGAAGTCCCTGGTGTAGCCCTTGCCGACCATGCCATTGATCATTCGGTCGCGGTAATTGCCGATGGTGCCGGTGCGCTTGAAGGTGGCCATGGCGCGGCGCAGTTCGTCGGCTTCACCCGGTTTGAAGCCGCCGGCGACGATAGCGATCTTCATTGCTTGTTCCTGGAACAGCGGCACGCCAAGCGTCCTGCCGAGGATGTCTTTCAATTCCGCCTTCTGATATTCGGCCTTCTCCTTGCCTTGTCGACGGCGCAGATAGGGATGCACCATGTCGCCCTGGATCGGCCCAGGCCGGACGATCGCAACCTCGATGACAAGGTCATAAAAATCGCGCGGCTGAAGCCGCGGCAGCATCGACATCTGCGCGCGAGACTCGATCTGGAAGACGCCGAGCGTATCGGCGCGGCAGATCATGTCGTAGACGCGCCTGTCTTCCGGCGGCAAGGTGGCCAGCACATAGGGTTGGCCATAGGGATCCCGGGCTTTTGGATAATGGTCCGTAAGCAGAGTGAAGGCGCGCTGGAGGCAGGTCAGCATGCCGAGCGCCAGCACATCCACCTTTAGGATCTTCACCGCGTCGAGATCGTCCTTGTCCCATTCGACCATCTTGCGCGCGTCCATCGCCGTCTTGACGATGGGCACGATCTCGTCGAGCCGGTCCCTGGTGATGACGAAGCCGCCGACATGCTGGGAGAGGTGACGGGGAAAGCCCATGATCTCGTTGGCCCGTTCCATCACATGCCGCGATGTCGGGTCGCTCCGGTCGAGGCCGCCGGCGCGGGCTTCCTTCTCGCCGAGTTCCGAGGTCGACCAGCCCCAGATCGAGCCGGACAGGGACGCCCGGACATCCTCCGACAGGCCCATCGCCTTGGACACTTCGCGCAACGCCGAGCGGCCGCGATAGCTGATGACGGCGGCGGCAAGCGCCGTGCGTTTGGAACTGTACTTCGTATAGATGTACTGCATCACCTCTTCGCGCCGCTCATGCTCGAAGTCGACGTCGATGTCAGGCGGCTCGTTCCTCTCCTCGGAAATGAAGCGCTCGAACAGCGTGTCGATCTTGTCCGGTCCCACCTCGGTGATGCCGATGCAGAAACAGATGATCGAATTGGCGGCCGACCCTCGGCCCTGGCAGAGGATGTTCTGGCCGCGGGCGAATTTGATGATGTCGTAGACAGTCAGGAAGTAGCGCGCGTAATTCAGCCGCTCGATCAGGGCGAGCTCTTCCTGGATGCGTTTTATGACGCTGGCCGGGACACCGCCCGGGAAGCGCCTCACCGCACCTTCCCGCGCCAGCCTCTCCAGCTCGGCCTGCGGCCCGAGGCCCGATTCCGTCGGCTCGTCGGGGTAATTGTACTGAAGGTCGCTGAGCGAGAAGGTCAGCTCTTCGGCGAAACGCAAGGTCTCGGCCAGAGCCTGCGGATGCCTGCGGAACAGGCGGGCCATTTCCAGCGGCGGTTTTAGATGGCGTTCGGCATTGGCGGTGAGTTCCAGCCCGACCTCGGCAACGGGTGTGTTGAGGCGGATCGCGGTCAGCACGTCCTGCAGCGGCCGCCGTTCGGCCGTGTGGTAGAGCACATCGTTGGTCGCCATCAGCGGGATGCCGGTGCTCTGGGCAAACGCCGCCGCCTGCTCGATCCGGAAGCGGTCATTGCCCGCATAACAGGGCGAGACGCCAAGCCGCAGGGCCCTGCCGAAGCGGTCCTTGAGCTGGCGGAGCAAAGCGAGACTGTCTTCAGCGCCAGCCGCCAGATCGGGCAGCACCGCCAGCGACATCAGGTCTCCCCATTCGAGCAGGTCGCTGCGCTGGAGAAGGGTGGCGCCCTTTTCGTTTTCGTCGCGCAGATTGGCTTGGGTGAGCATGCGGCACAGATGCCCCCAGCCGGCGCGGTTCCTGGGATAGGCGAGAATATCCGGCGTGCCGTCGCCAAAAACCAGCCGGCAGCCGGGGTGATAGGCGAGTTTTTCGACCTTGGCCTGCTGCCAGGCGCGCACCACGCCGGCCACCGTGTTGCGGTCGGCAAGGCCGATCGCCGAGAAACCCAAGAGCTTGGCCGCGACCACCAGCTCCTCCGGCTTGGAGGCACCGCGCAGGAAGGAGAAATTCGACTGGATGCCGAACTCGGCATAGGGAATGACGGTCAGCGCGTTCATGCGAAGACCCCGTGCATGAACCAGCGCGGCGCAGCTTGCGAGCCGCCGTAAAGCCCTTGCCGGTAGAGCCAGTAGCGGCGGCCGTCGGCATCCTCGATGCGGAAATAGTCGCGCGTCGATGCCGCCGCGTCGCCTGGCACTTCCTGCCACCATTCGGCGGCGATGCGTTCCGGCCCCTCGGCACGGGTGACCCGGTAGAGCGCGCGCCGCCAGCGGAAATTGAGCGGCGGCCCCTCCGGCATTTCGGTGGCCGGCACCTCGATCGGCTCGGGCGCACGGAACAGCCGGATCGGGCGTTCCGGCGGAAAGATGGTTGTGGGCGCCTGCACCCTGTCCGGTCTCTTCGGCGGCGTGGTCCGGCGCGGCGCTTCGCTGAAGGGGACGATGGCGACGGCACGTTCCGGCAGATGGCTTTCCACCGTGACCGGCTGCAGCACGGCGCCTTCGCCGAGCCGGGCGCGGATGCGGTCGGCGAACAGCGCGATGTCGGCGCCGTCATCGGTCACCTCGCCGGTCAGATCGGCCTGCGCCATGTCGAAAGCGGCGGCGGCCAGCACCGAAAGCCGCACCAGATCAAAGCCATAGCCGGCATCGATGTCCTGCTCGAGCGCCGCCAGCCTTTCATGGAACAGCTTTTGGATCAGCCTGGGATCGCGCATCGGCCGCGAGGTGCCGAGCGCGATGCGGCTGACAGCGCCATCGACACGGAAAAGCAGCAGCGCCAGCGTCCGGGCGCCCTCGCCGCGGCGCTCGAGATCGCCCTTCAAGGTCGTCGCCAGCAGGCCGACCAGCCGCTCGATGTCCTCGGTGAGCGTGACGGGTTCGGCGAGATGCCGTTCGACCGAAAGCGGCGCGACGGGAAGGCGCGGCGACACCGCCTCGTCGAGACGGCCAAGCGCCTGGTCGAGACGCAACAGCAAAGTGGCGCCGAAGCGGCGGGCAAGCGGCGCGCGCGGTGCCGCCATGACGGCGCCCGCCGTGCGCAGGCCGACACTTTCCAGGCTGGCGCGGGTTTCCGGCGCGATGCGCAATGCCGCGAGCGGCAGAGGCGCCAGCAGGGCTTCCTCCTCGCCGCCATCGACGATGCGGTCGCCGCAAAAGTGGGCCGCCGCCCAGGCCGCCCCCGGTGTTGGGGCAAGGCCGGCGCGAACATCGAAACCCTGATGGAAGAAGCGCGACAGGATGTCGTCCAGCATGGCGCGCTCGCCGCCGAACAGATGGGTGCAGCCGGTGACGTCGAGAAACAGGCCGTCCGCCCCGTCCAGCGCTACCAGCGGGGTGTAGCGGTCGCACCAGTCGGCAAGGCCTTCGAGCAGGCGCCGGTCTGCTTCCGGATCGGCCTCGACAATGTCGATCGACGGATGCATGGCGCGCGCATCGGCGATGCCCATGTCGCGTTTCAGGTGCAGCGCCTCAGCCCGCTCGTCGAGGGCTGAGATGCGCTGGGCGTTGCCCTGGCGGTGGCTGATCACCAGTGGTGGGTGAGATGGCGCCGGATGATCCGAGGGCCGGGAACGCCACGACCGCCCCAGACGCTGCCGCAGGATCCTTTCGGCCGCCAGATAGGGAAACCACAGGGACAGGATTCTTTGTCCGGTGTCTTTCCTCGCCCCTTCTTTCGTCGAATACGCGTTCATCGGGGTTCCACTCCAGTGTGAATTGTCCAGGCAGGGCCGTGCGGCTCTTGCCGATGCTGATGGTGAAGGCGGGGCGGCCGATCGAACCGGCGAGCGGCCCGGCGACCGTGGCGCGCGGCACCGCCGGCGCCGACGCGACGATGAGGCGGACGGGCGCCGCCGTCGGTTCGGGTTCGGCCGCCTGCCGCAGCAGGAATACGGGGCGGCCCGCACTTTGCGCCCTCGCATGCAGCCGGCGCGTCGCGGTCAGGTCCAGCCGTTGCGGGTTGCCGCGATTTCCAGGATGACGGCGGCGAGCGCCGTCATCCGCGCTGCTTCCTCGGCGATCCACAACGCATCGACGAGTTTTGGCGCCTCGGAAAACAGCAATTGTTCTGGTTCAATGCCGAAGCAGGCCTGCAGCCCCCTGGCATAGGGAAAGCCCGCCTCGCGGAAGATTTCCGTGGTGCCGATCCACAAAACCGGCAGCCCTTGCGCCCGTTTGAGGATCAGGCTGGTGAGCGACAGGGCGAAGCCGGCGACGGCCCCGGCATCGCGGGTTTCCAGGCCATGGATTTCGCTCAGCGCCGCTTTCGGCAGGCCGCCGCTCAGGGCGGCATCGAGCCCTTCGATGCCGATCGGCAGGTAGGCATCCGGCAAGGCCGCGGCAAGACCGCGCCGCACGATCGTGAGATCGGCATTGGGTGTGAGACCGACGCCGCCGTCGGCATCAAGCGGCGCGCCAGCCGGCGCCTGCAGGCGCTCGGGCAGCGTTCCCTCGATCTTCGCGATCTGGCGGCGCAGGGCAAAAACAGTCTCCCGCGCCACGGCTGATATCGCCATGACGGTCAGTGTCCACTCACAATTGTTCCTGTTATGTTCCTATAGATTCCAGAGAGCCCCCCAAGAGTCAAGCAGACTCATGGGGAATTTATTCCTCTCTGCCTGGATGGCGCAGGCGCATCGGCCCGTTCATTTGCCGATTCCGGTGCGAAGCCAAAGCCTAGTCAGAATGAGCCCGAGCGGTTCAAGCAACCTCTCGGGAACTATCTGCGAATGAGGCTGGCGATGAGCTCGCGCGCTCCGTTGACAAAATTCTTCCACCTAGTCCCATGCGGCGGGATGTAACCAAGGGCCGATTGCCTAGCAATTTCTCGCTTAATATCGCGCCATTGCCCCTTGGACTGAAGGTGCTTTACCGCCGGTAGTTGTGAGTGATGGTGCGCCCATCGTTGCAACACTTCGTTTTCAATTTCACTCACCAAATGGGTATCGCTCCGCAGTAGATTGGTGAGGGGCAATTCGGTGTTGAGCTCGTGCTCTCGCCGGACGTGCCAAGCAATCATGTCTGCGGCCTGGAGAGGCAGATAGATCTTTTCATCACGGAACATCGGGTTGCCGCTAATTAGCTTCCTGACCTTCCTCGGAAAATTACGTTTCATGTATCCGAAGAAAAGGTCGATATCATCGCTAACGCCGTCCTGCTCATCAAAAATAAACTCGATGGGTATGTTCCCACCCTTGCTGCTGGCAAATCTAGACAAGATCGAGACGACGTGAAAAACGCTGGTGAAGTGAGGATTGCCAAGGCCGCGCGGTGATACGGGCTTCAATATGTCAAAGAACTCTTTGCGGCTCACCGACACCTCAAAAGACAGAGGCTTAAAGTGCGCAATTACACGCGCCAGCGAGCTTAATTTCTCGTCGCGCTGACCTTCGCTCCAGCTCTTAAACTGGTCACGCCGGTTCTGCGCCTCAGCCATCTTGAAGTAATCAATGGCTGGCGCGGCCTTTAGCTCCTCAGCCCACGCATCCGAGAATAGTGCCCACTTTTCTGCGCTATTGAGGTAGCCGGCTAGAAAAAGCCGCTGGTCGCCGACATCACTAGCCGAATCGTCGGTTACGGCTTGAAGGAGACCCAATAGCGCTTTCCCGCGAACGTCGATGCGTAGTCGCTAGCCAGCGCTCAGAATAGTGCGCTCGCAGCAAACCAACTTAAGGGACGGCTCACGACTCACCGCCTTCCGGCAAGCGTATGCGTCACTTACGTGAGGTACAACATGTCCAATTTATTCCTGCCCGCTCATCTTGAGCGCAGGCGTCATCCCTGTCCATTTGCCGATTCCGGCGCGAAAGCCTATATGCCGGGTCAAAGGACAAAGCATGGCCCGCATCTACAAGACTCGCACCTGGCATGGCGAACTTGCGCCCTCGATGGAGGAGCTGGAGTTCCTGGCGCTGGAGGCCTACGCCCATTTGCCGGAGGATTTTCGCAAGCTGACCGGCGAGATCGTCATCCAGATCGCCGAATTCCCGACCGACGAGATCATGGACGATCTGTCGCTGGAGACGCCGTTCGACCTGCTCGGCCTGTTCGAGGGGCGCGGCATCGCCGAGCGCTGGAACCCGCAGACCGGCGAAGGCCCGAACCGCATCACGCTCTACCGCCGCGCCATGCTCGACTACTGGGCCGAGAACGAGGAGACGCTGGGCGACATCGTCACCCATGTGCTGATCCACGAGATCGGCCACCATTTCGGCCTGTCGGACGAGGATATGGAGCGGATCGAGGAAGCGGCCGAATAGCCCTCGCGTCTTCGTCATCCTAGAGCAGTTCACCGTTTCACGGAAACGGCGAACGGCTCTAACTCTTTGTTTTGACGCAATTCCCAAGGGCAAAGTGCTATGCGCTTTGCCCGGGAAAACCGCTCACACTTTTCCTGGAATTGCTCTAGGGCGAAGCAAGGAGTGAAGCGATGCGCGCAGACCCCGGGATTGTTTGAGCAGGATTGGGCAGTGTGGCGGCCCGGACTGCGGCCCCTCACAACCCGACCGCATCACCCCCCAGGCGGAGCACACGCCATCAAATCATAGACGCCCTTGTCCTCGACCACGGCGAAGCCAAGCTCGACATAGAGCCGCCTTGCCGGGTTGTTCTTCTCGACATGGATCGACGCTGATTTGCCGGCTAACCATGCCTCTTCGATCAGGTCGCGCAGCAGTGCGGAACCGTAGCCCTTGCGGCGATGGCTGGGCAGGAAAGCAATATCGATGATGCGGTGCTGGCTTGGCCAGCGCTCGATATAGAGCCGGCCGATGTCCTGCCCGGCCCGCTCCACCACCAGCCAGTCAGCCTCGGGATAGTGTTTTCTGTAATGCGCATGCTGCGCCTGGAACTGCATGTCGAGGAACGCGGCCTTCTGCGCCTCGCTCCACGCGGTCACGGCGAGTTCTTCCAGGCGCGTCGAGGCGTAGAGCCGCGACAGGAACGGCAGATCCGCCTCGGTCGACGGACGGAAGCCGAGCCCGGCCTTCAGCGACCGGGACCAGGCTGGAAGCCGATGTGCCTGCTTTGCTTCTTCTGCCACGCTGCCAGAATTCAATCGTCAGACCGGCGGCGTCAGGTCGCGCACCACGATGGCCTGGTTGACGTTGCTGCTGGCAAGCGACACCCAGGCATCCTCCCACTCGGTGCTGTCGATGTTCATTTGCGACAGCGTCCACAGTGAGTTGTCGTTGGGCGCACCGCCGCTCATCAGGCTGAACAAAGCGACGCGGCCGTCGGCATTGTAGTCGAGCGTCAGCCTTGTATTCGCGCCGGAGGCGTTGAAATCGCGCCACCCCGACCAGTTCTGCGTGGCAGCGTCATACTGGGCGTTGAAGGAGTGAACGTGCTGCTGGTCGGACGCGACAAGCATGATGTCGCCATTGCCCTCGATGCCGGCAGCCAGCGTATATTTGGCAACCCGGCTGTATTCGGTCATGGCCCAGGGCGACCAGCTGTCGGTGCCGGCTGGCTTCTGGCGCGTGTGCAGCACCTGCCCGCTCTGCGTCAAGGCGAACAGATTGGTGGCACCGAGCGGGCCGACAATCGGCGCCATTTCGGTGAAGCCGCCGGTGCCTGTTGTGTCGATCTGCACCCATTGCGTCCAGTCGGCAACCTTCAGCGCTTCCGCCGTGGACTGCTGGCAGCGGTAGAGGTGAAGGCCGGAATTGATGCCGAACAGCGCGATGCGGCCATCGGCCTGGCGGATCGCCCTGACCGACACCAAGCCGCCGGGAATCTGGAGCCAGTCGCTCCATTCCTTGGCCGGCGGAACGCGTTCGTCGACAGTGACAACGATCGGCGTCTTGGTGCCCGGCGGCGTGATGGTTTTCTGCACCTGCACGATCTGGTCCGGATTCTGGTAAATCCACCAGATATTGCCCTGATTGTCGGTCACGAAAATCTCGATGCGGCCGTCGGCATCGTTCGCCATCGACAGTTTCTGGTAGCTCGTGGCGATGGGCGGTGCGCCGATGTTCTGAGGCGCACTCCACTTGTCGATCGGGCCGATCTGGTTGGCGTCTTCGGTGATGACGGAGAGATTGGTTGTCCCTGACAGCTGTGCGACAACGGCCACCCGCCCGTCCTTGGTCAGGCCGGCCGTCATCTGCACGAAGGTGCCTGGGGCGATGATCGACCAGTCCGCGGGCCACGGTCCGTTCGGCGCGGTCTGCGCTTTCTGGATCAAACGCCCCGCCGCCGTATCGATAGCAACCACCATCAGCCGCGACAGTTCGAAGAATGGCGTGCCGGCCGGCATGCTCCGCAGGCTGGGCGACGTCTGGGATGCAGCGGTCCCGACGGAGGCCGGAGCCGGCGTCTTCGCGGTGGCGGTCGGTGCCGCCGACTTTGACGTTGCTTCCTTGGCCATCGTATCGGTCCTGCCTGTTGGCGCGGAATTCAGGTTCTCGGCGGGAACACGCCCTGCAGCGCGATGCAGAAGCTCAAGGTGATGTACGGCATCATGTTGTTGTGCGGCTGGCCGCCGCCGGCGGGAGCGATGGTCTGACCCGACAACCCCACCTGATTTGCGGCGGGTGTATAGACATTCCCCTGAGCCGTCTTAGCGATCGCAGTGTTGGTGGGGACGTTCGAATTGGCGGCGAAATTGCCCGGCACACTCAAGACCTGATGCGGATGCGAAGGCATTTCGCTCTCCAGCAAAGTGACCGTCTCCGAGCCACCGGTCTCACCGAGATCGTGCAGCGACAGGCCCGGACCCTGGCCGGGATGCATGGGTGCATTGCCCTGCATGTCCGGCAGGGCAAAATTCGATTTGCCGTTACCGCCATAAGTGGTGCCAAGCAGTGAAAACAGCGCGGTGTTCTGTGACAGCGGCAAGAGTTGCCCGTCGCAGAACGCCCAGCCCTTGGGCGCAAAATTGAACGGGAAAATCCGGATTTCGGCGACGAACGGATCGGCCATGACGTCCTCTTAAGTCTGTGACGGGAAAATCCCAAACAGCGATATGATGAAGTCCACGCACAAATAAGGCTGGAAATTGGTGTGCGGCTGATTTCCACCAACACTACTGAGTGACTGCACGGCCATTGGAACCGAAGGGACGGCATTCATGAACATGTTGACCTGAGGCGACCTGCCGATCAGGCTGCTGCCCGGATTCGGGGAATTCGCCACATCGCTTGACGCGATGAAGAGATGGCTGTGCATCGGCATCTGGTTTACGTTCAGAGTGACTTCCTCCACGCCGCCAGTCTCGGACAGAGTGAAGCCATTGCCCTGATGCAGTGGAAGACGGCCGCGCAAATCGGGCAGAGCGAAAGTCGATTGCCCATCGCCGCCGTAGGTGGTGCCGATCAGGTTGAACAAAGTCTCGTTTTCCGAGATCGGTAGAAGCTGTCCGTCGCAGAACATCCAGCCGGCCGGCGCAAAATTGCCGGCAAACATACGGATCTCACCAACATAAGGCTGTGCCACGGTGCGTCTCCGTCAGTTTGGCGAGGGGAAGATGCCCTGCAGGGCGATGCAGAAACACAATGTCAAAAACGGCTGCATGTTGAGATGCGCCTGGCTGCCACCGACATTGGTGACCGTATCGGGTCGCAAGTTGGTGAGATTTTGCGTTGGGCCATAGAGCAGATTTGGCGCGGAATTGGCCAGCAGATTGCCGCCCGGAATCTGGCCCGATCCCGCATTGTTTGACGCATTTGCCTGGTGCGTATGGGTCGGCATCTCGGAGATGGTGAGCGTATGCGCCTGTTCGCCGCCCCGCTCGCCGAGGAAATGGCCGATGCCGCCGGTATGGTTCGGCACGCGACCGCGCATGTCGGGAAGAGCAAAGTTCACGCGCCCATCACCGCCAAAGGTGGTGCCGAGCAGTGAAAACAGCCCCTGGTTCTGGTTGATGGGCAAGAGCTGCCCGTCGCAAAACGCCCAGCCTTTCGGCGGGAAATTGAACGACATTATCCTGATTTCCGAGAGAAAAGGCTCGGCCATCTACGTCCCCCACCATCAATTTTGCTTGGATTTGAAAGTATCCTTCCGCAAGGGAACTGTCCAGCGATTTCGACTTGCTTTGCCGGCAAGAAATTGCGGCATTTGCTTTCCCGAATGTTCTACACGCCGACGCAACTAGACATTGCGGCGATTACTGATTGGGGTTGCTCGGTGTAATCGTATGGCCGCCATTGTGGCCAGCCGGGATCGCGGCGACTGGATTCACGTTGAAGATGTCGACGTATGATCCCGCAGGCGTATTGCCGCGATTGTTCCAAGTCGTCACACCGTCGGTCGTAAATCCTTCCAGGTAAACGAAGGCGCCCGACCCACCGCTATTGGCGATGGCCAAACCAACACTGCCGCTCTGGGCGGTGATCCCCGTGACTGTGTTGTTCTGAATATTGGCGGTCATGATCGTCGCATCAGAGTTGCTGGCACCGCTGCTCAGATAGATGCCATCATTAAACGTGTTGACATCGGTGAGGTTCCTGCCAGCGAATGTAAGCGTGTTTCCAACGATCGTGATATCCATCGTCCCGTGGTCGCTAGCCCCGCCCTGGCCGACGACATCGGCCTCAATAGACGGGCTTCCACCATTGTTTATGATGGTGTTGTTCATAATCTCTATCGCGGCTGTGGCGGCGGTGCTGGTGGTGTGGATGAAGATAGGACCGCCGACGGAGTTTGCCGCCGTGTTGTTGTTCTGGATATCGCCATTGCCGTCGATGCGGCCCTGGATGTTCGCGCTGTCCTGGCCGTAGATGTTGATGACCGGCCCGCCGCTGCCATAAATCTTCTTGTTGCGATTGATGTTGAACGTCAGATGCGCGGTGTCCTGCGCATTGAGCCCAATGGCGCGGCTGAGCTGATTGGTACCGGTGGGATCGAAGGTGTTGCCGTTGCCGACAGTGCCGCCGTCGGTGATGTTGACATTCAACGTCGACGTCTGCTTGGCGAAGCCTTCAAAGCCTGAAGTCTTCATGTTGAGGAAGCTGCTGTTCGAGACATTGACGGTCGCGG
This sequence comes from Mesorhizobium huakuii, assembly GCF_014189455.1. Taxonomy (NCBI): domain Bacteria; kingdom Pseudomonadati; phylum Pseudomonadota; class Alphaproteobacteria; order Hyphomicrobiales; family Phyllobacteriaceae; genus Mesorhizobium; species Mesorhizobium huakuii. The sequence goes on from NZ_CP050296.1 coordinate 2,805,834, forward strand.
TCGCGGTGCCGGTCGTGGTGATGGCGATGCCGCCGGAGCCGTTGGCGGAATCCCTGGTGTTCTGGAACGTGCTGCCGGTGACATTCAGCGTCAGCGTGCCGGTGGTGTTGCGGATTTCGAACAGGTTCTCGCCGCCCGTCGAATCGCCGGGGACGAAACCGAATGTCGAATTGGTGACCGCCGAGGTGCCGGACAGGTTCCAGAGCTTGACGTTGCCCTCGCCCACCTCATCGCCGAAGCCGGTGACCGTGCTGTTGGCAATCGTCAGGTTCGAGACGTTCTGGCCGTTGATGCCTACCTGCGCGCCGCCGGTGCCGCCATTGCCGACGACAGCGAGGTTCGTGAACGTCGCGGTCGACACGCCGCTCATGTTGATGGCGGCCATGGCCGCGCTGTTGAATGTCGCCGTGTCGATGTTGTTGACCGTGCCATCGCCGCTGTTGGCATTGGTGAAGTTCATGTTCGAGAGCGAAAGGTTGCTCGTCGACGTGAACAGTGCGCCCTGCACCGTGTTCTGGATGGTCCCGCCGGAGCCGGCCGTCGTGCCGGTGCCCGTCACCGTCAGGCCGCCAGCCGCGCCCGTAGTGTTGAGCACGATGCCGTTGGTGCCGCCGTTGGCCGAAATACTCTGGAACACCAGATTGCCCGAACCGATGTTCGTGTTGACGACATTAAGCGCCGTGCCGGTCGTCGACGTGATCGTGTTACCGGTGCCTTGCACCGTCACCGTGCCGCCGCCGGTAGCGTTGAAGCCGGTGCCGCTGGTGGTGTTGATGACCAGACCGCCGCCGGTGAAGTTGACGGTCGCGCCGGTGTTGCTGGCCAAATTGACGGCAGTGTTGGCTCCGGTGCTGAGCGTCTTGGTGCCCGAGAAATTGATCACCGCCGTGCCGGAATTGCCGCTGACGTCGATGCCGTTGGCGGCGGCGCCAGTGGCGCTCAGGCTGCCGCTGAAAGCAACGGTTCCGGCAGTACGGCCACTGACCTGAACGACATTGCCGGCCGTGGTCTTGGTCACCGACGCGGCGATGGTGACGGCGCCCGTGCCGCCATTGATGTCGACGCCGACGCCGGTCGGGTCGTTCGTCGCTCCGATCGAGCCGCCATTCACGTTGACCGCATTGGTGTTGTTGTCGATCCTGATTCCGGCCAGCGTCGTGTTGTCGATCGTCACCGTGGTGAAGGTCACCGCGCCGTTGGCGCCGCTGAGCAGGATGCCATTGCCGGCGGTCGCCGCGATCGTGGCGGAGGTAAAGTTGAATGTGGCGCTCGAGCCGTTGATCTCGATACCGTCGCCGCCGGCGGACGTGCCGGCCACACTAACAGCGCCGCCATTGAACGTGCCGCCGGTCACGCCGGTCAGATTGATCGCGTCGCCGGCGACCGAAGCGGTCGATTGCAGCGAGCTGAAATTGACGCCGCTGGCGCCGACGGCGACGCCGTTCCAGGTCAGGATCTGGCCCGACGATGTCTGGATGGTGTTGCCTGCGCCGGTGACATTGATGGTGCCGCCACCGGTGGCGTTGAAGCCGATTGCACTGGTGGTGGTGATCGCCAGGCCGCCGCCGGTGAAGTTGACCGTTGCGCCGGTGTTGTTGGTCAGGTTGACGGCGGTGGTGGTTCCGGTGTTCAGCGCGCTGCCGGCGCCGGAGAAGGTGATCGTGCCGCCGGTGTTGTTGCTGACGTCGATGCCATTGGCGGTGCCCACACTCTGGTCCGCGCTCAGGGTTCCGCTGAGCGTGACGGTTCCAGCGGTACGTCCGCTGATCTGGACGACGTTGTTGGCAACGGTTCCCTTCGACACAGACGCCGCGATGGTGACGTCGCCGGAGCCGCCATTGATGTCGATGCCGATACCCTGGACAGCGCCGAAGCCCCCGATCGCACTCGTATTGTCGCTGATCGTGACCGCGCCGGTGTTGTTGTCGATCCTGATGCCGCCGCCGGTTGCCGTGCCCGTCTGATTTGCGATCGTCACCTTGGCGAAGTTCACCGTTGCGCTGGTGCCGCTGAGGAACAGGCCGAAGGAATTGGTGCCGCCCGGCACGCTGAGCGTGCCGCCATTGAAGATACCGCCGCCGACATTGGTCAAATTGACCGCATCGCTTGTGCCTGCGACCTTGGTCTGCGCCGTCAGCGTGCTGAAGGTGGCGCCGCTGCCGCCGACGGTCATGCCGTTCCAGGCCAGGATCTGGCCGCCCAAGCTCGTCAGGATCGTGTTGGTGCCGGTGACGTTGATCGTGCCGCCACCCGTGGCGCCGAAGCCAAGGCCGGAACTGGTGGTGATCCCCATGCCGCCGACGAAATTGACGGTGGCGCCAACATTGGTGTCCAGATTGACCGCCGTGTTGGTGCCCGTGCCGAGCGTCATGGCGCCGTTGAAATTGAAGATGCCGCCGGTGTTGCCGTGGACGTAGATGCCGTTGTCGCTGGCGGTGTTGGCGCTGAGCGCGCCGGACAGGGTGACCGTGCCGCCGGTGACGCCGGAGATGTCGACGATCTTGCCTGCGGTGGTCTTGGTGAGCGAGGCGGCGACGTTCAAGGTCGCGGCGCCGCCGACTACCTGGACAGCGGAGCCGGTCGGGTCGTTGGTAGCGCCGATCGAGCCGCCATTGATGTTGACCGTGCCGGACGTGTTCTCGACGCGCACGCCCGCGCCGACCGTATTGTCTATCGTCACTGTACCGATGGTGACCGGGCCGGTGACGGTGTTGATGACATAGATGCCGTTGGCGCTTGCCGAACTGACGACCACGCTGTCGAAATTGATCGCTGACGACGTGCTGTTCTGAACGATCAGGCCGTTGTTGCTTGCGCCGGCGACGGAAAGGGCGCCGCCATTGAAGGCGCCGCCAGAGACACCGGCGAGCTGCACGCCGGCGCCGCCGCTGACGGTTCCCGTCGCCTTCAGCGTGTTGAATGTCATGCCGCCGGCGCCGATCACGGCGGTCTGAAGCGATATGATCCGGCCCGTTGCCGTGGTGATCGTGTTGCCGGTTCCGCTTACGGTGATCGAGCCGGCGGCGATGCCGAGGAAGCCGTCGCCGCTGGTGGTGTCGATGGTCAGGCCGCCGGTGAAGCTGGTGCTGCCGCCTTCCTGGAAGACGCCGCCGCCGCTCGTCGTATCGATGTTGGCGAGGCCGGTGACATTGAGCGTGCCCGTCGCGACATGGATGCCGCCGCCGGTCGTGGCGGCATTGTTCACCGTCACCGTGTTGAAATTGAAGGTGCCGGTGTTGGTGTTGATGGCATCGATGCCGTAGCCCGTCGTGTTGGTAATGCTTGTCGCGCCGGTGACGGTGAAGGTGCCGGCGACGCCGTCGAAGATGATGCCGTTGGCGATGTTGGCGGCGGGATTATTGACAGAGGAAACGCTGGTGAACGTCATGTTGACGGTCAGCGGATCGAGATCGAACGCAGCGCCGTTGTTGGTGGTGACCACGCCGCCGCTGCTGTTCAGCGTGAAGATCGTGCCGGCGCCCTTGGTGTTGACCAGGACGCCGGTGCCGCCATTGTTGGCGAGGCTGAGCGTGCCCAGGTCAAGGGTGCCGCTGGTGTTGGTGAAGCTCAGGCCATCGCCCTGCACCCGCGCGCCGGGATTGCCGACGCCGAGCGTGCCGGCGCTGACCGTGCCGCCGGCGCCGTCGGAATCGAACCGGACATTGTTGAAGGTGATGCCGCCGCCGGTGCCGCCGGTCACTTTGTTGCCGGCAAACGACCTGATCGCGATCGAGTTGTCCGTCGCATTGATGTTCTGGCCGGAGAAGGTTGCCGCCAGGGCGGATCCGGTCGATTTCAGCGTGTTGCCGTCGATGGAAAGCAGAAGCGTATTGGCCGGCGCGCCGGTCGTGGAGAAGTCGAGCGCGCTGCCACCGGCCGCGATGTCGTTGTTGCGGAGTATGAAGTTCGAGGCGCTTGTCGCATTGACGGCCACGCCGGTGCCGGTGCCGAGATTGCGGACGATCAGGTTCCCGATGCCGCCGGTGAAGGTGCCGGTGCCGCTGGTGGCAAAATTGATCACCGAGGTGGCGTTGTTGCTCTGCAGCACCGGCCGCAGCGTGTCGATACCCGCCGGTGCCGAGACGATCGGCGTGTTTTGAATCGTGGTGAAGTGGAAAGCCGCGGATGCGCCGCCGCTGGCGTCGACACCGAGCTGCGAGACATCGACGGCCGCGTCGCCGCTCTTGAAGGCAAGCAGCACTTGCCCGTCATCGAGGTTGAACGTGCCGCCGCCGCTCAAGTTGAGAGTTTCCTGGCCGCCGTCGACGTTCTTGTCGATCAGAACGACGACGTTGGCCGTCGAGGCCTGGGCCTGCGCGAGGCTCCCCGGGTTGGCGAGGCTGCCGTCGCCGGTTCCCGAACCGTTGCCGTCCAGATCGACGTAGTAGACTTGGATCGATGCCAGGTTCGCGGTGTCGCCGGTGAAATTGACGTCGTTGAAATTGTAGTCGCCCGATGTCGGCAAACTATCGGTGGCGTGGATGACCTGGCCGCCGGTGGTGGCGATCGACGATTCGGCCGGGCCCTGGCCGTCGCCGAACACCAGCTGGGCGTTGGTGGCACTGGAGAACTGCACGCCATAGCCGACATTGGCGATGGTCGAGGTCTGGCCGGCCGGGTTGTTGTTGACGGTGTCGCCGAGCTGGATCGTGCCTGCGCCCGTCGTGCCGGCCATGTCGATGCCGATCGTGCCGGCGAAGCCGCCGCCGTCGACGTCGAAATCGCCCGCGGTGATGCCGGTGCTGATGACCGCGCCGTTGAGATCGAGGCCGATCGCGTTGGCGGCGCCCAGGCCGATGTTGAGGCCGCCGAGGATGCTCACCGGCGAGCCGAGCGTGCCTGCCACATCGAAGCCACGCGAGGTGATGCCCTGCAGGTTGACCGCGCCGAGAATGATGCCGCCGCCGCTGACATTGTTGAGCGAGACGCCGGTTGCCGCACCATTGACCGAGATGGAATCGAAGGCGACGCCGCCGGCGCCGACCGTCGCGTTGGCGAGGTCGAGCGCGGTGCCGGTCGTCGTCGTGATGGTGTTGCCTGAGCCGGTGACGCTGACCGTGCCGGCGCCGAAGGTGCTGGCGGTGAAGCCGGCGCCGCTCGAGGTGGTGATGACGAGGCCGCCATTGGTGAAGTTGAGCGTACCCGTGCCCTGGCCCGCGCCGATGCTGGGGTCCTTGACGATGGCGCCGTTGGTGCCGCCGGCGGTGTTGAAGATCTTCGACGTGCCGGAGAAGGTGACCGTCCCCTCGGACGATCCGTCGAACAGCACGCCGACGGCCGTGCCGGTATGATTGATCGTGCTCGAAATATTGTACACGCCGTCGGCATCGCCGAAGAAGGCGAAAGCTCCGGTCCCCGGCAGGACCACTGCTGTGGTCGAAACGACCGACCCGCTCATGTTCAGATGGGTCCAGTCGCCGCCGCTGGCTTGCAGCACCGAGCCCGTATCGACCTTGATCGAACCGTTGTAGTTCAGCGTCGCATTGATGGCGTTGTTGCCACCGGAAAGGGTTATGGCCGAACCGGTGGTGCTTGTCGTCGCGCCAATGCTGGCGGTGCCGCCATTGCCGCCAACGTTGACGGTGCCGGCTAGGGTCGCCAATTGGATACCGACCTGGGCGCCATCGATGGTCAGAGTGGATCCGGCGACATTGGCGATGTTTATGGTGCCAACCTGGGTCCCACCGATATCGAACCCTTTGGAGCTGACGTCGAGATCGGTCGTGCCGGTGAAATTGACCACGCCGGCGCCGCTCAGTTCGGCCAGCTCGGCGCCCACGTGCCCTGTATCTTTCAGGCCGCCAATGTTGACGTCGCCCGCCAGGACGGCGGTCTGGAGCAATACGCCCGCGCCGGTCGACGTCGAGACGGCCGATACGCTGTCGAAGGTGATACCGGCAGCGCCGACATTGGTGGTGGACACCAGCAGACCATCGCCGCCGGAATTGATCTTGTTGCCAGTACCGGTGACGGTAACAGTGGAGGGGGCGCCGGCGCTGCCGATCGCCGCGAAACCCGCCCCGGTGGTCGTCGTGATGTCGAGGCCGCCGCCGGTGAAATCGATCGTCGAGTTGGTGTTGGGGCTCGCGGTTCCGCTCGGGAAACCGCCGGGGTAGCCGATGTTGACGCCGTCCGTCGTGCCTGAGCTGATCTGCTTCGTCGTGCCCGAGAAGGTGATGGTGGCCAAATGGTTGCCGGCAATGAGGATGTTGCCGCCGGCCACGGCGTTGCTGTCGGTGAGGTTGCCCGACAGCGTCACCGAGCCGCCGGTCATGCTCTGGATCGAGACGGCTGCGCCGGCGCCGTTGGTGGCGATCGTGCCGCCATAGGAAATGGTCGCGTCGCCGCCGCTGGCTGCCGTCGCCGAGCCGACATTGAACGACGTGCCCGAACCGGTGTTGGTCAGCGTGCCGGTGCCGAAGCTCGCCGAGCCGCTGACATTTTGCAGGTCGATGCCGTTGCCCGCGGCGAATGTCGCGCTGGTCGAGGCGAAGTTTATAGCGGCCGCGATACTGTCGAGCGCCACTGCCTGAGCATTCGTGGCGTTGATCGTTCCCGTCGTGACATTGACTGTGCCGCCGCCGGTGGCGCTGAATGCCGTCGCGCCGTTGGTGGTGATGTCGACATCGGCGAAGGTGACGGTGGCGCCGGTGTTGTTGGTGAGCGAAACACCATTGCCGCCGACCGTCACCTTGTCGGTGAAATTGACGAGGCCGCCGGTGCGGTTGGCGATCGAGATGCCGCCGCCAGTCAGCGTGCCCGCCGGCCCACTGTTGGGCAGGTTGCCGCGCGTGACCGTGATGTTGCCGGTGCCACCATTGGCGTCGAGCAGCGTGCCGGCGACGTTGATGTTGTTGTTGGTGATCGACACATTGGTGGTGAGGTTGTCGACCTTGAACGCTGTCTGGCCCGCCGCGACGTTGCTGACCGTCACGCCATCGATGATGATGCCGCCGGCATTGTTGAAGCCGCCGGCGCTCTGATCGACGGTGAAGACCGAGCCGCTGGCGCCGCTGAAGTTGAAAGCGGTGTTGCGCACCTGGTTGCTGCCGAGTAGATGCAGGAAGTCGCCCGTGCCGGTGACCACGCCCTCATTGCCGGTGACGTTGCCGCCGGTGGCGCCGAGATTGCCCTGGACATTGACCGGCTGGATGGTGCCGGAGGTGAGGATGGAGGTGTTGTTGCCGAAGCCGGTGATCGACTGGCCCGAATCCAGCGTGAACGGCGTGCCGCTGAGATCGACGGTGCCGACAAAGGCAAAGGTCTGCGTGCCGGCCATGGCATCGGCGGCGGCCACCGAGATCGTGGTCACCGCGGCGCTGAGCCCGTCCGTGCCGGCGGCGATGACGCCACCGTTCTGTGAGACCATGATGACGCCGCCGACCGCACTGGCCAGATGGGCGCTGCCGGTGAAGAACACGTCGTCGAAATCATAATTGCCGAGCGTCGGATCGAGCCCGATCGTGTTGACGGTGTAGCCGCCGGCTGCCGCACTGATGGAGGACTGCAGGCCATTGCCCGCATTGCCGTCGCCGAAGGTGAAATTGGCATTGGCCGAAGTCGCCGTGGTGCCGCCCGACGACAGTTCGACGCCGACACCGACATTGGAAATGCTGGAGCCGCGCAGGAAGGTGATGGTCTTGGTGCCTGTCGTCGACGACAGGTCGATGCCGCGCGAGGTGAGGTCGCCGGTGCCGGTGATGGTGGTCAGGCCGAAATCGGCCGTCGTGGACGAACCGCTGAAGTCGATGCCGGTCTGGTTGGCGCCGGCGCCCATCGTCACGGTGGTCGTGCCGAAGGTGACGTCGTTGTTGGTGCCGCTGAAATTGATGCCGGCGGTGTTGGCGGCCGAGCCCAGAGTGACCGAGGTCGTGCCGAACGTTACCGCCCCGGCATTGCTGCCGCCGCCACCGATATCGATACCGTTGCCACCGGCTCCCGACACGGTGACCGAGCCGAAGGTGGCGCTGGCGCCGCTGGCGACGTTTGAGACAGACACACCGTTGCCGGTCGGGTTGGTGACCGTCAGAGGCGCGGTGGCGTTGAAGGTCGCAGTGCCGCCAAGGCCGGCGATGACAGCGCCGCCGCCGCCGGTCGCCGACAGCGTCGAGCCGGTGAAGCTGATCGCGCCGCCGGTCGGTGCCGTGATCGAGCCGATCGCGAAGAGATTGCCGGTGCCGGTCGAATTGATCGCGCCGCTGAAGGCCACCGAGCCGCCGCTGATGCCGTCGACCTTGACCGCCGTGCCCAGCGTGCTGGTCGAACTGGAGATATCGGCCGAGACCGTGATCGCAGCGGTGCCGCCGGAGACGACGACGCCGTCGTTGCCGACGAAGCCCCTATTGGTGATGGTGCCGCCAATGGCGATGGTGCCGGTGTTGTTGGTCAGGCTGACATCGGCGCCCGCAACCTCCGTCGTCACCAGGTTGGCGACATTTACGGTGGCGGCACTACCCTGCACCACGAAGCCGTCACCCAAGAGGCCGACGGCCGCGATGGTCGTCGTACCATTGAAGCTGTAGATGCCGCTGGCGACATTGGTGAGACGGATGGCATCGCCCATGACGCGACTGATGTTGACGCCGCCGAAGGTGACATTGCCGCCGCTGGTGTTCTCGATGACGATGCCGGTCGCCACGTTGCCGCCGTTGCCATCGACGGTGACGCTGGCGAACGTCACACCGGCAGCGCCGATCGTCAGACCGCCGGCGCCGCCGAGCTGGATGCCCTTTTCCGCCAAGCCGGCGCCGGTGTTGACCGTGTTGCCCGACCCGGTCACCGTCAGCGTGCCGCCATTGATGGCGCTGAAGGCGAAGCCGCCGTCCGTGGTCAGATCGAGACCACCGGTGAAATTGATCGCGCCGCCCGCATTGTTAGTGAGGTCGATTGCATTGGCCGCACCGGTGCTGGCGGTGATCTTGCCGGCGAAGGTGGCGGTGCCGCCGGTCATGCTGGAGATATTCACCGCATTTGCAGCAGTGGCCTGGTTGATGGTGCCGTTATAGGTGACGTTGGGCGCCGAACCGTTGATGTCGAAGGCGAAATCGCCTGTGTTGGTGATGGAACTCGCGGCCCCGAAAGTCAGGGTTCCACTCGAGTCGTTGACGATACCGACGCCTATGCCGCCGCCGGTAATATCGAGGTCGTCGAAAGTGGCGGTGCCGTCGAAATTGTTGGCGAACAGCCCGGCATTGGTGGCATTGCCGATCGTCGTGTTGCCGGTGAAATTGACGATCGCGCTCGAGGCGACAAGCTCGATGCCGTTTTGGCTCGCATTCTGGACATTGAGATTGTCGACCGAAACCGTGCCGGTCACGCTGCCGAGGAAAAGACCCACATCGACATTGCTGACGGTCACGCCCTGGATCGTCAGGCCGTTGATCGAGGTCGCGCTGATCCCCGCGTCGCTGCCGCCCGAAATGTTGAAGTCGAGCAGCGAATTGCCGTTGGCCGCCGTGACGACAGCGCCGGAGCCGGAATTGGTCAGCGTCGCCGCGCCGGCAGGGTCCGAGATGGCCACGTCATGCTGGACATTGGCGCCGGTAACATTGATCGGCACGCCGCCGAGCGAGAAAGAGCGGCCATTGCCGAACGACGCCAGCGTCTGGCCGTCGCTGAGCGAGAAGCCGTTGGAAGCATCGATGGACGTGCCGTCATTGACCAGCACGAAGATGGCGTCGCTGTCGGTGATGGCGTCGGCGGTCGCGGCCGTGGCCAGATTCGTCAGCGAAGAGCCGTCGCCGCTGCCTGTGGCCGACGAGCCGATGAAGATCACATTCTGCACGTCGAACAGCTGCGGACCGCTGAAGGTGGTCGAGCCGAACGCATAGAGGCCGAGCGTCTGGTTGAGGCCGCGGGCGTCGAGCGAAGCGGTGATGCCGGCAATCGAACCGCCGCCGAAGCTGAACTGGGCATTGGCCGAATTGGCGAGCGACCCGGAAATGCCGAGGCGCACGCCGGTGTCGACGCCCGAAATGGAGCCGCCATTGGTGATGATGATCGAAGCGCCGCCGATAGTGTTGGCGAGGTCGATGCCGATGGTGCCGGCGGCACCCGGGCCACTGATGTTGAGCGACTGCGCGGTGAAATTCGTCTGGCTGCCGGAGAAATCGAGCCCTGTGCCGACGCCCAGCCCGGAAATGACGATGTTGCCGGCCACCACCGCCGCGTTGACGCCGCTGAACGACATGCCGTCGGCGCCGGGATTGGTGATGTTGATGTCGCCGAAGCGGATCGTCGCCGGCGAATCGCTAATGGCAATCGCCGGTCCCGTCGTGTTTGAAATCGTCGTCGCGCCGTTGACGGTGAAGCTGCCCGAGACATGGTCGAGCACCACGCCCGACGTGCCGCCGGTCTGGGTGATCGAATCCAGCACAACATGCGCGGTGATCGGGTCGATGAAGACGGCCGTGCCGCCATTGCCCGACACCGTGCCGCCGGTGGTGGTGAACGTGCCGCCGGTCGACGTGCCCTGCACGGTGATGCCGCGATCGGTGTTATCAAGCGCATTGACGATGGCGAAGGTGTAGGTGCCCTGGCCTGTGATATCGAGGCCGTCGTCGAGATTGCTCTGCAGCAGCGTCGTGCCGGTGAAATTGTAGGTGCCGTTGTCTTCTATATGCAGGCCGTCGAGGCCGTTGCCGGTCGCGGTGAAATTGGACGCGCTGACATTGGTCGAATTGCCCTTGAATTCGGCGCCGTTCCCGCCAGCACCCGTCACTGTGACATTGGTCAGCGTCGTGCCGGTGACGTTGTTGCCGAAGATACCGTCGGCGCCGCCGGTGATGGTGATGCCGTTGAGTGTGTTGCCGTTGCCGAGCGTGATGACGTTGTTGGCGACGTTGGTGCCCTGGATCGTGCCGTCGCTGCCGCCGAGGTTGAAGGTGGCTGTGCCGCCGCCGAACAGTTTGGCGGTGACGCTTTCGCCGCCGCCGATCAGCGTCTGGCCGGCGGCGAGCGTCTGGCCGGGCGTCTGGATGTTGCCATTGCCGCCGAGCGCAACGATGAAGCCGCCGCTGCCGGCCTTGGTGACCGCGTCGTCCAGCGTCGTCGGGTCGGCCTGCGTGCCGGCGCCCGCCAGGCCGCCATCGGCGAAATAGAACTTGCCGAAGGCCGCATTGGTGGCGGCGTTGATGGCGGCGCGCGTCGTCGAGCCGCCGGTCTTGTCCTGCGACTGGATCCGGACGCCGATATCGCCGCGCACGCGTTCGTTGACGCGCTTGCGCAGGCCTTCGCTGACCGGATAGACCGGGTCCGTCCCGCCAATAGCGCCGGTTGTGTCCGCGCCATGGCCGGGGTTGAATGGGATGTTCAGCCGCACGCTGCCGGCGAACTGGGTGTGGTCGCGATTGTCGTCGCGGACCTCGCCGGCCAGCACCAGTTCGGTGCCGCTGCCGAAGACATCGCCGATCGTGTATTCGAACCCGGCCTTGGCGCCGGTGACGCTGCCGCCGTCGCCGTGCGGGTCCTCGAAATGATAGCCGCCAATGTCGAGCCGCAGCGAATGCTTGTCGGGCAGGTTGATCGGCACCTGGGCGCCGATCTCGCCTTCGATGCCCCAGGCCGCGTAGTCGCGGTGGTCGAGCACCGATATCTGTTCGATCAGCTGGTTGCTGACCATCGACAGCGTCGAGCTGGTCGAATGGTCCGTCGAGTCGCCCTTTATCGGCACGAAGACGTTCACATGCGCGTCGAAGTTCGGCGTGATCGCCTCGACGCCCAGCGTGCCGGCAGTGAACTGGGTGCTGTTGTAGTTCTCGACGTTGAGATAGGCGTAGCCGCCGAGCATCAGGTCGGGATTGACGATGCGTCGAATGCCGAGGCCGATGTCCTGGCCGGAAGCATCCTTGAAATCGTGCTTGGCCCGGACATCCAGGAACAGCACCGATTCGGCCGTCTGCTTGATCGGGATGAAGCCTTCGAGCGCGGCGTTGCCGCCATTGTTGTCGGCGCCGACGATGGCGCGGATCTGCGGCTGCCAGAGCCCATCGGGGTCGCCATGGGCAACCACGCCTGAAAGGCCAAGCGCCAGCGTCGTCAACGCCGTCGTCTTCCACAGATGGCTTACAATGCGCGAACGACGATGGACGGCACGCACGTGGAAACCCTCCCCACGCGCCACCATCCCACCAACTTGCCGAGACTTCTCGGTAGTTCCCATCCCTGGCGAGTCCTTCTGGGACTACACGTCCCGCGTGTTAATTCTTACGCAAATTGTATTGTATAGCGAGCCCGGAACGTTGTGAGTGTTGTTGTCGGGCCTCAAAGTTCTGTCCTGTGGGCATATTGCCACAGTAGATTTGCCGGCTTGCTTTGCGGGGACTCGGCTTTCGGAGCAGCCGCCCTTGTTGTATCAAGCCTTTTCCAGGAGAATACCTGCCGGGGCAAGGAAAACTGTGGGGAATGAAGAACATGGCAATTACTTTAGCGAAGACTAATCTACTCCGCGTGGTCGCGGCATCGGCTGCTCTGTGGCTGCTGGCGGCTTCTCTTGGCCCGGCGCTTGCCGAGGACACCGCCAAAGAGGCCCAATCCAAACAGTCTCAATCCAAGGACGCCGGCCCCAAGCCGGCCGACGCCAATGCATGGGCCGTGAACTGCTCCAGCGACTCGGCGGCCGGTGAGCTTCAGTGCCAGGTCTCGCAGAACCTCACCGAAGCCAAGACAGGCCAGCGTGTGCTGACGGTGACCGTGCGCCGCGACAGCGCCAATGGCAGCCTGGCCATGCTGCTCGCTTTGCCGCATGGTCTGTTTCTGCCGTCGGGCGTCAGCTATCAGGTCGACAGCGGCAAGAAAGTCACCGTCGCCATCCAGACCAGCGACCAGAACGGCGCCTATGCCGCAGTGCCGGTGGCGCCGGAACTGGCCAAGGCGATGAAGTCGGGGACGACGCTGAACATCGGCATGGAATCGGTGACGCGCAAGCCGGTGACCATCCCGGTTTCCCTCAAAGGCTTCGGCGCCGCGGTGGCCAAGCTGGAATCGATCAAGTAGCGGGTATTGCCGTTCGCTGTCTTGCGACAGTCATAGGGCATCCAACAATCCTAACCAGTGGCAGAGGCGGCCGATTGCCGAAGCTCGCGCCGCCCCTCATTGCCCTGCCGGGCATTTCTCCTCGTATAGTGACGGGGAGAAAATAGCTGCCGCGACCTCGCCGTTCTTTCTTGCGACGCTTGTGGTTGGCGGAACCGTTGATAACAGCTTCCCTCTCCCCGTCACTATACGGGGAGAGGATGCCGGCAGGCAGGTGAGGGGCGGCGCCAACGCCTGGAAAGAGATGGGGTGTATCAAGTCCCACGGGGTCTTCGTTGCAGTCGCCTGCAGCACCAGCTAATGCGCGATCTGTCGGCCGCCGGATCTCCCATTCAGCCCTTGATTGTCCGCGCCCGCAATGCTCCGTTGCCGTTTCGGACATCCGGAGAGGTTTCATGACAGGCTTTGTCGACCGCCAGCGCGCCGCGCAATTGATGGAACGCGCCGGCATCGAAGCACTTGTGCTGTCGGCGCCCGAGGCCTTCCACTATGCGACCGGCGCCTGGATCGGCCCGGCGGGGCTGTTCCGGCGCGCCGGCGGCGGCTTCGTCGTCATCCCGGCCAAACCAGACCTGCCGATCGGTGTCGTCGCCGCCGACTTCAACGCGGCGCAGCTGCGGCTCGCCGCGCCCGGAGCGGTCGTGCGTTCGCACCCGATCTGGATCGAATCGGTGCCGGTAGAGACTGCCACGCACGGGCTCCCCCTGGCCGAGCGGATCGAGGCCGGCCTGGCCGCGCTCGGCCGCGCGCCGGATTTCTCCCGTCCCGCCACCTTCGACCTCGCCGGCTCGGTGCGCCAGCTGCAGCTTCTGCTGGACGAGTTCGGATTGGCGCGCGCAACGCTCGGTATCGATCTGGACTTTGTTCCAGCCGCCGATTTCGCTTCTATCCAGGCGCTGCTGCCGGATTGCCCGATGGTCGACGGCTCACCGGTCCTGGACAGGCTGCGGGCTATCAAATCGGAGCGCGAGATCGACCTCCTGCAGCAAGGCATCTTTCTCTCGGAAGCCGGGCTCGAGCGGCTGCAGGTGGATGCGATGGCCGGCATGCGCCAGGCCGACCTCATCGCGCTCTACCGCAAAGGCGTCACTGAGGCGGCCGCCGGGCTGTCGCATCCGGTCGTGACGGCCGAATATGTAACGCTGGGTGCTCGCGCCAAGGGCGCCGATGCCAGGGCCGTGGCCGGCGATCCCTTGAAATGCGACATGGTCTGCACGGTCGGTTTCTATGCCTCCGACATGTCGCGCAATTTCACCTTCGGGCCGCCATCCGCCGACCAGGCGGAGCTGCATACGATCGCCGAGCGCGCCTTCGAGGACGGGCTGGCGGCGCTAGTGCCGGGGAACACGCTCGCCCATGTCCACCGCGTCACCACTGAGAGCCTGGCGCGGCAAGGCCTGCCCTCCTACCGCCGCGGCCATTTCGGCCATAGCGTCGGGCAGTCGGTCTTTTTCCGAACAATGGCCGTTCATCGCCGCCGACAGCGATGTCGTCATCGAAGCCGGCATGGTGCTGGCCTTCGAAATCCCGCTCTACATAGACGGCCTCGCCAGCTTCAATCTCGAGGACCAGTTTTTGATCACGACGGATGGGCCGAGGCCGATGAACCGGCTGCCGAGGCGGCTGGAGGGGATTGGGTAGCAGGGGATTCAAATCTACACCCTGAAGGTTTAGCCGAAGCCCCTCTATCTTCGTCATTCGCGGGCGGAGCAGGAGCGAAGCTTCGTCGCGGAGACCCCTGGAGCTGCTCCGCAGCCCAAGGAATCCATGTCGGGACCTTGGCCGCCGGGCGCAACGGAGAAAAATTCTGGACCGCGGCAACGCTTTGCAGCGGCGGGTTTGACAATTACCATCTCAGTTTAGGTTGGTCGCACGCAGCAAGAGGGAAAAGAATGCTCGAAATAGCCCCGACGAAACAGGCCGCCGCATGGCTCGACTCCCTGGCGCAGGCGCTTGCGGCCGGCGACGCGGCGACGGCAAGCAACCTGTTCGTCGACGATTGCTACTGGCGCGATCTGCTGACCTTCACCTGGAACGTCACCACCATGGAAGGCCGCGAGGCCATCGCCGCCATGCTCAAGGCAACGCTGGCGACGACAAAGCCCACCGCATGGCAGCTCACCGGCGAAGCGACCTCGGACGAAGGCACGATCGAAGCCTGGTTCACCTTCGAGACCGCTGTGGCTTCCGGCCAGGGCATCCTGCGGCTGCGTGACGGCCGTTGCCGGACATTCTTCACAGCGATGACCGACCTCAGGGGATTCGAGGAGCGCAAGGGTTTGGCGCGGCCGCTCGGCGTGCGCCACAAGGCCGACCCCGAACGCGAGACCTGGTCGGAGGCGCGGGCACGCGAGACGCGCGAACTTGGCGCTTCGGAGCAACCTTATTGCCTGGTCATCGGTGGCGGCCAGGGCGGCATCATGCTGGGCGCACGGCTCAGGCAGCTTGGCGTGCCGACCATCGTCATCGAGAAGAACGCGAGGCCCGGCGATTCCTGGCGCAACCGCTACCGCACGCTCGTGCTGCACGACCCGGTCTGGTACGACCATCTGCCCTACATTCCATTCCCGGAAAACTGGCCGGTGTTCACGCCCAAGGACAAGATGGGCGACTGGCTGGAAATGTACACGCGCGTCATGGAGCTCAATTACTGGGTCGCCACCAAATGCCTCAGCGCTTCCTATGACGAGGCGCAGAAGGAGTGGACCGTGGTGGTCGACCGTGTCGGCCGGCAGATCACGCTGAGGCCGAAACACATCGTCTTCGCCACCGGCGCTTACGGCCCGCCGCGAAAGATCGACCTGGCCGGCGCCGGTGCGTTCAAGGGCGAGTTGCTGCATTCCAGCCAGTATGCCAGCGGCGACAAATTCCGCGGCAAGAAGGTCGCCGTCATTGGCGCGGCAAGTTCGGGGCACGATGTCTGCGTCGACCTCTGGGAAAGCGGCGCCGACGTCACCATGATCCAGCGCTCGCCAACCACCGTGGTCAAATCCGACACGCTGATGGAGGTCGGCTTCGAGATCTTCTCGGAAAGCGCGCTGGCGCGCGGCATCACCACCGAGAAGGCCGACATGATCGTCGCCTCGACGCCTTTCGCGCTGGTGCCCAAGGGCCAGCGCGCGCTCTACGAGGTGATCAGGGCACGCGACGCGGCTTTCTACGACCGCTTGCGCGCCTCGGGCTTCGCCATCGATTTCGGCGACGACGAGACCGGCCTGCTGATGAAGGCCTACCGCACCGGCTCGGGCTATTACATCGACGTCGGTGCTTCCGACCTGATCATCGACGGCAAGATCGGCATCCGCAGCGGCGTCGCTATCAAGTCGCTGACGGCGAAAGGTATCCTGTTCGAGGACGGCAGCGAGCTCGAGGCCGACGCCATCGTCGCCTGCACCGGCTACCAGTCGATGAACGAAAATGTCGCAGCACTTGTCTCACGCGAAGTCGCCGACAAGGTTGGCCCCTGCTGGGGTCTCGGCTCCGGCGTCAAGGGCGATCCCGGCCCCTGGCAAGGCGAGCTGCGCAACATGTGGAGACCGACGGCGCAGGAAGCGCTGTGGTTCCACGGCGGCAATCTGGCGCTGTCGCGCTTTTACTCGAAATATGTGGCGCTGCAGATCAAGGCGCGGATGGAGGGTATCGCAACGCCGGTTTACGGGAAGCCGAGCAACGCTGAGCGATAGGTCTTTCCTTCTCCCCTTGTGGGAGAAGGTGGATCGGCGCGCAGCGCCGAGACGGACGAGGGGTGCGCCAAGGAGTGCCGTCGGCGCCAAGCTGGAGCACCCCTCATCCGACCTCGCTTCGCGAGGCCACCTTCTCCCGCAAGGGGAGAAGGGAAGGCCACGCAGCGTCACTCGTGCCGATGCCCGAAATGCCGGGCCGCCACCTCGACATGCGTATGGTCGGCATGCGCCTCGAAACGCTCGGTCTCGCTCAGATCGTTCACCGCCTCGTTCGGCCACCAGGTGCCGCCGATGACAATGCCTTCCGACACCAGCCGCTGATCGGCTACCAGCGCGGCGCCGACCGCATCGACGAAGGTGAAGCGGCCCGACCGTTGGCGAAGCACGGCGACATCGCCGACGGTGCCCACCGCCAGCGTGCCGAGATCCGGCCGCGCGATCGCCTGCGCCGGCGCTTGCGTCGCCGCGCGCAGCACTTCGACCAGCGGCATGCCGAGCGCCAGCAGCTTCGACATGCAGACCAGTATGTCGAAGGCGGGACCATCGACGCAGTAGAGATGCACGTCGCTTGAGATGACGTCAGGCGCCAGCCCCTCGGCCAGCATGGCGCGCGCGACTTCGAAGTCGAACGAGCCCATGCCGTGACCGAGATCGAAGATGACGCCGCGCTCGCGCGCCAGCCGCATGTCGGGCCGCACCGCGCCGGAGGCGAAGACCGGCGCATTGGGGAATGGCCGGAAGCAATGGGTGAGGATATCGCCCCGGCGCAGGCGCGGCAGCACTTCCGAGCGGCCGGGTGGCGGCTCGTCAATATGTGCCATCAGCGGCAGGCCGGCTTTGTCTGCGGCCTCCAGCGCCAGGTCGACCGGCGCGATGCCGCTGGTGCCGCCGGCATGCTTGCCGGAGCGGACTTTCACGCCGACCACGACATCGGCGTGCTCACGCACCGCAGCCACCACCTCGCGCGGCTCGCAGAGCCTCAGATCGCTGCACTCGCCGACCGACACCGTCTGCGAGAAACCAAAAATGCCGGCAAACGAAATGTTGACATAGGCCAGGATGCGCACCTTCGAGCGCTCCATGACATGGCGGCGGAAGCCAAGGAAATTGCCGGCGCCCGCGCTGCCCGCATCGATGAAGGTGGTGGTGCCGCTCTTGGCGGCGAGCCGGTCGGCATCGACGCCGAGCGAAGTGCCGCCCCAGTAGACGTGGCTGTGCAGGTCGACAAGCCCGGGCGCGACGATGCAACCCGTCGCGTCGACCACCTGATTGGCGCGCTCCGCCGGAATATCGGCGTCGAGCGCGGCTATACGGCCATTGGCGATGGCGACATCGCGCGGCGCGTCGATGCCGGCCGCCGGATCGATCAGCCGTCCGCCCTTCAGCAGGAGGTCGAATTGCATGGGGGAAACCTCCGCTTCGTTGCCTTGTCGTCTCAAACAGGCCGATAGGCGACGGCTTCGACTTCGATCTTGATGTCGATCATCAGCCGCGATTCGACCGTGGTGCGGGCCGGCGGATTCTTCGGAAAATGCCGGCCATACACCGCGTTGAAAGCGCCGAAATCGCGCGCGTCCTCCAGCCAGACGGTGGTCTTCACCACATCATCCAACGTGCAGCCGGCCAGCGCGAGTGCCGCCTTCACATTGGCAAGCACCTGCTCGGTCTGTTCCGTTATGCCGCCCTGGACCACGATGCCGTCGCTGCCGACCGGAACCTGGCCCGAAACATAGACGAAGTCGCCGGCCCGCACGGCGGGCGACAGCGGCACATGGGATGTTCCAAAAGTCTGTTTGGGCAAGGGATTGCCTCCTCTGATGACGCGACGGGGCGACCCAAGGCGGCGCCCGCTTCGGCGCAGATTTACCGCGATCGGGGCGGCCCCGATAGGGCCCCTGTTGGAAAGCAACATTCTTCGAAATTCGCGTTGCTTTATCACAAGAGCGCTTGCATCGTGCGCGCCTGCCGGACGGCTTTCAAGCCGCAGCGGACCGATGCCTGTGCAGGACCGGAGAGACCGAGAATGACCTTCGACAAGAACCCGTTTCCGTCTGGAGACGCCGACCGCCACGCGCTATGGGAGATGCTGGTGCGACGCGACATCGACGCCTTCATCGGCCAGGACTGGTCGATGGTCGAGAATGATTTCATCGCCGAAAGCTTCTTCGGCATGCACGCGCATTTTCTCGCCAATGCCGATGCCTGGCGGCTGCAGTTCCCAAGGCTGGAGGTCTACCGCGACGAGTGGCTGCGCCAGGCCGAGGAGACGGCGGCGACCAAATTCGCCGAACCGCTGCGCGAGGCGATTTTTCGCGTCACCAATCTGCGCGACATCGATGTCGACGGCGACCGCGCCGTGCTGCACAAAAAGTTTGACGGCTCCATCGCCAAAGCCGACGGCAGCGTCGACCGGCTGAAATGGCAAACGCTGTATTTCTGCAGGAAGGTCGGCGCGAACTGGAAGATCGCCGGCTTCGTCGGCTACATGCCGTATCCGCTGGGAAGCTAGGTGCGCTTGAGCAGGGGCCGGTTGGAGGTTGCGGCAGCGGGATTCCGTCGCTCGTTCGTCGGCTTATCATAGACGTTCGCGATTAGCCGAGCCCCTCCCGACTTCGTCATCGTAGGGCGGAGCAGCTCCAGGGGTCTGCGCCGCGTCGCTGCGCTCCTTGCTTCGCCATAGGATGACGAAGCAATGGGAAGCCCTCTGCTAATCCCGCCGAACGTTATCGTCCGACCAGCACCGCCGCCCGATAGGCCGGATTGCCGTACCAGGCCATCCGGTCGAGTTCCGCCGCCCTGACCGGCAGGTCGATAACGTCCATCGGCAGTTCAAGCCGGTCCGGCTCGATCCAGGGATCGTTGAGGAAATAGACGCCGTCGCCATAGCCATGGACGAGCACCCAGTGCGGGCAGATGTGGCCCATCATCACGGCCTGATCGATCAGCACCAGTGCCAGAAAGCCGCGATCGAGCGCATGGCCGATCTCTTCGATGGCAAAGGCGCGGGGCTCGATCGGCAATGACGCGGCTTCGGCCTCGTGCTTGAAGCCGGCCTGCACGAAACGCATCAGGCCGCGCCTTTCCTCCGAGGCGGCGCGGTCGAGGA
This sequence comes from Mesorhizobium huakuii, assembly GCF_014189455.1. NCBI lineage: Bacteria > Pseudomonadati > Pseudomonadota > Alphaproteobacteria > Hyphomicrobiales > Phyllobacteriaceae > Mesorhizobium > Mesorhizobium huakuii. The sequence goes on from NZ_CP050296.1 coordinate 2,825,655, forward strand.
AGATCGGTTCGGCGCTGCTCATGAACATTTTGACCCGCAGCCCGCGCCGGTGCGCCGCCAGCGCCAGGCCATAGGGGTCGCAGCCGCCCGGGCCGCTCGGACCGATAATGGTGGTGGCCTCGCGCCAGAGCTCGACCTCCAGCGCCCGGTCCGGCCGCAAGGCTGGATCGATCCCGGCCATCGCCATGGCCAGCGCCGACGGTCCGCAAGTAAAACCCACCGTCTGCGGCCAGGATGGCGGGACGTGCTCCTGCCGGCTGGTCGGCTCGTTGCCGATCCAGCGCTGCAAAAAACCGTCGTGGCGCTCCCACTGGCCGCCGATGCGCAGCACCGTGTCTTCGTCCGCGCGCAGGCACAGAATGTCCTGCGCAAGCGCCTCCGTCTCCAGCGCCTCCAGCAGGCGCGGGCCGTCGGCCGAGATGAAGCCCGGAGCGGACCAGAACAGGGCGATGCGCATCATCGCGGCCACTGGCCGGCGCTGGCCGATCACGATCGCCTCCAGGCGGCCCTCGCTGTATTGCGCCACGCCGGTGATGCCGGCAATCTCCCGCAGCACGGCCAGACGATCGCCGATCACTGCCGGCACCGCCGCCGCAAGGCCCGCCCAGACGGATGCGTCTTCGGCGGTGAAGACTGTCACGCTGGCCCTGCTGGTCAGCGGCGAAGCTGGCATGGGGTCATCTCCGTTCGAAACCGGCCGGCCCTCACCTTCTCCGCGATCTGCCGGTAGAGGCGGTCGGGACCATCACCGCGCCCGGCGGCACAAAGCCCGATGTCAGCCGCTTGATGCAGGTGATCATGTCGGCACGATGCCACAGGCGGGCTCCGAGGCAAAGATCGCTGCGTTACGCCTGAAACCGGTGACGCTCCTGGCGCCGATCAGCCGGGTAATGGCTGATCAGTAGAGCGTGATGAAGGCCGGGAACAGCAGGCCCGTATGCCGGAAGTATTCGACCAGCTCGATGGCCGGGAAGATGGCAAGGAAATAGAGCCCGTCATAGAAGGTGCGCTTGAGCGCCCGGGTCGAGAACTGCAGCTCGTCATTGTCGCGGTAGAGCAGCGGGTTTGGCCAGAACCGCGGCGTCGCCTTGGTATAGGCGATGTAGGCCGGGCCGAACTTGCCCAGCAGATATTCGGCTTCCTTGCGCGCCGTGACGCGGAAGATGAGAAAGCTGGCCACGCCAAGCACCGCTGCCGCCACCAGCGAGCCGTAGAGCAAACCGATGCCGATCGCGCCAACCGTCGAGAAGAAATAGAGCGGGTTCTGGCTGATCGAGAACGGTCCCGCCGAAACCAGTTCCTCATTCTTCTTGCCGCCGACATAGAGGATGCTCCACAGCCGGCCGGCGACGCAGGCGAGCACCAGGCAGAAGCCGAGGAATTCCAGTGTTTCGTGCCCGTCCGAGCCCTCGGCGAGCGCCGGCTTGGTGAGGAGCAGCAGCAGCACCGCCAGCACCGCCGCCGCCCGCACGAAGATCAGCCGCTTGCGCTGCACGAAGGCCTTTGAAACCGGCTTGAGCGAAGCATAGGTCATTCGTGTTTTCCTGGGGCACGGATTGCGGTGCCGGCGCACTGGGGCACGCCATTGATGGCGGATACAAGGCGATCGCTTTCTATCAGCGCAACGCGCGGCGTTCGTAAAGGCCTTTTGCGCCAACCAGCTCCATCCTTACGAATTTGTATGCCCCGGGACAGGCTGGAGTGAAGTCGCTTCCTTATCGTTCAGATGCCGGTCCGCGAATTAGGGGTCGGCTTCAATTACCGCAGCCGGGCCACCGGCATCAGATAGGGAATGGTTTCATGAGAAGATTTGCACTTGCCGTCGCAGTGGGCACCCTCGCTGTCTCGGCCGCGATTTCCACTGCCTATGCGGCCCCCGCGCCTTGTGAGGAAAGTTTGAAGGCCCTTCGTGCCGCTGAAGCGGCAGCCAAGCTCAACGACGCCGACAAGAACAAGGTCTCGGAACTGGAGACCAAGGGCATCGAGCGCTGCAACGCGGATGACGACAAGCGCGCCGACGACTTCTTCGCCCAGGCGATGAAAGTCATGGGCAAGTAAATCCATGCCATCCAAAGCACCCTCGGGCCTCACCCGAGGGTGTTCAGCGATTGAGACATGACATGCATGAAATAGGGGCGAATCGCACGGATCCCTCGCGATGCGCTTTCATCCCACCGCAACCATCAACCTCAGGACTTCAGCCATGCTCCCGACCAACAAGCAGTCTGCCGGACCGAGCCAGAACAGGGTTCCGGACGTCACCTTCGACTTCTGGCTGATCAAGCTGATGGCGGTCACCATGGGCGAGACGGCGGCCGATTATCTCGCCGTCAACCTCGGGCTTGGCCTGACCGTCACGTCGCTGATCATGACCGGCGTGCTGATCGTCGCCCTTGTCCTGCAGTTCGCGCAGAAGCGCTACGTGCCCTGGGCCTACTGGCTGGCGGTGGTGCTGATCAGCGTCGTCGGCACGCTGATCACCGACAACCTCGTCGACACCTTCGGCGTGCGCCTGCAGACGACGACGATTGCCTTCTCGGTAGCGCTCGCGGCGACATTCGCGGTCTGGTACGCCAGCGAGCGGACTCTTTCGATCCACACCATCTTCACGACCAGGCGCGAGATTTTCTACTGGCTGGCGATCCTCTTCACCTTCTCGCTCGGTACCGCCGCCGGCGATCTCGTCGCCGAGAGCTTCGACATGGGCTATCTGACGTCGGGCCTCATGTTCGGCGGTGTCATCGGGCTCATCGCGCTCGCCTATTATCTCGTCAACCTGGACGCCATCCTGGCCTTCTGGCTGGCCTATATCCTGACGCGCCCGCTTGGCGCCTCCTTCGGTGATCTTCTGTCGCAGCCAGTCGAATATGGCGGCCTCGGTTTCGGCACCACCTCCACCAGCATGATCTTCCTCGGCTGCATCGTCGCCCTGGTTCTCTACATGACGCTGAAGAAAACCGCCGGCGATGCGGATGAGATCCTGCTGGAGTCGGACTAGGCTTCGGAAGGAAGGGAAAGCGCTACCCGGCCAAGGCCATCCTGCATCCTAGGAACGGGCCCATGCCGGTGATAGCCTGTGGCCGATATCGGCAATGAACCGGAACAGCGATGCGACTTCTTCTCGTCGAGGACGACCACAGGACGGCGGACTATATCGTCAGGGGACTGACCGAGGCCGGTCATGTCTGCGACCTCCTGCGCAACGGCCATGACGCGCTTTTCGCCGCTACCCGGGACAATTACGACGTGATCATCGCCGACCGGATGATCCCGGGCCTCGACGGCCTGTCGATGGTCAAGGCGGCGCGCGCCGCGGGCGTGCGCACGCCAGCGATCTTCCTCACCTCCATCGGCGGCATCGACGACCGCGTCGAGGGCCTGGAGGCCGGTGGCGACGACTATCTGGTCAAGCCCTTCGCCTTTTCCGAGCTGCTTGCCCGCATCCATGCGCTCGGCCGGCGGCCGGCGGCACAGGAACAGAAGACGGTTCTGCGGGTCGGCGACCTCGAAATGGACCTCATCATGCGGCGCGTCACCCGCCAGGGCCAGCCGATCGACCTGCAGCCGCGCGAATTCAGCCTGCTCGAGGTGCTGATGCGCGGCGAAGGCCGTGTCATCACCCGCACCATGCTTCTGGAGCGCGTCTGGGACTTTCATTTCGACCCCAAGACCAGCGTTGTCGAGACCCATATCAGCCGGCTGCGCGCCAAGATCGACAAGCCGTTCGAGACCCAGCTCATCCACACCATCCGCAACACCGGCTACAGCCTGCACGCTCCGCTCGCGCCATGACCGGAACCTGGTCTCGCCTGCTGCGCAGCACGCCGTTCCGGCTCGCGCTGACATTCGGCTTCCTGTTCATGCTGGCCTTCGTGCTGTCGGGCGCCATCGTCTACCAGATGATGAGCGCCGATCTTGCCGAGCGGCTCGACGAGACCATCAAGGAAACCTATTCGGTCGTCGCCGCCACCTATTCCGGGAACGATCTGGAGGACCTTGTCGCCACGATCGAAAGCCATGCAAAGCTCAGCCCGAAGAAGGAACAGCTGTTTTCGCTGACCGACCCGGCCGGAAACCACCTGGCCGGCAACTTCACCGCCGCCGGGCTTCCCGACGGGTTCTCGGCGTTCGACGCCGTATTGCCGGGCGTGCCGCCGGATACGGAGTATCGCGCCTTTTCCGGCTCGGTCGGCGGCAACAATCTGACGGTCGCCTTCAGCCTTTCCGAAACCGAGGAGCTGGAAACGGTGGCAATGATGAGTTTCGGCTGGGCCACCCTGATCATCACCGGCCTGGCGGTCACCGGCGGCGCGCTGCTGGCCTCGCGCGTCCAGCGCCGTCTCGACGGCATTGCCGCCACCATGGTCGATGTCTCGCATGGCCGGCTGGACACCCGCATTCCGCTGACCGGCAATGGCGACGACATCGATGTCGTCTCCGGCCAGGTCAATGCCGCCCTCGACCGCCTGTCGGCGCTGGTCGACGGAATGAAACAGGTCAGCGCCAACATCGCGCACGATCTGAAGACGCCGCTCAACCGCCTGCAGATGATCCTGGAGGGCGCCGCCTACAAGGCCGCGCGGGAACAGGACGTCTCCGATGATCTCGCCGACGCGCGCGCCGAGGGCCATCAGATCAACGAAACCTTCGATGCGCTGTTGCGGATCGCCCAGATCGAGGCCGGAGCCCGCAAGGCGCGCTTCACCGATCTCGATCTCGGCGAGGTGCTGGAAACCATCGCCGAGATCTACACCGACGTTGCCGAGGATGACGGAAAGTCGTTGGCATCGACGCAATTGCGTGAAACAGCAGACCCGATTCATGGCGATCGGGAACTGTTGACGCAGATGTTCGCCAATCTGGTCGAGAATGCGCTGCGCCATTGCCCCCCGGCACGGCGATCAGACTTTCGGTGGCGCGCCAGGGCGAGCATGTCCTTGCCACGGTCGCCGACAACGGCCCCGGCATTGCCGCCGACGAGCGCGAAAAAGTGTTTCAGCGGCTCTACCGGCTGGACCATAGCCGCTCGACGCCAGGCAACGGCCTTGGCCTCAGCCTGGTGCGGGCCATTGCCGATTTGCACGGCGCATCCATCGCCCTTGACGATTGTCAGCCCGGCCTCGCCGTGGTGGTGAGCTTTCCGCTGGTAAGATCGGCGGCGTCATAGGGTCGTGAGCTGGTGCCGGAAACTTACCAAAGCGCCAATAGCTTACCAAAGCGTATGAGGCCGGCGACCCGCCCGTAAGCTTGCAGCGGCATAATGAATGGACCTGACCGTCCATCGAAAGGCCGCGGAAAATGAAAAGCTTCTTTCAGAAAACCGCCGGCGTGTTGCCCGCTCTCGCCGTCGCGGCGTGCCTGGGCACGACAGCCGTCATGGTTTCGGTGCTTGGCAGCCTGCCGGCTTTGGCCGCCGAGAAGCCCGTCCAGCCGGAGAAGAACCCGCCGGGCGACATTCCCGATTCGCAGGTCTTTATCGACTATACCTCGCCGCAAGGGTTCGCGCTGAAGGTGCCGGAAGGCTGGGCACGGTCGGACCGTGCCGACGGCGCCAGCTTCGTCGACAAGCTGGATGGCGTCGTGGTCTCGGTTTCCAAGGCTGACGCCGCGCCCACCGTCGACAGCGCCAAGGCGGACTATGTCGCCAAGCTCCAGGCATCCGGTCGCGCCGTGCAGGTGAGTGCCGTCAAGCAGGTCAAGCTGCCGGCCGGCACCGCGATCCGCATCGTCTACACCTCGAACTCCGAGCCGAATGCGGTCACCAACCGGCAGGTTCGCCTCGAAAACGAGCGCTACCTCTATTTCAAGGACGGCAAGCTCGTCGCGCTAGAGCTCTATGCACCCAAGGGCGCCGACAATGTCGACCAGTGGCAGCTGATGTCCAGCTCGTTCCGGTGGAAATGAGATGCACGCGTTGGACGCGCATGAACTCTATCGCTTCTTCCACTTGGGCGACGACGAGACGGCCGCCTTGCGGGGCGTCAGTTTCCACGTCGCCGCCGGCGAGATCGTCGCCCTGGCCGGACCGTCCGGCAGCGGCAAATCCACCTTGCTGGCCTGCGTGACTGGCCTCGATGAACCGGATGGCGGCTATGTCGAGGTGGGCGGCGTCCGGCTGACCCGGCGACCGGAGGCGCAGCGCACGCGCGTTCGCGCCGCCAGCTTCGGCATTCTGCTGCAGTCGGGAAACCTGTTTGGCCACTTGAGCGTTGAGCAGAACCTTCGATTGCAAATGCTGCTGGCGAACAAGCCGGACGACCGGCGAATGGCCAGCCTGCTGGAAAGTGTCGGGCTTTCGCATCGCGCCCGCGCTTTTCCGACACAGCTGTCCGGCGGCGAGACGGCGCGCGCCGGCCTTGCCGTGGCGCTGGCCGCCGACCCGCCGATCCTGATTGCCGACGAGCCGACCGCGGAAGTCGATAGCGAGACCGAATCCCGGCTGATCGCTCATTTCGAGGCGAGGCGCGACGCCGGACTGGCAACGCTGCTGGCCACCCACAGCAAGGCGTTGGCGCAGAGGGCCGATCGCATCATCAGGCTGAAGGATGGGAGGATCGCCCGTGGCTGAAACGCTCGTCGTCGCAAAGGGCCTCGGGCGGGACTTCCGGGACGGCAACGCCGGTCGGATCAGCGTGCTGCGCAATGTCGACTGCGAGATCGGCTCGGGTGCACGCATCGCGCTCGTCGGACCTTCGGGCAGCGGCAAGACGACACTGCTGCATATTCTTGGTGGCCTCGACCGGCCGACGGCCGGTAGCGTCGAATGGCCCGGTCTCGGTTCATTCGAAACCCTGAGGCCGCGCCAGATCGGCTTCGTATTCCAGTCGCCCAGCCTGTTTCCCGCCCTTACCGCTGTCCAGAATGTCGGCCTGCCCATGCTGCTGGCCGGCGAGAATGTCGGCGCCAATGATATCGCGGCATCGCTTCTGCAATCGTTCGGTCTTGGCGAACTCGGCGACAAGCTGCCGGAGGAACTGTCCGGCGGCCAGGCCCAGCGTATTGCCATGGCGCGCGCTTTGGCCATGGGTCCGAAGCTTGTGCTTGCCGATGAGCCGACCGGGCAGCTGGACAGCCGAACGGCGCTGCGTTTCTTCGACGCCGTGTTCGACCACCTGGAAGGCACCGACATCGCCCTGGTCGTTGCCACGCATGACGAAGCCGTGGCCAACCGCATGGCGGCGCGCTGGACGATGGATCACGGCCGGCTCGTCACCGGCCGCCGGCCGGGGCAGCTGCCGCATGATGGTCCTGCTGTGGATTCGTGGTGTGCTTGCCCGCCGTTTCCTGCGCGTCGCCGGTGCTGCCGCCGGCATCGCGCTGACGGTCGCCCTGCTCGCGGCAATGGCGCTCTTCCTCGCCAACGCCGGTGCATCGATGACCGCCCGCGCCGTGTCGGCGGTTCCAATCGACTGGCAGGTGCAAGTGATTTCCGGTGCCGATCCGGACCTCGTCGGCAAGGCGCTGAGCGAAGCTGCTCCCGTCAAAACAGTACATCAGGTCCGCTATGCCGATGTCGCCGGTTTCGAGGCCCGAACCGGCGGCACGACCCAGACCACGGGGCCAGGCCAGGCGGTTGCTTTCGACAGCCGATATTCCAGCAATTTTCCGGCGGAGATCCGCCCGCTTTCCGGCACCCTCGACGGCGCGCTGATTGCCCAGCAGACAGCCGCCAACCTCCATGTCGGTCCCGGCGACACGGTCTCGATCCAGCGGATCGGCCTGCCGCCGGCCGAGGTCAGGATTGCCGGCGTGGTCGACCTCCCGGACGCCGACGCTTTGTTCCAGGCTGTCGGCCTGCCACCGCAGGCCGCGCCGCAGGCTCCACCCGACAACGTCCTCATCCTGCCGCTGGAGACCTGGCGGCAAGTGTTCGATCCGCAGCAGAAGGCGCGCCCCGACACCACCCGGCTGCAGTTGCATGTGCGCCTTGCCCACGAAGCGCTGCCGCCGGATCCCGTCACGGCCTATACTTTCGTCACCACCGCCCAGCACAATCTCGAGGCGCGGGTCGCCGGCCAGGCCCTGGTCGCCGACAATCTCGGCTCGCGCCTCGGGGCGGTCCGCGAGGATGCGCTGTACGCCTCGGTGCTGTTCCTGTTTCTCGGGCTGCCCGGCGTCGCGCTGGCCGTTGCGCTCACCTTTGCCGTCACCGCGTCCGGCGCGGCACGCCGGCGCACGGAGCAGGCGCTGCTTCGCGTCCGCGGCGCGACGATCAAGGACATCCTGTTGCTGTCCGCCGCGGAAGCCGCCGTCGCCGCCATCGCGGGCACCGCGATTGGCATAGCCGCGGCATCGCTGGCCGCCATCATCGTTCCAGGTCTCGAGGCAGTGCTTGGCGTCAACGTGCCGACGCTGCTGCTTGTCGCCTCCTTCGGGCTGCTGGTCGGGTTCATCGCCTTTCTCTATCCGGCCTGGCGGGACGCGCGCTGGGCGACCGTGACGGCGGTGCGGCGCACCGTGAGCCGGCCGAGAGCGCCGCTCTGGCAGCGCTTGTGGCTGGACATCCTGCTGCTCGCGACGGCGGGATTGTTCTTCTGGCAATCGGCGAGCACCGGATACCAGATCGTGCTGGCGCCCGAAGGCGTGGCGGCGATATCGGTGGACTACAAGGCATTCATCGCGCCGGCTCTGTTCTGGCTCGGCATGGCATTGCTGACGATCAGGCTGTCGGCCGCGGTCATCGCCGGCAATGGCGCGCTCCTGCGCATGATCATTGCCCCGGCATCGGGACCACTGGCGCCCGTTGTATCGGCCGCTCTCTCGCGGCAAGCGGGGCGGCTGACGATCGGCATTGCGATGACCGCGCTGGCCATCTCCTTCGCCACGTCGACCGCCATCTTCAACACCACCTACAATGCCCAGGCGCGCATCGACGCCGAGCTGACGAACGGCTCCGATGTCACCGTCTTCGGCACGACGGACAGACCGGCCGGAGCCCACCTTGTGGCTCTGGCCTCGCTGCCTGAAACGGCGGCGGCCGAGCCCATGCAACATCGTTTCGCCTATGTCGGGGCGGACCTGCAGGACCTCTACGGCATCGATCCCGCCCGCATCGGGCGCGCCACTGGTCTTTCCGATGCCTATTTCAGTGGCGCCAGCGCGGCCGGCACGCTCGCCCTGCTCGCCGCGACGCCGGACGGTGTCCTGGTATCGGAAGAGACCGTACAGGATTTCCAGCTCCAGCAAGGCGATACGATCAATTTGCGGCTCATCGATGCCAGGGATCACCAGTATCATCCCGTGGCCTTCAAGTTCATCGGCGTCGCCCGCGAATTTCCGGCCGCGCCAAAGGATTCCTTCCTTGTCGCCAATTCGGCCTACGTGGCCCGCATGACCGGCTCCGATGCATCCGAATACGTGCTCATGCGATCCAAAGCGGATCCTGCCGCGCTGGCGCGGCAGGCTGCGTCAGCACTCACTTCCGATCCGTCGCTGAAGGTGACCGATATCGGCCAGGCGGCACATCTCATCGGCTCGAGCCTGACCGCGGTCGATCTCGGCGGATTGACGACAATCGAACTGGGCTTCGCGGTCGTCATGGCCGCGGCCGCCGCCGGGCTGATGCTGGCGCTGGGGTTCCTCGAGCGTCGCCGGCCTTTCGCCATTCTCGCCGCTATCGGCGCCAAACCGCGCCAGCTCGCGGCCTTCCTGTGGAGCGAAGGTCTGCTGATCCTCGTCGGCGGCATGACGTTCGGCCTGCTTTCGGGCCTGCTGACGGCATGGATGCTGGTCAAGCTGTTGACCGGCGTTTTCGATCCGCCACCCGAAGCGCTGTCGATCCCCTGGCTTTATCTGGCGGTCATGCTCGGCCTCGTCGCCGCTTCGGTGGCTGCCGCCGTTTGGTCCGCCAGGCCATCGGCGGGACAGGCAGCGGAACAGTTGCGCGACCTGTGAGCTGGGCGTCGATTACCTATTTGTAAACTTGCGGCCAGCCCATCGACAACTCCACGGCCTAAGCTGGTTTTGTCTCTCGCGAGAGCAATTCCAGGAAAAGCGCGGTGCGGTTTTCCCGGGAAAGGCGCGGAGCGCTTCCCTTGGGAATTGCGTCAAGACGAAGAGACAGATCCGGCGACCAAACGGCCCGGATACCGGAGCCGCTCCAGGCCAATAGCCAGCGGCTCCACAACCAAGTCAAACGGGAAAAAGACCATGAACAAGTCAGCTATCGCAGCCGCATTGATACTCGCCGTCGTATCCTCGACCGGTGCTTTTGCCAAGGCGGCCACCGGCACCATTGCCAGCATCGACAAGAAGGGCGACTCGATCACGCTTTCCGACGGCAAGACCTTCGTCCTGCCGGAAGGCATCGAGGCCGAAACGCTGAAGGTTGGCGAGAAGGTGGTGGTGACCTATTCGACCCGGGCCGGCAAGCTGGCGGCATCTAGCATCCAGCCGGCGAAATAGAGGAAATGGGACGAGCCGGGAGCGGCTCGGTCCTCCGCCGTGCGCAACGCAACATGCCGGGGCGCACCGGCGGCGGCGTCAGCCTGGTCAGGGCCATCGCCGATCTGCACGGCGCGTCGATTGCGCTCGGGGATCGCGAGCCGGGCCTGGCGGTGGTGGTGAGTTTTCCGCTGGCGTAGATCCGCGCAAGGCAGAAGGAAGGCGACCCGTTCCAGCTTGGGTTCCTCGCCCCACGAAAGTGGGGAGAGGTGGCGCGGCGAAGCCGCGACGGAGAGGGGACCGCCCTACGAAAGCCCCCTCTCCGTCCGCTTCGCGGCCACCTCTCCCCCGCCTCTGGCGGGGGCGAGGAACCCAAGCCTTGAGAAGCCCACTCACCGATCGATGCGCGTCGACAGGATGATCGATGACGAGGTCCGCTCGACCCCGTCCATGGCGCCGATCTGGTCGAGCAGCGCGTCGAGGTCGCGGATCGACGGCGCGTCGACGATGACGATCATGTCGAAATTGCCGCTGACGGAGTGCAGCGTCCTGACCGGCGGCAGCGCCTGCAGAGCCCGCACCACCTTGTCGGCGAGCTTGGGCGTCACGGTCAGCAGCACATGCGCCTTGACCAGCCCCTGCTCATAGTCCGCAGAGAGCTTGACGCCGTAGCCCGATATGATGCCGCGCTGTTCCAGCCGCTCGATCCGGCTCTGCACCGTGGTGCGCGACACACCCAGCTGCCGCGCCAGTTCCGCCGTCGAGGCGCGCGCGTTGGAACGCAGCAGGGAAAGCAGCGCCTGTTCGGCTTCACTGAGCATTTCGACGAATCCCTTCGGCAGATCGACTAAAGATAGGGTTCACTCTGCCAGATTTCACGCTTCCTTTCGACAGGCAAGCTGCGATGATTCCGCCAATTCGAATTTGGCAGGGGTATTTGACCATGAACAACATCGTTATCGTCGGCGCCGGCAAGATCGGCTCGACCATCGCCGGGATGCTCGCCGCAACGGGCGACTACCGCGTCACCCTCGTCGACCGCTCGGCGGCTCAGCTCGCCGCGGCCGAAGTGCCCGCCGGCGTCGAGACGCTTGAACTCGACATTGCCGCTCCCGGCACGCTTGAGGCAGCCTTGGCCGGCAAGTTCGCGGTGCTCAGCGCCGCCCCCTTCCACCTCACCACGCGCATCGCTGAAGCAGCGGCCAGCGCCGGCGTCCACTATCTCGACCTGACCGAGGATGTCGTCTCGACCCGGCGCGTCAAGGAGCTGGCGCGTTCGGGCAAGAGCGCCTTCATCCCGCAATGCGGGCTGGCCCCGGGTTTCATCTCGATCGTCGCCAACGATCTCGCCAGCCGCTTCGACACGCTGGAAAGCGTGCGCATGCGCGTCGGCGCGCTGCCGCAATACCCGTCCAACGCACTGAACTACAACCTCACCTGGAGCACCGACGGCGTCATCAACGAATACTGCGAACCCTGCGAGGCGATCGTCGAGGGCGAGCTGATCGAAGTGCCGCCACTGGAGGAGCGCGAGGAATTCTCGCTCGACGGCGTCACCTATGAGGCGTTCAACACCTCAGGCGGGCTTGGCACGCTGGCCGAGACGCTGAAGGGCAAGGTGCGCACGCTGAACTACCGCACCATCCGCTATCCCGGCCATGCCGCCATCATGAAGGCGCTGCTCAACGATCTTGGGCTGCGCCATCGCCGCGACGTGCTGAAGGACATTTTCGAAAGTGCCCTGCCGGCGACGCTGCAGGACGTGGTGATCGTCTTCGTCACCGTCTCCGGCCGCCGCAACGGCCGCCTGCTGCAGGAAACCTACGCCAACAAGATCTACTCGCAGCGCGTCGGCAACCAGGTCCGCAGCGCCATCCAGATCACCACGGCGTCCGGCATCTGTGCCGTGCTCGACATGCTGGCCGACGGCAGCCTGCCGGCCACCGGCTTCGTCAAGCAGGAGGACATCGCGCTGGATGCGTTTCTGGCGAACCGTTTTGGACGGGCTTATGCCCAGCACGAGATGGTGAGCCGGCTCGCGAGCTGAGCTTTTAATCTCCCCCCTCGAGGGGGAGATATCGCCGAAGGCGACAGAGGGGGTCGCCGCGCGTAGAGCGCCAGCTTCCTCCGTCGCAAGAAGGTCGCGTCCAGTCGAACCGACCCCCTCTGGCCTGCCGGCCATCTCCCCCTCGAGGGCAGGGCTATCGCATATGAGCGATTGCCTGGATGAGATAGTCGTCATTCCAAGCGCATTTCTTGATGCGGTGGCTAATGGGGACTTTGTCGATGTCGGCGGCCTGAAGGATATTTCTGGCGATGCGGTTGATGAGGGCGGTGTTGGCGGGAGCGTTGTCCTTGCGGGCACGACTGAGGTCCTCGTGCAGATGAACGTCGAGCATCCAGTGCAGTGCGTTCTCGATCTGCCAATGGGCTCTGGTGAGGTCGATCGCCTGCTGTGGCGACAGCAGCGTTGAGGCCATGAACAGGCGCGTCAGCGGCTCGGCCTGATCGCGCCGGCTGGTGATGCGGATGAAGGCCTTGTGCCCCGGCATCATTGGTTCAGCCGCCACCACGACCTCTGCCTGCCGCCATTCGTTGCGGCCATGGCTGGTCTCGGTCCGCTCAGTGACGGCGGGAGTGGTCTGGGCCAGTTGTTGATTGGCCCGAGCCAACCAATGCCGGCGGTTTCTCTTGAGTGCGAGCAGATAGTCGCCGCCGCGCTGAATGATGGCCTTGGCCATGCGCGTGTGGCAGTGGAGGGCATCGGCCGTGACCAATCGGCCAGTAAGATCAATGAGTTCGACGACCTTGAGGGCAGCCTCGACCTCATTGTCTTCGTCGCCGGGCGAGACCGCCGCCAAACACAGCCGCGTCTGGCTGGCAAAGGCCGACACCGTCAGGGGCGGGCTGGCCGCAAGGCCTTTCTCATAGGCCCGCCGCAGCGCCTTGCCATCAAGTGCGACCACACCCTGACGTGCCTGGGCAAAGCCTGCGGCAAAGGCGGCGAACGCCCGTCCCAAGGCCTCCGGATCGAGCAGGCGCAACAGCCGCGAGAAGGTGTCGTGGCTAGGCGCCTCCTCATAGTCGATCAAGCGCGACAGCGCCTGTTTGCGCTCTTGCGCGAACAACGAAAACTCCGTTGCGCTGGTCGCGCCACACAGGCTCGCAGCGATCATCATCACGATCAGGTCGCCAAGCCGATGTGTGGCGTTGGCCGCGCGCGGATCAGGCACCGTACCGAAATAGCTCTCAAGGCTGGTAATGGCAGTCACTCCTCGCTGGACTGCCTTCCCAAAGAATCCCTTCTCAAACCAACTTCAAGCCCAAAATCGCCATATGCGATTCCCCTGCCCTCGAGGGGGAGATCACACTCTCAAATATGCAGCGCGTGCCCGAGCGCCTTCAGCGCCGCTTCCTGGAATCCCTCGCCCTGCGTCGGATGCGCATGGATGGTTCCGGCGATATCCTCCAGCCGCGCGCCCATCTCAAGCGCCAGGCCAAACGACGCCGCCAGCTCCGACACGCCCTGCCCGACCGCCTGGATGCCGAGCACCAGATGGTTGTCCGCCCGCGCCACGACGCGGACGAAACCATCTTCGCCGAGCTTCGTCATCGCCCGCCCATTGGCGGCGAACGGGAACAGCCCGATCTTGATCTCACCCTGAGCCTTGGCCTCTTCCGGCGACAGCCCCGCCGTCACCAGTTCCGGATCGGTGAAGCAGACGGCGGGGATTGAACGCTTGTCCCAGCTGCGCTTGTGGCCGGCGACGATCTCGGCGACCATTTCGCCTTGCGCCATCGCCCGATGCGCCAGCATCGGCTCGCCGGTGACGTCGCCGATGGCAAAAATGCCGCGCATCGAGCTGCGGCACTGGTCGTCGATCTTGATGAATTTGCCTGCCATATCGAGGTCGATCTGGTCGAGGCCCCAGCCCTCCGTCACCGGCTTGCGTCCGACTGTCACCAGGATCTTGTCGGCGGCGACCTTGGCATTCTTGCCGTCCGCGGTCTCGACCAGCAGCGCGTCGCCCTTGGTCGACAATCCCTTGGCCTTGGCCCCTGTCATCACCTCGATACCGAGCGCGGCGAGCCGCTTGACCACCGGCCGGGTCAGCTCGGCATCATACTGCGCCAGCACGCGTGGCAAGGCCTCGACCACGGTGACGTCGGCGCCCATCTTGGCAAAGGCCATGCCAAGCTCAAGCCCGATATAGCCGCCGCCGACCACCGCAAGTTTCTTGGGGACCGCACTCAAAGCCAGCGCATCGGTGGACGAGATCACAGGACCGCCAAAGGGCAGGAACGACAATTCGACCGGCGCCGAGCCGGTGGCGATGACGATCGTTTCGGCTCGGATCACCTGGCTTCCCGTCTCGGTCTCGACCTCGACGGTCTTGCCGTCACGGAACGTCGCCCAGCCATGAACCGTCTTCACCCCGGCCTTCTTCAACAGACCAGCGACGCCGCTGTTGAGCCGGCTGACGATGCCGTCCTTCCAGGCGACGGTTTTGCCGAGGTCGAGCACGGGTGCCGAGACCGAAATGCCGAGCGGGCTCTTGCCGCCGGCCATGTGCGCGACCTTCTCGAACTCCTCCGCCGCATGGATCAGCGCCTTGGAGGGGATGCAGCCGACATTGAGGCAGGTGCCGCCCGGTTTGCCGGCTTCGACGATCACCGTGTCGACGCCGAGCTGGCCGGCACGGATGGCGCAGACATAACCGCCCGGACCGGCGCCGATGACGAGCAGCTTGCAGGAGATTTCTTTCATGTTGGCAATCCTTTCGGCGATGGCGGCCGCACGCCTTCCCTTCTCCCCTTGTGGGAGAAGGTGGATCGGCGCGTCAGCGCCGAGACGGTTGAGGGGTGTTCCAGCGGAGTGAGGCGTCGGCGTTCCCTGGAGCACCCCTCATCCGTCGCCTTCGGCGACACCTTCTCCCACAAGGGGAGAAGGGGGAGCCTGGATCTCGACGCCTCGCGCTTCGCCACCAACCCCATCGCCATCGCCCTCAATCCACGAAAATCAGCGCCGGCGTTTCCAGCAGCGCCTTGATGCGCTGCACGAACACCGCGGCGTCCCAGCCGTCGATCACCCGGTGGTCGAAGCTCGACGACAGGTTCATCATCTTGCGTGGGATGAACTGCGTGCCGTCCCACATCGGCCGCACCATCATCTTGTTGACGCCGATGATCGCCACTTCCGGATGGTTGATGACCGGCGTGGTCGCGATGCCGCCCATGGCGCCGAGCGAGGTGATGGTGATGGTCGAGCCGGACAGCTCGTCACGTGTCGCCGTGCCGGACTTGGCGGCCTCGGCCAGCCTGTTGACCTCGGCGCCGCAATCCCAGATGTCGCGCGCCTCAGCATGCTTGACGACAGGCACCACCAGCCCTGACGGCGTCTGCGCGGCGATGCCGATATGAATGCCGCCATGCTGGTGGATGATGCCGGCCTCGTCGTCGAACAGCGAATTGAGCTGGGGCTGGTCCGCGATCGCCTTGACCATCGCCCGCATCAGGAACGGCAGCAGCGTCAGCTTCGGCCTGTCGGCCCGCTTCTCCTTGTTGAGCGCGGCGCGCAAGTCTTCGAGCGCGGTGACGTCGATCTCCTCGACATAGGTGATGTGCGGGATGCGCGACTTGGACAGCGTCATCTTCTCGGCGATCTTGCGCCGCAAGCCCACCACTTTGATGTCCTCGACGGCATCGTTGCGGGCGAGGCCCGATGCCTTGGCGACCTGCGGGCCGCGTGCCAGGAACGCCTCGATGTCCTCATGGCCGATGCGCCCGGCCGGGCCACTTCCCGCGACTTGCCTCAGATCGATGCCGGCTTCTCTCGCCCGTAGCCGCACGGCAGGCGACGCCAACGGCTTTTCACCCTCCGGGCGCGGGGCGCCGGAGACGGACGGACGTCCGGTGCTTTTCGAGACGGCCGGGGCGGATTTCGTCTCCGGAGCAGCGACCTTTGGCGGGGCCTTCGCGCTCGGCGCGGCGCTCTCGGGCTTCGGCGTCGGAAGCTTGGTCGGCGGTTCGGCAGCCACCGCTTCCACCTCACCACTCTGCGGCTTTACATTGCCCTCACCCGCCACTTTCAGCCGCACGATCGGCGAACCGATCGCAACGGTGTCGCCGATCTCGGCGCCCAGCCACAGGATCTCGCCATCGACCGGCGACGGAATCTCGACCGTCGCCTTGTCGGTCATGACGGCGGCAAGCACCGTGTCCTCGCGCACAATGTCGCCGATCTTGACGTGCCATTCGACCAGTTCGGCCTCGGCGACACCCTCGCCGACATCGGGCAGCTTGATGATGTGCTCGCCCATGTCAGGCCTCCATGGTTTCTATGAGGGCGCGACCGACGCGGGCGGGCCCCGGAAAATAGTCCCACTCCTGCGCATGCGGATAGGGCGTGTCCCAACCGGCGACCCGCGCCACCGGCGCTTCCAGATGATAAAAACAGTTTTCCTGCACCAGCGCCGACAGCTCGGCGCCAAAGCCGGAAGTCAGCGTCGCCTCATGCACGACGACGCAGCGCCCGGTCTTCTTCACCGACGCAACGATGGCGTCGAGGTCGAGCGGCAAGAGCGTCCTCAGATCGATGATCTCGGCATCGATGCCGGTCTCTTCGGCCGCGGCCTGCGCGACATAGACCATGGTGCCATAGGCGAGCACGGTGATCGCCGAGCCGGCCCGGCGGATCGCCGCCTTGCCGAGCGGCACGGTGTAGTGACCATCCGCGACTTCGCCGAGCTCATGCTTCGACCAGGGCGTCACTGGCCGGTCGTGATGGCCGTCGAACGGACCGTTGTAGAGCCGTTTCGGCTCGAGAAAAATGACCGGATCGGGATCCTCGATCGCCGCGATCAAGAGCCCCTTGGCATCATGCGGATTGGACGGCACCACCGTCTTCAAGCCGGAGACGTGGGTGAACAAAGCTTCCGGGCTCTGGCTGTGCGTCTGGCCGCCAAAAATGCCGCCGCCGGTCGGCATGCGCACCACGATCGGGCAGGTGAAATCGCCGTTCGAGCGGTAGCGCAGGCGCGCTGCTTCCTGGGTCAGCTGGTCATAGGCCGGATACATATAGTCGGCAAATTGAATTTCCACGCAGGGTTTCAGCCCGTAGGCAGCCATGCCGATGGCCGAGCCGACAATGCCGGATTCGTTGATCGGCGCGTCGAAGCAGCGGCTCTTGCCGTATTTGGCCTGCAGGCCCTGCGTGCAACGGAAAACGCCGCCGAAGAAGCCGACATCCTCGCCGAAGACGACGACTTTCTCGTCGCGCCCCATCGACACATCCATGGCATCACGAATGGCCTCGATCATGGTCCGTCTTGGCATGGCTCAGACTCCCGCCTGCTGACGCTGGCGCCTGAGATGCGGCGGCATCTCGGCATAGAGGCCCCTCGAACATGTCGCGCGTCGACGGCTTGCCGCCGGCATGCAGCGTGCCGTGGCTCTCCGCCTCCTTCTGTGCCGCGATCACCGTATCGAGGATTTCCGCCTCGGCCTGCGCATGCCGCTCGTTTGACCACACGCCGAGCCCAATCAGATGGTTCTTCAGCCGCACGATCGGGTCGCCGAGCGGCCAGGCATCGGATTCGGTCTTTGGCCGGTAGGCGGAAGGATCGTCCGAGCTCGAATGGGCGCCGGCGCGGTAGGTGACATATTCGACCAGCGTCGGCCCGAGATTCTTCCGCGCCCGCTCGGCCGCCCACTTCGCCACCGCATGGACGGCGAGATAATCATTGCCGTCGACGCGCAGCGACGGGATGCCGAAGCCGAGGCCCCGCGCCGCGAACGTGCCGGAGCCGCCGCGTGCGATGCCCTGAAAAGTCGAGATCGCCCATTGGTTGTTGACGACATTGAGCACGACCGGCGCCTTGTAGGTGGAGGCGAACACCAGGGCCGAATGAAAATCGGATTCCGCCGTCGAGCCGTCGCCGATCCAGGCCGCGGCGATCTTCGAATCGTTCGAGATCGCCGAGGCCATCGCCCAGCCGACCGCCTGGATGTATTGCGTCGCCAGATTGCCGGAGATGGAGAAGAAGCCGTGCTCCTTCGACGAATACATGATCGGCAGTTGCCGGCCTTTCAGCGGGTCGGCCTCGTTGGAATAGATCTGGTTCATCATGGTGACCATTGGATAGCCGTCGGCGATGAGCAGGCCGGCTTGGCGATAGGTCGGGAAATTCATGTCGCCCGGATCGAGCGCCTTGCGGAAGGCGCAGCTCACTGCCTCTTCGCCGAGATGCTGCATGTAGAAGGAGGTCTTGCCCTGGCGCTGCGCCATCTGCATGCGGGCGTCGAAGGTCCTGAGCGTCATCATATGGCGCAGGCCTTCCAGCAGCTCTTCGTTGGAGAGCAGCCCGGCCCACGGCCCGACCGCCTCGCCATCGCGGTTCAGCACACGGATGATCGAGAAGGCCATGTCGCGGATGGTGCGCGGATCGACATCGATGTCGGGGCGCGACACCGAGCCGGCAGCGGCGATGGTCACATTGGAAAAGTCAGGCGTGCCGCCCGGCCGCACTTCCGGCTCCGGAACGTGGAAACGCAACATCCCAGCATCGGCCATGACCTTTGTCCTCCAATGTTGCCTGGTTAGGGATATTTGCACATCCACGCCGCCAGACCAGTGCGAATTCGTCGGGTAAGGCCTCCCGCATCGGACCGGCCGCGACGGCCGATCCAGCCTCCCCGCCCACAAGATGTAGATATGTCCGCGAAATTTCTTGTCGATGTTTCGTGAGGGCGCGCAATTTGGCGCAAGATTGAGCAGGGGTTTCCGCCAGATAAGGCGATTGGGCGGCGAACTCGCGCCTTTCCTCTCCCCCGTCGACCGGGGGAGAGGTGTCGAGCGAAGCTCGACGGAGTGGGGGTCGACCCGGCTCGGCCGTTGTTACTCCAAGTCGGTGCGATCGTCGCCCTGATCGAGGCCCGATGGTGAGTTGTCAGCGGCGGCGTATTTGAGGACCGCCTTCCCCCACTCCGTCGCTGCTTCGCAGCGCCACCTCTCCCCTCCGGAGGGAGAGGAAGGGCGCCAAGGTCGGCGAGCTCGCGCCTTGCCAGCCGATAGATGGGTAACAGTTTGAACCGGATACATAGGTAACAGCTCTCCCCTCTGTGTTCGCCACCGCGCCGAACGGTTTGGTGGGCGCCAAGGTCGGCGAACTCGCGCCTTTTCTCTCCCCCTCCGGAGCAGGGCTATCGCATATGAGCGATTGCCTGGATGAGATAGTCGTCATTCCAAGCGCATTTCTTGATGCGGTGGCTAATGGGGACTTTGTCGATGTCGGCGGCCTGAAGGATATTTCTGGCGATGCGGTTGATGAGGGCGGTGTTGGCGGGAGCGTTGTCCTTGCGGGCACGACTGAGGTCCTCGTGCAGATGAACGTCGAGCATCCAGTGCAGTGCGTTCTCGATCTGCCAATGGGCTCTGGTGAGGTCGATCGCCTGCTGTGGCGACAGCAGCGTTGAGGCCATGAACAGGCGCGTCAGCGGCTCGGCCTGATCGCGCCGGCTGGTGATGCGGATGAAGGCCTTGTGCCCCGGCATCATTGGTTCAGCCGCCACCACGACCTCTGCCTGCCGCCATTCGTTGCGGCCATGGCTGGTCTCGGGCCGCTCAGTGACGGCGGGAGTGGTCTGGGCCAGTTGTTGATTGGCCCGAGCCAACCAATGCCGGCGGTTTCCCTTGAGTGCGAGCAGATAGTCGCCGCCGCGCTGAATGATGGCCTTGGCCATGCGCGTGTGGCAGTGGAGGGCATCGGCCGTGACCAATCGGCCAGTAAGATCAATGAGTTCGACGACCTTGAGGGCAGCCTCGACCTCATTGTCTTCGTCGCCGGGCGAGACCGCCGCCAAACACAGCCGCGTCTGGCTGGCAAAGGCCGACACCGTCAGGGGCGGGCTGGCCGCAAGGCCTTTCTCATAGGCCCGCCGCAGCGCCTTGCCATCAAGTGCGACCACACCCTGACGTGCCTGGGCAAAGCCTGCGGCAAAGGCGGCGAACGCCCGTCCCAAGGCCTCCGGATCGAGCAGGCGCAACAGCCGCGAGAAGGTGTCGTGGCTAGGCGCCTCCTCATAGTCGATCAAGCGCGACAGCGCCTGTTTGCGCTCTTGCGCGAACAACGAAAACTCCGTTGCGCTGGTCGCGCCACACAGGCTCGCAGCGATCATCATCACGATCAGGTCGCCAAGCCGATGTGTGGCGTTGGCCGCGCGCGGATCAGGCACCGTACCGAAATAGCTCTCAAGGCTGGTAATGGCAGTCACTCCTCGCTGGACTGCCTTCCCAAAGAATCCCTTCTCAAACCAACTTCAAGCCCAAAATCGCCATATGCGATTCCCCTGCCCGTCGACCGGAGGAGAGGTCTCGAGCGAAGCTCGACGGAGTGGGGGGCGACCTGGCTCGGGCGTGTCATTTCAAGCCGGTGCGATGCCTCGCCCTGAGGCTCCGCGGTGAATTGCCTTCGGCGGCGATGCGCCCCGGCGATTCAAGTTGCACCTCCCAACCCCCAAAACCTATCCTGATGGTATTGTTCGTGAGAGGAATAACATGGAAGGACGATCGAGAGCTTTTGTCGCTTTGGCGATCATGGCATTTCTGACCGGGCTCGGTCGACCGGCATTCGCCCAGTCGAAGTCAGACGATTGCATGAGCATTTTTTATCGTACGAAGGATGCTGCCTGCCTCGACCGTCTCGTCGCCACCCTGGACAATGCTCCGCCCCGGATCGACAATGGAGCGATCATCGGATTTTTCGCAGCGTTGTTTGACAGCGCGCCGGAGCTGCGTCGAAAACTGCTAGATGAAGTGCGTTCCGATCGCGCGGCTGAGTTCTATCTGGTCGCACTTCGCAGAGCTGGCCTGGCAGACGAAGTGCGTCGTTTCGCGTCGACCCGTAAGCTGGAGGATGCTGCACCAGCCGACGTCACGCCGCTGAGAACGGTGATGCCCGTCTTGGTCGCGCTGGACAATGATCTGCTGATTGGCGCCTACATGGCGACTGGAGACTTGTCCTACATCGATCATATTCTGGAAAATCTTCGAACCAGCCGTGACGGCATGGCTGCGGACGCGATCCGGATTGGTCTTGTCATGGGAAAGTTCGGGGGCGCAGGGGCCCCGGGCCGCCGCAACATCATGATTATCGCTGCTTGCTGGAAATATGGATGCCCCAAGAGTCAGGCCTCCAAGGATATGATGCGTACGCTAACGATGGCATCGGCTGTATGGGCCATAGGATCGCTGGCGAAGAACGACGTTGCGATCAAACAGGAGCTGGATCGGTTCTTTCAGACCGACTCTCGTTTGGCCGCCATTTTCGCAAAAGAGCAGAATGCCTTCACCAATTATCTGACCTTGGTGACCTTATGGACGGTCAAGAAAGACCAATCGCTCGACGCGGCATTGACAGACTACGAACGCCTCGGGGCTGCCGATAGCATGCTCAAGCCCTGACAGCCTCCTGCAACCCTCCGAGGACAAGAAATAGCGGCCGGCACCAAGGGCTTGTTCACCCGGCGCTCGTGGCATGCTAACCACCCACCATGGCACAGAAGAAAGCTTTCGAGGTCGATTCCTGGCTCGCGCGGCCCGATCCGCGTATCTCGATCGTCCTGCTCTACGGCCCCGATCGCGGGCTTGTTTCCGAGCGCGCAAAGGCCTTTGCCGAAAAGACCGGCCTGCCGCTCGACGATCCGTTCTCCGTGGTTCGGCTCGAGGGTTCGGAGGTCGATCGCGACGAGGGCCGCCTGCTCGATGAAGCCCGCACCGTGCCGATGTTTTCAGATCGTCGGCTGCTCTGGGTGCGCAACGCCACTGGCCAGAAGGCGCTGGCCGAGGACGTCAAGGCGCTGACAGCGGAGCCGGCACGGGATGCCATCATCCTGATCGAGGCCGGTGACCTGAAGAAAGGTGTCGGCCTGCGCGCCGTGGTCGAGGGCGCGGACAACGCCATGGCGCTGCCTTGCTACGCCGACGAGGCCCGCGACATCGACACGGTCATCGACGATGAGCTGCGCAAGGCCGGCATATCGATGACGTTGGAGGCCAGACAAGCGCTGCGCCGCAATCTCGGCGGCGACCGGCTGGCCTCGCGCGGCGAGATCGAAAAGCTCATCCTTTACGCCCACGGCCAGAAGGAGATCGGGCTGGAAGAGGTGAGAGCGATGTCAGGCGACGTGTCCGGCGCCTCGTTCGACGACGCCGTCGACGCGCTGCTCGAAGGCAAGGTCGGCGACTTCGACACCGCCTTCACCCGCCACTGCCAGTCCGGCGGCCCGCCCTTCCTGGTGCTGTCCTCGGCCATGCGGCAGTTGCAGCAGATCCAGGTCATGCGCGTCCAGATGGACTCTGCCGGCCGCAATGCCGCTTCGGTCGTTGCCGGCGCGCGCCCGCCGGTTTTCTTTTCGCGGCGCAAGCTGGTGGAGAAGGCGTTGGAGCGCTGGAGCAGCGACGCGCTCAGCCGCGCGCTGACCCGGCTGCAAACCGCGGTGCTGCAGACCCGCAAACGGCCCGATCTGTCCGTCGCGCTGGCGCGTCAGGCGCTGCTCGGCATTGCGGTGGAAAGCGCGAGGCTGGGGCAAAGGTAGGAGAGCGATCCCCCGCTTTTCGGCGCCGCGCGCTGGTCAATTCATCATCATGGCGCCCGCCGGCTGGAAGGTTGGCAGCGCCTGCGGAAAGACCAGCACCGCCGCGCCGTAAAGCAGCATTGCGACACCCGACACCTTTGCGATCCTATCTCCCGACGGCAGGGTCTTTTCCGCAAAGATCAGCAAGGTGACCACGGCCATGGCGGCGACGTTCATGATCCCGAGCGGAAACAGGGCGAAGAACAAAAGCCAGCAGCAGCCCAGGCAGAAAAGTCCATGCTCCAGGCCCATGCGAACCGCGCCCCAGTAACCATCGCGCCATGAGGTCAGGATGAAGCCGATCGGCGTGCGGCATTTGGCCAGACACAGATCCTTCAGCGGCGAGAGTTGATAGGCGCCGGCAATCATCAGCAGCGCGCCGCCGATGCGCGCGGCCGCCGCCGTCGACAATCCCACATGCCCGGCAAGCATCTCCGCACCCGCCGCACCGGCAAAGGCGACAACCCCCATCACCCCCAAACCAACATGTACCCGGCGACGAACACCCAGCTCGAGACAAAGGTCTCGCCCCGGCCCTGTTTGCCGGCCTGGACCCGGTGAAACGTCAGGATCATCGGCGCCGCCGTCGGAAACATCATGGCAATCATCATGATCATCCAGACGGCAAGAAACAGCGGCGCCTGCATGCCCATGGTGAGCGCTTGCATGTCCATGCGCATGTCGGCGTCCATGCCCATCCGCTGCCGGACAAGCAGGGTCCATGCCGCCGCGGCGATCGCGATCAGCAGCGCGAGAATGATGTATCGCTGCAACGTTTGCGCCATGGACGGATACGTCCCGTGCTATGCGGCCACCGGTTACTGCTGGCCGGACCAGTTGATCGGGGCGTAATGTCCGTTGCGGCGGGAATTGTCCCAGCTCATGCCATGGTCGCTGAATGTGCTGCCTTGCGACCCCATCGCCAGAGCGAGCCAGTCGGGATTGACGGGATGGCCGGTGGCCGCCCACATCTGCCCGTCCTCGCGCATGGTCGGCAGCGGCTCGACCGCCATATGCATGACGCCCGCAATCTCGGCCGACCGCTTCTTGCCGTCTATCCGGTAGTCTATCGGCACCTTCTTGGCGCCGAGGTTCGTGCCGATCATGGGTGCCAGCACCGCCATCGGGCCGCCCGCGGCACCAGTAAAGATGGCACCCAGCGCCTCGGTTTGCCTGTCATCGGCCCGTTCGTCGATATAGGCGGCGGCCGTCCAATTGCCGTCCGCCATCGGACCCGGCGTGTGAGCGACCATCGCGACACTGAGCCCATCCAATCGGACGTCGCCGTAATTGCCCGTATCGATATGAAAGACCAGACCGACGTCGCAAACGCCTTTCGTCGGCTTCGATGTCAGCTGCGCATTGGTGGACAGTAGGCAGGGACAGACGACATCGCAGCTGCAATTTTCGAAGTAGCTTCCGGACAATTGCCAACGGACTGCCATTTGCACCTCCCACTTGCGTCAGGCGCGTCGGCATATCACTTTGGCGAGGCGGTGCCATTTCACGACTGTTGTAGGAATGGCAAACAGCTCTCGCCGCGACTGACCGGCACGCCAGGGCATTAATTTAAGCCATATCTAATCGAGGTTACGCCGTTGCCCGGTACTGTCAAGCCGCGGGCGCCAGGGCTGGCGACAGGGGCTTCTTTCCTTCTCCCCTTGCGGGAGAAGGTGGATCGCCGCGCAGCGGCGAGACGGATGAGGGGTGTTCCAGCGGAGTGAGGCGTCGGCTTTCCCTGGAGCATCCGTCATCCGTCGCCGTCGGCGACACCTTCTCCCACAAGGGGAGAAGGGAAGTCAATAAATTCGCCGGCTAACTACCGCTCCTGCTTCAATCTCCGGCACAGCTCATCCAGCTGCTCCAGCGACCGATAGGACACCCGCAGTTCGCCGCCCTTGCCCTTGTGATCGATGGCCACGATCATGCCGATCGTATCGGTCAGCAGCTTTTCCAGCGCCAGCGTGTCGGTGTCCTTTTCCGGCGCGGCCTGCGCCTGTTTTGGCTTGGCCGGCGTCGGGCCGGCCGGCATCTGCGCCAGCGCTTCGGCCTGGCGCACCGAAAGGCCCTCTTCGACGATGCGCTTGGCAAGGCCGGCCGGATCCTCGGCCGTCACCAGCGTGCGGGCGTGGCCGGCCGACAGCGCGCCGTCGACCAGCATGTCGCGGATCACCTCCGGCAGCTTCAGCAGCCTGAGCGTGTTGGCGACATGGCTGCGGCTCTTGCCGATGACATTGCCGAGATCGGCCTGGGTGTAGCCGTGCTCGTCGATCAGCTGCTGGTAGCCCTGCGCCTCCTCGACCGCGTTGAGATCGGCGCGTTGGACGTTCTCGATGATCGCCAGCTCGAGCGCGGTGCGGTCATTGACCTCGCGGATGATGACCGGGATCTCGCTCAGCCCGGCGCGCTGGGCCGCCCGCCAGCGCCGCTCACCGGCGATGATCTCGTAGCGGCCCGCCTGCGTCGGCGACGGCCGCGCCACCACCGGCTGCACCACGCCATGTTCGCGGATCGACTGGGCGAGGTCGGTCAGTTCGGCGTCGCCAAAATGCCGGCGCGGATTTTTCGGATTGGGGCTGAGGAACTCGATCGGCACCTTGCCGTCGGCGCTCATGCCGGGCTTTTCCGGTGCCGCCGGGCGATCGATCTCGCCGATCAGTGCTGCCAGGCCACGGCCCAGTCTTTTCCTCGAAAGGTCTTCGCTCATCTCAATTCCAAGTCTATTTTAGATGATTGTCTTCGGATCGTTTCGGTATCGAATCGGCTGTTAATTATGCATCCGATCTAATCAAGCGGCGCGCAATTTGCGCTCGCGGCGGATCACTTCCGAGGCCAGCTGCAGATAGGCCTGGCTTCCAGAACACTTCAAATCATAGAGGATCGCGGGCTTGCCGTAGGATGGCGCCTCCGACACCCGCACATTGCGCGGAATGATGGTCTCGTAGACCTTGTCGCCCATATGCTGGCGGACATCCTGCACCACCTGGTTGGCGAGATTGTTGCGGCCGTCATACATGGTCAGCACGATGCCCTGGATGGTGAGGTCCGGATTGATCGAGCGGCGCACCTGCTCGACGGTTTCCAGCAACTGGCTCAAGCCTTCGAGCGCGAAGAACTCGCATTGCAGTGGCACCAGCACCGAATCGGCCGCCGCCATCGAATTGAGCGTGAGAAGATTGAGCGACGGCGGGCAGTCGATCAGCACATAGCCGAAGCCGGCTGCACGCGCCGTTGCGGCATTCAAGGCATTGCGCAGCCGCAGCACGCGGTCGGGCGCCGAGGCGATCTCCATTTCGATGCCAAGCAGATCGAGCGTCGACGGCACGATCGACAGGCCCGGCACCGCGGTCGGGATGGCCGCGGCCTCCAGCTCCAATTCGCCGGTCAGAACGTCATAGGAAGAGACGGTGCGGTCCTTGCGGTCGATGCCGAGGCCGGTGCTGGCGTTGCCTTGCGGATCAAGGTCGACGATCAGCACCTTTTCGCCGATCGCGGCCAAAGCGGTGGCCAGATTGATGGCGGTGGTGGTCTTGCCGACCCCGCCCTTCTGGTTGGCTACGGTGATGATTCGGGGGCCGTTTTTCATCATGGGTTTATGCCAGAAATTCATTTTTGGGTCGCCAAATAGCCCGACAGATCGGGATCAGACAGGTCGCAGGTCAGACAGTTCCAGGATGACGCCATGGGGGTCCGTCACACTGGGATGTTCTACCAGATCAAAGGCCCATCGGTTAACGCTTTCTTGCACTTCGGCGCGATAATCCCGGCCTTTGTGGAACAGCCCGCGCGCGCCGGCCGTCAGCCACGGCGCCGACAGATCCAACAGGACCGAAAGCGAGGCCAGAGCCCGTGCCGTGACGATTTGTGGCGCAGGAACAAGCGCATGGCTGTCCTCTATGCGGCGCGCCACGACCCGCGCCGGCAGGCTGAACTGGCCAATGACGGTCTGCAGGAACGACGCCTTTTTGCGGTTGCTTTCCACCAGATCGATGCTGGCTCCCGGACGGTCGGCGAGCAGGAAAGCCATGACCAGGCCCGGAAATCCGCCGCCCGAACCAATGTCGACCCAACGTGTGGCATTGGGCTCTATGCGCGCCAGTTGCGCGCTGTCGAGGATGTGGCGCTGCCAGACATCGCCTGCGGTCGACTGCGCCACGAGATTGATGCTGCGATTCCATTTCTGGAACATGGCTTCAAACGCCACCAGGCGATCGAATGTTTCACGTGAAACCGGGCCGGCCGCGCCCTGCAGGCTCTCTAGGGAGAAAGAACTCACGCAACGTCTCTCTGCGCACTTTCATAATGCCGGACATGCGCAACAATGATCGCCAATGCCGCCGGCGTCATGCCCTCCATGCGCTGCGCATCGGCAATGGAACGCGGCCGCCGCGCCTGCATCTTCTGCTTCAGTTCGTTGGACAGGCCGGGCACGCCGGCGAAGTCGATGGTCTCGGGGATCAGGCGGCTCTCCTCGTGACGGATCTGCGCCACATCGCTCTGCTGCCGATCGAGATAGACCGAATATTTCGCCTCCGTTTCGAGCCGCTCCGCGGTCTTGCCATCGATGGCAGCAAACTTCGGCTCGACCCTGGCCAGCCAGGCGACATCGACATCGGGATAGGCCAGCAACTCGTAGCCGGAGCGCCGCACGCCGTCGCGGTTGATCTCCAGCCCGTGCCGCGCCGCTTCATTGGGCGTCATCGCCAGCGACTTCGCCAGCTCCCGCGCCGCGTCGAGCCGCTGCATGACATCACCATAGCGCCGCATGCGTTGCGCCGAGGCGATCCCCAGCTTCTCCGCGAGCGGCGTCAGCCGCTCATCAGCATTGTCGGCGCGCAGCGACAGCCGGAATTCGGCGCGCGAGGTGAACATGCGATAGGGTTCACTGATGCCGCGGCTGGTCAAATCGTCGACCATAACGCCGATATAGGCCTCGGTGCGGCTGAGCATAATTTCCTCGCCGCCTGACGCTCGACGCGCCGCGTTAAGGCCGGCGAGCAGGCCTTGACCGGCCGCTTCCTCATAGCCTGTCGTGCCGTTGATCTGCCCGGCGAGGAAGAGCCCACCGACGCGCTTGGTTTCCAGCGTCTGATGCAGCTCGCGCGGATCGACATGATCATATTCAATGGCATAGCCGGGCTGCAGCATGATCGCTCGCTCCAGCCCGGGAATGGTCTTCAGGATGTCGAGTTGCACATCTTCAGGCAGCGAGGTCGAAATCCCGTTGGGATAGGCGGTGTCGTCGTCCAGCCCTTCCGGCTCGAGAAAGATCTGATGGCCGTCCCGGTCGCCGAACTTGACGATCTTGTCCTCGATCGACGGGCAATAGCGCGGGCCAACGCCTTCGATCGAGCCGGAATACATAGCGGAGCGGCCGAGATTGGCGCGGATCAGATCATGCGTGGCCGTTGTCGTGCGCGTGATGCCACAGTCGATCTGCGGTGTGTCGATGCGGTCGGTCATCAGCGAGAACGGCACGGGATCTTCATCCGCCGCCTGGCTCTCGAGCGACGCCCAGTCGATGGTCTTTCCGTCCAGTCGCGGCGGCGTGCCGGTCTTCAGCCGACCGAGCTTGAAGCCGGCGCGGGCCATCGTCGCCGACAGACCAAGGCTTGCCTGCTCGTTCATGCGCCCGGCGACGATCTTCTTCTCGCCAATATGAATGAGGCCGCGCAGGAAGGTCCCGGTGGTCAGCACCACGGCGCCGCAAGCAAGCCTGCGGCCGTCGGCCAGGAGAACAGCGGCGATCCGTCCTTCATCGATCTCGAAATCCAGAACCTCGGCCTCGACGACATCGAGATCGTTCTGCTGCCGAATCGCTTCCTGCATCGCCAGGCGATAGAGCTTCCTGTCGGCCTGCGTGCGTGGCCCGCGCACCGCCGGGCCCTTGCGCCGATTGAGCAAACGGAACTGAATCCCGGCGGCATCCGCCACACGGCCCATCAGCCCGTCCATGGCATCGATCTCGCGGACCAGGTGACCCTTGCCGAGCCCACCGATCGCCGGATTGCACGACATCACGCCGATCGTGTCGAATCGGAGCGTCACCAGCGCGGTTTTGGCGCCGGCGCGCGCGGCAGCGCTGGCCGCCTCGCACCCCGCATGGCCGCCGCCCACCACAACCACATCATAGTGATCGGTCATTTCAAATTTCCTGGACTCAATAGAGATAGAGGGACACATGTCCCCGCAGGGCCAAGCTGTCAAGAAAACTTCGCGGCAAGTTTCACGTGAAACAGGGTGAGGGCCACGTTCGGCGGATGTTTCACGTGAGTCATGGCTCTTGCGATTGTTTCGCGTGAGTCACAGCCAGGGATGACGACGCGTTCCTAACTTCGTCATCCACGGGCGGAGCAGCCACGAAGTGGCGTCGCGGAGACCCGAGGATCCATGCCGCGACCTTGCTGACGGGTGCAACGGAGCAGAATTCTGGGCCGTCGCGACGCGTTGGAGTCCCGGAATGGATCCTAGGGTCTGCGCCGCGTCGCTTCGCTCCTTGCTTCGCCCTAGGATGACTAAGCCGTTGGTGTCGCTGCCAGTTATCAGCACCGAGCAGCAGGGCTGGTCTTCGACCAAGCGCTTGTTTCACGTGAATCATTTCCCGATGCAGAACTGCCCGAAAATCACGTCGAGCATATCCTCGACATCAATCGCGCCAACGATTCGGCCGAGGCTCTCCGCCGCCAGCCGCAACTCTTCGGCGCGCAATTCCTGGCCAGCGGCGCCGTCATCGGCGGCGCGAAGCAGATGGCGATTCGCCTCGCCGAGCAGTTCGACATGACGCAGGCGGGACGGCAGGATATCTCCAACGGTGCCTGCCGCATCCGCCGCTCGTCGACCGATCTCCGCCAGCAGCACCTCCACGCCGACCCCGCTTACAACGGAAATGACGACGTCATATCGAGCCTCCGCATCCTGAACCGTCTGCGGATCCAAAAGATCGAGCTTGGTGCCGACCCGCAAGAGGGGTGCCTTGCCCGGCAGCGGGCCAATATCCCCGGGAGACAAACTATCTTCCAGCAGCAGCATGAGATCGGCGCGGTCGGCCTTGGCCCGTGCCTTCTCGATGCCGATCGCCTCGACTTTGCCCGGCGCGTCGCGCAGCCCAGCCGTGTCCGTCAGCCTGACGCGCAGCCCGCCGAGATCCAGCGTCACTTCGAGCAGATCGCGGGTCGTGCCTGGCTCATCCGTTACAATAGCTGCATCGCGCCGCGCCAAGGCGTTGAACAGACTCGACTTGCCGGCGTTCGGCGCGCCAAGAATGACGACCTCGAAGCCGTCGCGGATGATTTCGGCCGCATGGAACCCAGCGATGTGGCGGTCGATCTCGCCGATCATCGTCCGGACATCGGACCAGACCGTATCCGAAACGGATCCCGGCACATCGTCCTCATCGGCAAAGTCGATCTCCGCCTCGATCATGGCGCGCGCATGGATCAGCCGGCGGCGCCATGTCAAATAAAGCTCGCTCTGGACGCCCTCCGCATTCTGGACGGCAAAGCGCCGCTGCGCCTCGGTCTCGGCGTTGACCAGATCGGCCAGCGCCTCGGTCTCGACCAGATCGACCTTACCGTTGAGAAAGGCCCGGCGCGTGAATTCGCCGGGTTCGGCGTGCCTGACGCCGTCAAAGCCACTGATGATCTCCAGCATCCTGGCCACGACGGCGCGTCCGCCATGGACATGGAATTCGGCGACATCCTCACCGGTGAAGCTGGCCGGCCCGGGAAAGAAGACAACCAGGCCGCTGTCCAGCACGGTTCCATCCGGCGCCCTGAACTTGCGCAGAACCGCCGCACGCTCCTTAACCATGCCGCCGGCGATCGTTTCGACCACGAATCGAGTCTGCGGGCCGGAAATACGCAGCACGGCAACGCCGGCCGGAAGCCGGCCGCTCGACAGCGCAACGATCGAATCGCCTGAAATCATTTGCCCGCTCTGTTGAACCGCCCTAGCCTCGCGCCCTCAAAACAACCCGAGTTTCCTCATCGTGACATTGCCCGCGCAAAACCTGCTCGCCGAAGAAGCCAGCCCCTATCTGCAGCAGCACAGCGGCAATCCCGTCCACTGGCGGGCCTGGTCGCCGGCTTCCCTCGAAGAAGCCAAGACGCTCGATCGCCCGATCCTGCTGTCCGTCGGCTATGCCGCCTGCCACTGGTGCCATGTCATGGCCCACGAAAGCTTCGAGAATGACGGCGTCGCCGCCGTCATGAACCGTCTGTTCGTCAATATCAAGGTCGACCGCGAGGAGCGTCCCGACATCGACCAGATCTATATGGCCGCACTGTCCTCGATGGGCGAGCAAGGCGGCTGGCCTCTGACCATGTTCCTGACACCGGACGGCAAGCCATTCTGGGGCGGCACCTATTTTCCGCGCGAGGCGCGCTATGGCCGGCCTGGATTCATCCAGGTGATGGAAGCGGTCGACAAGGCGTGGCGCGAGAAGCGCGACAGCCTGCATCAGAGCGCCGACGGCCTGACCTCCCATGTCGAGGCGCGCCTCTCCGGCACGCATGCCAAGCAGAGCCTGGACCGCGGCACGCTCACCGACCTCGCCGGCCGCATCGACGGCATGATCGACCGCGATCTTGGCGGCCTGCGCGGCGCGCCGAAATTCCCCAACGCGCCATTCATGCTGACGCTGTGGCTGTCCTGGCTGCGCGACGGCAACGCCACGCATCGCGACGACGTGCTTGTCAGCCTCGAACATATGCTGAGCGGCGGCATCTATGACCACATTGGCGGCGGGCTCAGCCGCTACTCGACCGATGCCGAATGGCTGGTGCCGCATTTCGAGAAGATGCTCTACGACAATGCGGAGCTGATCCGCTTCTGCACCTGGGCCTTTTCGGCGAGCGGCAATGATTTGTTCCGGGTACGAATCGAAGAGACCGTCGACTGGCTGCTGCGCGAAATGCGCGTCGACGGAGGTGCCTTCGCTGCCAGCCTCGACGCCGACAGCGATGGTGAGGAGGGTCTTTTCTACACCTGGAGCAGACAAGAGATCGAAGCCGTCCTTGGGGACGATTCAGCCTTGTTTTTCAAATACTTCACGCTTTCCAGCCCGCATGGCTGGGAAGGCAAACCGGTGGTCCATCAAACCCGCGCCCAACAGGCCCAGGGCGTAGCCGATCGCGACAAACTCATCCCGCTCAAGGTAAGACTTCTCACTGCCCGGGAAGAGCGGGTCAGGCCGGGTCTGGATGCAAAGACCCTCACCGACTGGAACGGCCTGATGATCGCGGCACTTGCCGAGGCCGGCCGCTCGCTGCGCCGGCCCGACTGGATCGAGGCCGCGGCCAAGGCTTTTGCTCATATCAGCGGTTCCAGCCGAGACGGCCGCTTACCGCATTCCATGCTCGGCGCCAGGAAATTGTTCCCCGCTCTGTCGATCGACTATGCCGCCATGGCCAATGCGGCGATCGCGCTGTTCGAGGCATCAGGTGATTGGAGCTATATCGACCAGGCGAAGCAGTTCATCGAACAGCTCGACCATTGGCACGCCGACGCCGCCGGCACAGGCTATTATCTGACCGCATCGGACAGCACCGACGTGCCGATCCGCATCCGAGGCGATGTCGACGAAGCCATTTCCTCGGCCACCAGCCAGATCATCCAGGCGCTGGTGCGGCTCGCTTCGGTTACCGGCGACCTCGACCTCGGGGAAAAAGCCTGGAAGATTGCCGAGCACGCGGCAGGCCGCGCGGCGCATCAGGCCTATGGCCAGGCGGGCATCGTCAATGCATGCTCGCTGGCGATCGAGCCGCTGAAACTGGTCATCGTGGACAGTCTGGATGATCCAAAGCTCATTCCGGTTGCAAATCGATGCCCCGACCCGCGTCGAGTCGACATTGTTGTCGCAATCGGTTCGGAAACGAATCGACCCTTGCTGCCTGGGGGATTCTACCGCCGACGGAGAAGATGGGTGCCTGGCTTTGTACCGGGCAGGTGTGTTTGCCTGTGGTGACGGATGCAGGAGAGTTGGAGCGGTTGTTGAGTCGAGGCTAGAAGAGCCGGAAGGCTACGCCGACGGCCCGTTGCTTCACATACCAAGCGTCAGCGCTGCCCCGCATGCAGCTTGGCGCATGCATTGTCTTATGCTGCGCTGGTCGACCCCCACTCCGTCTCGGCTTCGCCGAGCCACCTCTCCCCCGATCGACGGGGCAGAGGAAGGGCCTGAGCCTATTGCCGTCAGCGCTTTTCCAATGAGGCTCCCTTCCTTTCCCTCCGGAGGGGGGAAGGTGGCGCTGCGAAGCAGCGACGGATTGGGGGGAACCACGTGGCAATCAAGCCCCCGGGCTGATCAGTCACGTCAAAGAAAATGTGCGCATAGCGCAGCCGCTTCGCGGGGAGAAATGCCCGGCAGGGCAATGAGGGGCGGCGCCGACTTGGGCAACTTGCCGCCACGGTAATGCAGACCTAACCCCAGGCAATGAAAAACCCCATCCCGGTTTCCCGGAACGGGGTTTCAATTCGCAGGCCGGAAAGGTTCGGCTATACCCTACGTGTTCATCGAATCGAAGAAATCGCCGTTGGTCTTGGTCTGCTTCAGCTTGTCGATGAGGAACTCGATCGCGTCGGTGGTCCCCATTGGCGCCAGGATGCGGCGCAGCACGAAGATCTTCTGCAGGTCCGAGCGCGGAACCAGCAGGTCTTCCTTG
The DNA here is from genome assembly GCF_014189455.1 of Mesorhizobium huakuii. Classification (NCBI taxonomy): domain Bacteria; kingdom Pseudomonadati; phylum Pseudomonadota; class Alphaproteobacteria; order Hyphomicrobiales; family Phyllobacteriaceae; genus Mesorhizobium; species Mesorhizobium huakuii. The sequence continues at coordinate 2,859,329 of NZ_CP050296.1, forward strand.
CGGGTACCGGACTTCAGGATATCCATGGCCGGATAGATACGCTTGTCGGCGACCTTGCGGTCGAGCACGATTTCCGAATTGCCGGTGCCCTTGAACTCTTCGAAGATGACTTCGTCCATGCGGCTGCCGGTGTCGATCAGCGCGGTGGCGATGATGGTCAGCGAACCACCTTCCTCGATGTTGCGGGCAGCACCGAAGAAGCGCTTCGGCCGCTGCAGAGCGTTGGCGTCGACACCGCCGGTCAGCACCTTGCCGGAGGACGGAACCACGGTGTTGTAGGCGCGGCCGAGGCGGGTGATGGAATCGAGCAGGATGACGACGTCGCGGCCATGCTCGACCAGGCGCTTGGCCTTTTCGATGACCATTTCGGCGACCTGGACGTGGCGCACCGCTGGTTCGTCGAAGGTCGAGGACACGACCTCGCCCTTCACCGAGCGCTGCATGTCGGTCACTTCTTCCGGCCGCTCGTCGATCAAAAGCACGATCAGATAGCATTCGGGATGGTTGGTGGTGATGGAGTGGGCGATGTTTTGCAGCAGCACCGTCTTACCGGTACGCGGCTGCGCCACGATCAGAGCGCGCTGGCCCTTGCCGAGCGGCGCCACCAAGTCGATGACGCGCGGCGAAATATCCTTGGAGGTCGGAACCTCCATTTCCATCTTCAGCCGCGACGTCGGATAGAGCGGCGTCAGATTGTCGAAGTGGATCTTGTGACGGATCTTCTCGGGATCGTCGAAATTGATGGTGTTGACCTTGAGCAGCGCGAAATAGCGCTCGCCCTCCTTCGGGCTGCGGATCGGTCCTTCGACCGTATCGCCGGTTTTCAGCGAAAAGCGCCGGATCTGCGACGGCGAAATATAGATGTCGTCGGGACCTGGCAGATAGTTGGCATTGGCCGAGCGCAGGAAGCCGAACCCGTCCTGGAGCACCTCGACCACGCCATCGCCGATGATCTCGACGTCCTGGGCGGCCAGCTTCTTCAGGATCGCGAACATCAGCTCCTGCTTGCGCATGACGCTGGCGTTCTCGACCTCGAGCGATTCGGCATAAGCGATCAGCTCTGGCGGCTTCTTGTTCTTGAATTCGGTAAGTTTCATTTCTTGCATAGACGGACTCTGGGTGAGCTTTGGGAAAAAATAGCGGCGGGATGCGACAAATGCCGGGCGCGGCCAAAAACAATGAAGGGCGGCGCATGACGGGAAGGAAGACCCGTCTTTTATCGTCGGTCGGGTGAAAGAGCAAGCCGCGTTTTACGAGGCCTGATCGGCCTCAGAACGGCTTGACGACAACCAGGATCACAATAGCAATCATCAGCAATGTGGGGATCTCGTTGACGATCCGCCAGTGCTTCGCGGGCTTTTCATTGCGGTCCTCGGCGAATTTGCGCACCGCGCCGGCGAGATAGCCGTGAACGGCGGACAACAGAAGCACCAAACCGATCTTGGCATGCAGCCAGCCGCCGTGGAATCCAAACACTTTCCAGGCAAGCCACAGCCCGAACACCCAGGTGACGATCATCGCCGGATTGATGATGCCGCGCAGCAGGCGCCGCTCCATCACCTTGAACGTTTCCGACTGCACCGACCCTTTCTCGGCATCGACGTGATAGACGAACAGCCGCGGCAGATAGAGCATACCGGCCATCCACGAAATGACGGCAAGGATATGGATCGCCTTCGCCCAGGGATAGAAACTGTCGGATGCGAAGAAAAACAAAAGCGCCGTCAGCACAATCAGGACACCGATCCCGATAGTCATGCGCATCATCGCCTGGCCTGTGCTGTTCGTGTTGTTCATCTGGGCCATCAGCGTGTCGCGCTCCTCACCTGTTTCACCATCGCCTCGACATGCGCTATCGGCGTCTCCGGCGTGATGCCGTGGCCGAGATTGAAGATCAGCGGTCCGTCACCCAACGCTTTCAGGATCGTCTCGACACCGTCGGATAGCGCTTTGCCGCCAGCCACGAGGCGCAAGGGATCGAGATTGCCCTGGACCGCACCCGAGCGCTGCAGATCCTTCGCCGCAGCCAGCGGCACCGTCCAGTCGATCCCCAGGCCCGTTACGCCGGTCTTCTGGCGATAGGTGCGGTAGCGCGCGCCAGCGCCCTTGGGGGAAACCGATGATCGGCACATCGGGATGGACCGCACGAACCTGCCGGACGATCTCGGCCACCGGCCAGACGCAAAACTGGTCGAACGACGCATCGTCGAGCACGCCGGACCAGGAATCGAAAATCTGCACAACGTCGGCGCCGGCTTCGATCTGCCGGATCAGATAGGCCGCCGAATGATCGGCCAACACTTTCAGCAGCTGTTGAAACGCCACCGGCTCGCGATAGGCGAACAGCCGCGCCGGTGCCTGGTCGGGCGTTCCATGGCCGGCAATCATATAGGTCGCCACCGTCCAGGGCGCGCCGCAGAAGCCGATCAGCGTTGTTTCGTCGGGCAGTTTGGCCCGCAACCGGCGAACCGTCTCGTAGACCGGTTCGAGATTCACGTGAAACACATCGCTTTCCAGAGCCATGATCTCGGCAACCGAGATCGGCGTCAGCAGCGGCCCTCTTCCCTCCTCGAAGCGAACATCGCGGCCAAGCGCATGCGGAACGACAAGAATGTCCGAGAACAGGATCGATGCATCGAAGCCGAAGCGCTCGATCGGCTGCAGCGTCACTTCGACGGCCAGGTCGGGATCATAGCAGAGGTCGAGGAACGAACCCGCCCGCCTGCGTGTTTCACGATATTCCGGCAGATAGCGCCCGGCCTGGCGCATCATCCAGAGCGGAGGCGGAAAATGAGCCTCGCCCTTGAGGACGTCCAGCATGATCCGGCTTTTGGGCATTGAGCGTTCGCCTCTCCCAGCCTGCCTATAATCTTAAAGATTCTTATATCTAAGATTCTTCTGATTCTAAGAGTCTGTTGGTTGTGGTGGTTGTCACCTGTCCCGCTTTGCCCCGAAAAACACCAGCAAGCATATTGTCGCGCGCTTCGTTCTCCCGGATGTAGGGTTCTGGGGATAGTTCGGAATCCGCCACTGGAGTCAAAGCCTTAGGATGCTCCGGGAAAAGTCGGCCCTGTGGACGGATGCAGGGCAAGAAAACTGGTCCCCAGACTTGTCCCCAGCCGCCCGACGAAGCTGACAGCACAGCGAATTGTGGACAAACTGCCATCTGATACAGTCGCCTCCGACCGGCTTCTCTTTCTGTCCCGCTTTATCCACACAAGCCCACAGCCCCAGGTGTCCCCTGTGAACAAACCCCAGAGCTTCTTTCACCTGCACCTGATTTCCGACGCGACCGGCGAAACGCTGCTCGCCGCCGGGCGGGCAGCCTCGGCGCAATACAAGGACGCGCGGGCCATCGAACATATCTATCCGCTCATCCGCACCGAAAAGCAGGTGGCCAAGGTGTTCGAGGACATCGAGGAGGAGCCGGGCATCATCCTCTATACGGTCGTCGACCAGAAGCTGGCGCGCGGCATTGACGAGCGCTGCGCCACCATGGGCCTGCCCTGTGTGTCGGTGCTGGAGCCGGTGCTCACCGTTTTCCAGTCCTATCTCGGCACGCCGGCCGGCCGCCGCGTCGGCGCCCAGCACGTCCTCGACGCCGAATATTTCCGCCGCATCGATGCGCTGAACTTCACCATGGAGCATGATGACGGCCAGCTGCCGGCCAATATGGACGATGCCGACATCGTGCTGATCGGCATTTCGCGGACGTCGAAGACGCCGACCAGCATCTATCTCGCCAACCGCGGCATCAAGACCGCCAACATCCCGATCGTGCTTGGCGTGCCGGTGCCGGAAAGCTTGGTCAGCGCGTCCAAGCCGCTGATCGTCGGGCTGATCGCCACCGCCGAGCGCATCTCGCATGTCCGGCAAAACCGCGTCCTCGGCAACAGCAGCACCTACGAGGCATCGGACTATGTCGACCGCGCGGCCATCACCGAGGAGCTCGCCTACGCCCGCCAGATCTGCACGCGCCACGGCTGGCCGATGATCGACGTCAGCCGCCGCTCGATCGAGGAAACGGCGGCGGCCATCGTTGCCCTGCGGGGGAAGAACAGGTAAAATGTCGCGATCCTTCACGCGCGCTTTCATCTGTTGCAAGAAGGTCGCGCCCAGTCGACCCGACCCCCTCTGGCCTGCCGGCCATCTCCCCCTCAAGGAGGGAGATCAAGCGCCTCATTGCTTTCGCCAACTTTCAACGTTGCAAGTATGGCGAGGCGCCGAAGCTGCCGATCTCCCCCTTGAGGGGGAGATGGCCGGCAGGCCAGAGGGGGTCGGTTCGACCGGACGCGACCTCCCTGCCGCAATTAACGGCGATCAACCAGGCACACAGGCCATGACCGAAAAAATCATCCTCGCCTCAGGCAGTTCGTTCCGCAAGGCGATGCTTCTCAATGCCGGCATCGACGTCGAAGCCGTCCCGGCCGATGTCGACGAACGCGCGCTCGAGGCGCCATTGCAGGACAGCGGCGTTTCGCCCGAGGATGTCGCCTTGGTGCTGGCCGAGGCCAAGGCCACCGAGGTGAGCGAACGCAGGCCCGGCGCGCTGGTGCTCGGCTGCGATCAGACTTTGTCACTCGGCGACGAAGTGTTCCACAAGCCGGCCGACATGGAAGGTGCGCGCCGCCATCTTCTGGCGCTGTCGGGCCAGACCCATCAGCTCAACAGTGCCGCGGTCCTTGTCCGAGACGGCAAAGTGTTATGGCGCCATGTCGGCATCGCCGGCATGACCATGCGCAAGCTCGACCCCGGTTTCATCGGCCGGCATCTCGCCCGTGTCGGCGCCAAGGCGCTGACCAGCGTCGGCGCCTACCAGATCGAAGGCGAAGGCATCCAGCTGTTCGAGAAGATCGAGGGCGACCATTTCACGATAGTCGGCCTGCCGCTTTTGCCGCTGCTGGTTGAACTGCGCACGCTGGGAGCCATCGATGGCTGAGGCAACGAAGAAGGCTTTTGTCACCGGCCATCCGATCAAGCATTCGCGCTCGCCGAAGATCCATGGCCACTGGCTGGCAAAACACGGCATCGACGGCAGCTACGAGGCGATCGATGTGGCGCCGCAGGATTTTGCCGACTTCATCGGCACTTTGCAGGCAAACGGGTTTCGCGGCGGCAATGTCACCATTCCGCACAAGGAAGCCGCCTTCGCGCTTGCTCATCGCCGCGACCAGGCGGCCGGAGAGATCGGCGCCGTCAACACGCTGTGGTTCGAGGACGGTGTCTTGTGGGGCGGCAACACCGATGGCCACGGCTTCGCCGCCAACCTTGATGATTACGCGACGGGCTGGGCGAATACTGGCCCCGCGGTCGTGCTCGGCGCCGGCGGCGCATCCCGCGCCGTCATCCAGGCGCTGAAGCAGCGCGGTGTCAGTGACATCCGCATCGTCAACCGCACGCTCGCCCGGGCGCAGGAATTGCGCGATCGTTTCGGCGCCGGCGTCTCGGCGCATGGCACGGCGGCGACCAACGAATTGCTGGCCGACGCCGGCCTGCTGGTCAACACCACGGCGCTCGGCATGGTCGGCAATGAAGGCCTCGCCGCCGATCCGGCTTTGCTGCCCGACCACGCCATCGTCACCGACCTCGTCTATGTGCCGCTCGAAACCCCGCTGCTCGCCGCCGCGCGCGCCAGGGGGCTGAGGACGGTCGACGGCCTCGGCATGCTGCTCAATCAGGCCGTGCCCGGCTTCGAACACTGGTTCGGTGTCCGGCCGCAAGTCACGGCTGAGCTGCGCGCGATCATCGTTGCCGATCTGGTGCCGAAGCCATGATCGTGCTCGGCCTCACCGGCTCGATCGGCATGGGCAAATCGACGACGGCAAAAATGTTTGCCGAGGCCGGCGTGCCGGTCCACGATTCCGACGAGGCTGTGCATCGGCTTTATTCGGGTGTGGCTGCCCCTTTGGTCGAGGCCGCCTTTCCCGGAACGACCGTTGCCGGCGTGGTCGACCGCGCCAAGCTTGGCGCGCGTGTGCTCGGCGATGCCGCCGCGTTGAAGCGGCTGGAAACCATCATCCATCCGCTGGTCCGCGCCGACGCTGACGCCTTCCTGGCCAGGCATCGTACCGCCGGCGAATCGATCGCCGTGCTCGACATCCCGCTGCTCTTCGAAACCGGCGGCCGTGGCCGCGTCGACAAGGTCGTCGTCGTCACCGCGCCCGCCGAAGTCCAGCGCCAGCGCGTGCTGGCGCGGCCGGGCATGACCGAGGAAAAGCTGGCGGCGATCCTGGCCAAGCAGGTGCCGGATGAGGAGAAACGCAGGCTGGCGGATTTCGTCATCGACACCGGTCAGGGTCTGGATGCGGCGCGGGCGCGGGTCAAGGCGATCGTTGGGGAACTCTCGCGCTGACGCTTTCCTTCTCCCCTTGTGGGAGAAGGTGGATCGGCGCGCAGCGCCGAGACGGTTGAGGGGTGTTCCAGCGGAGTGAGACGTTGGCGTTCCCTGGAGCACCCCTCATCCGTCGCCTTCGGCGACACCTTCTCCCACAAGGGGAGAAGGGAAAACGGGCATTGCCCATTGCCATTTTGTTCCGGTGTCATGATTCTGCTCCTCAGGAGCACCTGATTCGATGCGCGAGATCATCTTCGACACGGAAACCACCGGCCTTGATTCGCGCGACGACCGCGTGATCGAGCTGGGCGGCGTCGAGCTGGTCAATCGTTTCCCGACCGGCAGGACGTTCCACCACTACATCAACCCGCAGGGCCGCGCGATCCATGAGGAGGCGCAGGCGGTGCACGGCATCAGCGCGGCGGACCTTCAGGGCAAGCCGACCTTTGCCGACATTGCCGAGGAATGGCTGACCTTCACGGACGGCGCCAAGCTGGTCGCCCACAACGCCACTTTCGACATCGGCTTCCTCAATGTCGAATTCGGCCGGCTCGGCCACCCCAATATCGATCCCGGCTTAGTCGTCGATACGCTGGCGCTGGCGCGCCGCAAGCATCCGATGGGTCCCAATTCGCTCGACGCGCTCTGCCGGCGCTACGGCATCGACAACACGAAGCGCACCAAGCACGGCGCGCTGCTCGATTCCGAATTGCTGGCCGAGGTCTATATCGAGCTGATCGGCGGCAAGCAGGCAGCCCTTATCCTCGACAGCGCCACCGCGCCGGCGCAGGGCGAGAATGTCAGGCACATCGAAATCATCGTCGCCGCGCGCGCGCCCGCGCCGCTGCTGCCGCGCCTGACGGAAGCGGAGCGCGCGGCGCACGCCGCCATGGTCGCCACGCTCGGCGAGAAGGCGCTCTGGCTGAAGGCCAATCCGTCTGAAGCAGGCGCCGCGGCGTCCTCATAAATACGGCCACTCACCGCGCCCCATTGCCGCGATCGCGGCAATGATCCGCGTGAATGCCTCGGCGGCAGCGGGCACGGTGGTGCGGGCGCGCAAAAAACTGTGCACGAGTCTGGACTCCTCATGCCACCATGCCTTGCCCCCGGCCGCAACGATGCGGTCGCGATAGGCCTCGCCATCGGACGATAGCGGGTCGCACTCGGCTGATATGATCACCGTCGGCGGCAGGCCGGAAAAGTCGCTGTCGCGCAGCGGTGAAAATGTCGGATCGTCGGGCGATTGCCGCTTGGCCGCACGGACGTCGCGGTAGAAGGCGATGTCGCCGACGGACAGCAGCGGCGCCTCGGCATGTTCGACATAGGAGCCGGTGCCCTCGTCGCCACCGAGGCCGGGATAGATCAGAACCTGGCCGATCGCGGCGGAGGCGTGCTTGCGCGTTGCTTGCGCCACCGCCGCCGCCAGATTGCCGCCCGCGCTCTCGCCGCACAAGATGAGCGGCAGGTCGCTGGCTGCAGCCGCCCATGCGAAGGCGGCCATCGCATCGTCGAAGGCGGCGGGGTGGACATGCTCCGGCGACAGCCGGTAGTCGACCGACACTACGTCGAAACCGCTGCCGGCGCAGATCTCGGCGCAGATGTCGTCATGGCTGTCGAGCCCGCCGAGGATGAAACCGCCGCCATGGAAATAGAGCACCATGGCCCGCGCGGCCTTGCCGGTTAGCTGGTAGTGGCGGATCGGGATGCCGTGGCCCGAGGCGGCGACCAGGCCGTCGCTGACCTTGACCCCGGCTGGACGCCCCTTATGGAAAGCCCGGCACATCCTGTCATAGACCGCGCGCTGCTTGTCGATCGGCAGGCCGATGATCTCGGGCGGATACCAGGCGTTGACGCTGTCTATGTATGCCCACAGCGCCGGGTCGAGCCGTGTTTCATATTTTTCGCGGCCGGTCATGTCGCTCTGCTGTCATAGATCGGCGTAGAGCGCCGCCGCATTATCGAAGGTGAAGCGCAGCGGCACCGAGCCCTCGACTTGCCAGGCGGTGACCGTCTCCCCAGCCAGCAGCCGGCAGGCGCCTTCCGTGTCGGTGACCGCGCCGCCATAGAGCCGGTTGGCAAGGTTGAGGATGCCGGTCTGGTGCATGGCCGCGCTGCCGCTGCCGCAGGCATCCTTGACAAGCAGCACGCGAAATCCCTTTGTCACGGCGTCCTTTACTGACGCGTCGATGCAGGCCTCGGTCCAGACGCCGGCGACGACAAGCCATTCGATGCCGGAGGCCTTGAGCCGCTCGGCGGCGGGGCCGCTGCGAAAGGCGCTGGCCTCCGCCTTGACCAGCAGCGTCTCGTCCTTGGCCGGCGCCACCTCATGGCAGATCTCGGTCAGCGGGTCGCTCTTGTCGGAAAAGGCCGACTTGCCGTCGGCACCGACGGGATGAAACGGCCGGTCCTGTTTGTCGAGATCGACGATATAGGCCCAGTGCTGGAGCGGCACATGGTTTGCGCGCGCCGCCGCCTGCAGGCGCTGGACGTTGGCGAGGATGCCGGCAAAGCCCTCGACCAGATAGCGCGGGTCCTGCCGGTGCTCTTCCTGCAGGTCGATGAAGATACCGGCCACCGTGCCGCGCTTGATGGAGATGGGAGTTTTCATGCGGAGGCGCCCGGGTTGGCGGCCAAGGCCGTTCCGTTCAGCGCGCTGGCGCAAACGGTGGTGATTGGCCGTCGCCTCCCCCACTTCGTCATCCACGGGCGGAGCAGGAGCGAAGCTCCGTCGCGAAGACCCGAGGATCCATTCCGTGACATTGGCCAGTGAACACAGCGGAGCAGAATCTGCACCGTTGCGGCGCATTGGAGTCCCGGCATGGATCCTAGGGTCTGCGCCGCGTCGCTGCGCTCCTTGCTTCGCCCTAGGATGACGACGTGATGGGAGGCTTCGCTAGCCACGAAGGTTACGTCATCGAGGCGGGCGGCGGATATCAAACCTGCTTCTCCAGAAACTCATCCTCATAGGGAAAGCGCGACAGAAGCTCCGTGCCCGTCTCGGTGATCAGGATCTCGTCCTCCAGCTTGACGCCCTCGCGGCCGCCCTTCTCGCCGATATAGCTTTCCACGCTCACCACCATGCCTGGCACGATATGGCCGTCGCGGCCATAGGTCTCGTAATCCATGGCATGCGCGATGAACGGTGTCTCGCCATGCATGCCGACGCCGTGCATGACCGAGGTGTAGCGCTGGTCGACGAAGCGATCCGGGATTGTCCACGCCTTCTCGGCGATCTCGCGAAACGCCATGCCGGGTTTGACGATCGAAATATTGTGCTGAACCTGGTCATGCGCCATGCGGTAGAGCGACTTCTGGTAATCGGTCGGCTTGCCCGGCCCGCAGCGGAAGGTGCGCGAAAAATCCGAGTAATAGCCGTAGCAGCCGATCGTATCGGTATCGAGCGCCAACAACTCACCAGGCCGGATCTTGCGGCCGCTGGCCTCGTTGAACCATGGATTGGTGCGCTGGCCTGAGGTCAGCAGCCGCGTCTCGATGAACTCGCCGCCCTGGCGGATCACCTCGCCATACATGATGGCGAACAAATCGTTTTCGGAGACGCCCGGCTTGATCGCCTCGCGCACGGCGTAGACGGCGGCTTCAGCGCCGGCCATCGACACCTGCAGGCATTTCACCTCCTCGGGCGTCTTCACCGCGCGCACCGCCAGGATCTCGCCCTGGCAATCCCGCACCTCGCAGCCGCGCTTTTCCAGCGCCAGCGCCTGCAGATGGCTACAGCGGTCGAGCCCGAGCTTCATCGAACCGCCGCCATGCTTTTTCAGAAGCTCGGCGATCTCGTCGGCGAAAGGACCGGCGGTCTCGTCGTCGCGGCCGGAGACCGACGACCAGACCAGCTTGGACGGCCGCGCCTCGTCGATCGTGTCGAGCACCATCGAGACATGGTAGCTCTGGGGATATTCGAACAGCACGATCGGCCCCTCGGTCGGGATAAAGAAATACCGGGTCGAGTTGCGCAGGAAATAGCCGAACATGTTGCGCGAGCCGGTGGCGTAGCGCTGGTTGTACGGGTCGAACAGCACCACGCCGCCATAACCGGCCTCACGCATCCAGCCGCGCAATTTGGCCAGCCGGCCCTTGCGCAGCGCGTCGGCATCGATGAAGGACGGCTCGGTGTCCGACAGCCACATGCCGCCGGCCGGATCGGCCGCCGCCGGGTGGCGCATGCGGTCCTTGAAGTCGACGTCCTCGGTGCTGTCGGGGTCGAATACGACGATGCTCATCAGTGCCTGGCCTTGGGTGGGTTGCGAGCCCAGACCATGGCGCAGGAGGGGCGGAAGCATTGTGCGGAAAACCGCGTTTGTTGTGCGAGATGCCGCCGCAACCTCGGTTAAAACCGATCAACACGAACGACCGAGTTCGACCCGAAGGGGAAGTCTAGCAGGCGACGAGGGTGTGTTGGCCGATGGACACGCGCTGCAAGGCGCCGCAAGTTGTCTTATTGTCAGCGAATTCAACACCTTTGATAAAGTGGTGAAGCACACGGAGATTGGCGGGATGGACCGGCGAAGCGAAGAACAGATGAGAAAACTGAGAAAAGAATGGACCGACGGCGGCTTCGTGGTGCTGAAAGGTGACGACCATAAAGAGATCGACAGATGGATATTACGATTACTTGACAAGAAAACGAGATCCGACGAAGAAGAATACATCGTTTCACGTGTCGACCACAGTTTAAATTTCGACATTCCATTTCAGGCAACAAATGTAGTTAGAGACGATCTGTTACATATAGTTAGGATGAAGATGAAGGATCCGAACTGGACCCGTCTCCCACGCTGATGGATTGGGCATCGAACTAAAGCACATAGAGAAGTCGGGTCAGGGAAATCTACGTCCGCTTTCCACCGATCTCAGTTGTCGGGGACAAACACCTCTAATGCCGTCGCGCCAGTTTCGGCGGATGCCCGTGCTCCTCGCGAAAGGCCCGGGCGAAGCTCGACATCGAGGCAAAGCCGCAGGCCAGCGCCACGTCGCGCACGGCGAGCGTCGAATGCGCCAGCAGATCGGCGGCGCGCTTCAGCCTGAGCCGCCGGTAGTAGCCATTGGGCGAGATGTCGAGTTCGGAGCGGAACGAGCGTTCGAGCTTGTCGGAGGACACGCCGAGCCGCGCCGTCAGCTCAGCCATGCCGAGCCGCTCCTCGACCGCGTCCTCCATGATGGCGATGGCCGACAGCACCAGCTCGTTCTGCACGCCGGTGCGCAGGCGCAGCGGCATCAGCTTGCGGTCGACGCTGGAGCGCAGCTGGCTGTGCACGAACCATTCGGCGACGCCGGCGGCAAGCTCGGCGCCGTAATCCCGGGTGATGATCTCCAGCATCATGTCGAGGCTGCCGACCCCGCCGGCCGACGTGAACCGCTTGCGGTCGATGACATAGAGGTCGCGCCGCAGTTCGATGTTGGGAAAAGCCTCGGTGAAGGCGGCCTGGCTGGTCCAGTGCAAGGTGCAGGCATGGCCGTCGAGCAGGCCGGCCCGCGCCAGGAAAAACGCCGCATCCGCCACCGCGCCGATATGGGCGCCATTGCGCAGGCTGCGGCGGATCCAGCTCGCCGCATCCTCGGCGACGAGGTGATCGGCGTCGCCGCCCGAGCAGACGACAATGCGATCGACCTTCGGCGCATCCTCCGCGTAAAAACCCGGCTGGATGACGACGCCGTTCGAGGCCTCGACCGCCCCTTTGGTGCCGCCGACGATGATCCAGCGATAACACTGCCGCTTCGCCAGGATGTTGGCGGCGCGCAACGGCTCGATGACCGAACTGAACGCCATCATCGGAAAGCCGGGAAACACCAGCACCGCGAAGGTCAAGGGTTCGGTGGGTTTTTCGGGTTCGCGCATCGCCATGGGCGCTACATCTCGGGCGAATGGAGCGCTAGGTCAACGGGGTGATGCTTGAACCTGGACCGTCGGCAGCGCTGACCTTTGAGGTTAGAGGGTCTATCCCCCAGCGCCTGTTCCAGATCCGCGATCAGATCATCGCCATCCTCGATCCCCGCCGACAGCCGCACCAGCGAATCCGATATGCCGATCTCCGCCCGCTTCTCGGCCGGAATGGACCCATGCGTCATCAGCGCCGGGTGTTCGATCAGGCTCTCCACCCCGCCGAGGCTTTCGGCCAGCGTGAACAATTGCGTGCGTTCGAGGAAGCGTTTTGTGCCGGCCAGGTCGCGATCGAGCACGGCTGATATCATGCCGCCGAAAGCATACATCTGCTGGACGGCGATGGCGTGCTGCGGGTGGCTGGCGAGGCCGGGATAGATCACGCGGCGCACATCTTTTCGCGCCTCCAGCCACTGCGCGATCTTCAGCCCGTTGTCGGAATGCCGCTCCATGCGGAGCGCCAGGGTCTTCAGCCCGCGCAAGGCGAGAAAACTGTCGAACGGGCCCGATATGGCGCCGATGGCGTTCTGCAGGAATTTCAACTGGGCGGCCAGTTCCTTGTTGTCGCCGACGACCGCCACGCCGCCGACCATGTCGGAATGGCCATTGAGATATTTGGTCGTCGAGTGGACGACGATGTCGATGCCGAGTTCCAGCGGCCGCTGGATATAGGGGCTGCAGAACGTGTTGTCGGCGACCGTGAGAACACCCTTGCGTTTGGCCAGCGCGGCGACGCCTTCGAGGTCGACGATGCGCAGCAGCGGGTTGGTCGGCGTCTCGACCCAGAGCAGTTTCGTCTCCGGCCGGATCGCCGCCTCGACTGCCGCAAGGTCGGTGAAGTCGACGAACGAGACCTGGAGACCCGCCGAGCGCTTGCGCACCCGCTCCATCAGCCGGAAGGAGCCGCCATAGATGTCGTCGGTGGCGACGATATGGGCACCGCTATCGAGCAGTTCCAGCACGGTCGAGATCGCCGCCAGGCCGGAGGCGAAGGCGAAGGCGGCCGTGCCGCTTTCCAGATCGGCCACGGCGCGCTCGAAGGCGAAGCGCGTCGGGTTCTGGCTGCGGGCGTACTCAAACCCCTTGTGCACGCCGGGTGACTGCTGGCCATAGGTCGAGGTGGCATAGATAGGCACCATCACCGCGCCGGTCAGCGGATCGTGGCTCTGGCCGCCATGGATGGTGCGCGTCGAAAAGGCCAGGCGGTTCTTGCCGGCTGGCGGGGTGTGTTTGGTCATCGTGCGCGCCTCAGATGGTTGATCAGGTCGATGCGGGTGATCAGGCCGACGAACTCGTCGCCGTCGAAGATGATGGCGACCTCGTTGCGGTCGAACACCGGCAGCAGCGCATCCAGCGTCTGGCTGGCCTGCAGCGTGTGCAGATTGGAGGTCATCGCCGTGCGCACCGGGCCGTTGAAGCGCTCCCAGCGGCCGTCATAGGGGCCGTCGACCTTGGCCAGAATGTCGCTTTCGTCGACGATGCCGACGAGCTTGCCATTGTCGAGCACCGGCAGCTGCGAAACATCGGAGCGGCGCATGCGGCCATAGGCGTTGAGCAGGCTTTCGTCCGGGCCGACATAGACGGTGTCGCCGGTGCGGTGCGAGCGCATGACGAGGTCGCGCAGATCGCCATGCTGCTCGTGCTCGGCCAGGCCCTGTTCGGCCAGCCAGAAATCGTCGAACACTTTTGACAGATATTTGTTGCCGCTGTCGCAGACGAATGTCACGACGCGCTTCGGCACCGTCTGTTCGCGGCAATAGCGCAAGGCGGCCGACAACAGCGTGCCCGAGGACGAGCCGGCCAGAATGCCTTCGCGCGACAGGAGATCGCGCACCGCCAGCATGCTTTGCTTGTCCGTGATCGAATAGGCCTTTTTCACCAGCGACAGATCGGCATTGGGCGGCACGAAGTCCTCGCCGATGCCTTCCACCGTCCAGCTGCCAGCCTCTTCCATCTTGCCAGTCTTGATCAAGGGCGCCAACACCGAACCGACCGGATCGGCCAGCACCATTTCGGTCTTCGGCGACACCTCGGCAAAGTAGCGGCCAAGCCCGGTCAGCGTGCCGCCGGAGCCGACGCCGACGACCACCGCGTCGACATCACCGTTAAGCTGCGAAAAGATCTCGGGGCCGGTGGTCGTCTCATGCGCCAGCGGGTTGGCCGGATTGGCGAACTGGTTGGCATAGAAGGCGCCGGGCACTTCCGCCGCGATCTTCTCGGCCATGTCCTGGTAATATTCAGGATGCCCCTTACCGACATCGGAGCGCGTCATGCGCACCTCGGCGCCCAGCGCCCGCAGATGCTGGATCTTCTCGCGCGACATCTTGTCGGGCACCACCAGCACGATGCGGTAGCCCTTGGGGATGCCGACCTGGGCAAGGCCGAGACCGGTATTGCCGGCTGTCGCCTCGACGATCGTGCCGCCCCGCTTGAGCTTGCCCTCTCTCTCGGCCGCCGCGATCATCGACAGCGCGATGCGGTCCTTGATCGAGCCGCCGGGGTTCTGGCTTTCCAGCTTGATGAACAGCCGGCATTTGCCGGTGTCGAACTTGGTCAGCTCGACCACCGGCGTCTGGCCGATCAGGTCGAGAACCGACGCATAAGGTGGGCGCAGGCGGGATGTTGCGCTGTCCGAGGGGCCGCTGTCAGGCGCGGCGACCTTCTGCTCGCTCATTCAGATGCTCCATGATCAAGCGACCGCCTCGGGGGCAGAGCGGCAGCGTAGCCTCTTTTCCAGCCGTTTGTCGCGGGAAAGAAGATAGAACGTGCCAATCAACTGGCCAGACGGGGAATGAAATTCCATGAGGTGCTTAATCTCCCCCTCGAGGGGAGATGGCCGGCAGGCAGAGGGGGTCGGTGCGACCGGGCTCGGCCTGCCACTGCAGAAGGGGGTTGGCGCTTCACGCGCAATGACCCCCTCTGTCGCCTTCGGCGACATCTCCCCCTCAAGGGGGGAGATCATGCCTCGACGGCCGCCTGGCCTTCGATCTCGATCAGGAAATCCGGATTGGCGAGACCGAGCACGCGTATGCCTGTCACCATCGGCGGCGGCCCGCGATCCGCCCAGAACGCCATCCAGACGCCGAAGGCCGGCCTGATGTCGGCGTCGCCGACAATGTAGATCGACAGGCGCACAAGATCCTCCAGCCTGGCGCCGCCGGCTTCGAGCACCATCGCCAGATTGGCGAGCGCCTGCTTGGTCTGTACGGCGATGTCGCCCTTGCCGACGATCTGGCCATCGGCATCGACGCCGTTCTGGCCGCCGATCAGCACGAGGCGGGCCGAGGCGGGCAGCGCCACGCCTTGCGAATAGGCCGGGTTGCTGTGCATGCCCTTCGGGTTCAGCCGCTCGATAGCCATTTTGTCTCCTCTCCCGAAAGAATGCCGCGCCACGAAAGGGCAATCGGCCGGCTCGTTCAACGAACCATCTCGTTCGTTGAAGCCGCCATTTTCACCATGCTAGCCGAACGGGATGCCAGCCGAAACAAGCAGGCCGCGCGATCCTGACATCCCAGGAGGAGACAGCCGATGAAGATCATTGCCTACGACGACTTCAAGCCCGGCGTCACCCTCGACGACCTCAAGCCTTATCTGCGTGACGAGGTGTCGAATGTCTGGCGGCTGTGGAAGGCCGGCATCGTGCGCGAAAACTATGCCCGCGCCGACGTCGGCGGTGTCATCATCGTCTTCGAGCTCGACAGCGTCGAGGAAGCCAGGCGCTACACCGACGACTTCCCGCTGTCGAAGGCCGGTCTGCTGGAATGGCATTTCCTCGCTTTCGAGCCGGCACCCTTGCCGCTCGAATATCTGTTCGACGCAACCGTCGACATCGCCCAACCCTGGGATCGGACGGCGGCATGATCCGGTCGAGCGAAGGCATCGAGATCCCGGCCAGCCTGGCCGAATGGTGCGATCCCAGCCGCATGGCGCTGGTGGTCTACGACATGCAGGTCGGCATCTGCCGCCAGATCGCCGGCGCGGCCGGTATCGTCGAGCGCACCGGCATCGTGCTTGAAGCCGCGCGCTCGGCCGGCATGCTTGTGGCGTTCACGCGCCATCTCTCCTTGCCACGCAAATGGATGGGCGCCACCCAGCTGCGCACCGCCATGGCCTGGCAGCGGCGCGACAGTCCGGACACTGTCGAGCCGTGGTTCTTGCCCGACGCCGAAGCGACGCGAATTGTCCCTGAACTCGCGCCACGCCCTGATGAAGCGGTGTTCGACAAGCTGACCATGTCGGCCTTCGATTCCACCGCGCTCGGCTTTGCGCTCGGCGATTGCGGCGTGCGCGCCATCGCCCTTGCCGGCATCGCCATGGAGATCGGCATCGAGCCGACCGTCCGCCAGGCGACCGACAACGGTTTTACGGCCGTGGTGATCGAGGACGCCTGCGGCTTTGGCAACCGCGAAGCGCGCGACCGCTCGATGGCGACGCTGCGTTTCCTCGGCGAAGCCGTCATCACCGATGTCGCCGGCTTTTGCGGCGCGCTTGCCGATGCGGCGTGAGGGACGAAAGGTGCTAGGCCGCCGCCTCGATATCAGTGCGGAAGCGCACGCCCTCGGCACGGCCATGCACTCTGCCCCAGTCGTAGAGCGCCTGGAGTGCGGCAGCGAGATCGTGGCCGCGCTCGGTCAAGGCGTAGCGCGCCTTGCCATCGGGCGACGTCTCGAGCACGACGAAGCCGATCTCGACGAGATCGGCGAGGCGCTGCGTCAGCATCTTGTCGGAGAGCGAGGGGATCATTCGGCGCAGCTCGGAATAGCGCAGCGGCCCTTGCTTGATGCGCGCGATGATCACAGTTTTCCACTTGCCGCCGAGCGCGTCGAGCGCGAACTCGACCGGGCAGCCATAAAGTCTACCGCGTTGTGTCATGCACCGATCCTAGGCAAGGCGCCGCCACGACGGAAGCGGAATTTGCCCGGCCATGTGGCCAGATTGCCGGGCCCGGCTTTGTCGGCGACAGTTTCATAGGGAGAGCCAAGATGAGCGTCAGGGATGCCAATCCGGTTAATGCGCTGAGGCCGAAACGTGTCGCGATCGTCATCGCCAATCCAGCCATCTCGACCACGACCGGCTGGCCGGTCGGCTTCTGGTGGAGCGAGCTGACGCATCCGTGGTTTGCCTTCACCGAGCGCGGTTATGCCGTGGACATCTTCTCGCCCGACGGCGGTAAATGCGAGGCCGACGCGCTGAGCGACCCGCGCGATCCCTCGGGTTACTCCGAGACCGATCTGATCTCGCTCGGCTTCCTGTCGAGCCCGAAACTGGCATCTCTGGTCGAAACCACGCGGCCGGTGGCGGAGATCGATGTCGACAGCTTTGACGCCATCGTCGTCGCCGGCGGCCAGGCGCCGATGTTCAGCTACGATCGCGCGGAAACATTGCAGCGAACCTTCGTCGCCTTCCATGAAGCCGGCAAGGTGGCCGCTGCGCTCTGCCACGGCACCGCCATCCTGCGTTACGCCAGGCGCGCGGACGGCTCGCTGCTTGCCGCCGGCAAGACCGTGACCGGCTTCGCCAATGCCGAGGAGGATTTCGCCGACAACGCGACCTGGCAGATGGGCGCGCTTGAGCGCGGCAAGCATCTGATGCCCTGGCGCATCGAGGACGAGTTGAAGGCCATCGGCGCCAACTATGTCCAGGCCGGGCTGTGGCGCGGCTTTGCCATACGCGACGGCAATCTGATCACCGGCCAGCAGAATTTCTCCGGCGCCGAGACCGCGCGCCTGGTGTGCGAGGCGCTGGGCGGCTGAACGCTCTCTCTTTGAATTGACGCAATTCCGGACGGAAAACCGCTTCACACTTTTCCTGGAATTGCTCTACCCCAGCAATTGCTTGCTCAGCCTAGCGCACTGGACGCGGATGTCGGGGATGGCGTCGATCTCGAAGAAGGTGCCGCGAGTCAGCGGGCCGACGGCGAGGATTTTGCGCGAGACCGTACCGTCGCCGGCGATGATCTCGCAATTGGCCGAGACGTCGAGGCCAATGCGCATCGGGTCCGGCCGGCCCAGCCCGCGGTCGACCAGCGAGCGCACCACACTGTTTGACGAGGTCGAAATGTCGCGCACGATGCCCGAGCAATCGTAGATACGGGCGACGTCGAAAGTCTCGACAAGCTGGCTGTGGCGCGACTGGACGTCGACGCTGAAAGTCTCGCCCGGTGCGATGCCGAGGACGCGGCCGGCGACAAGCCGGATGCGGCCGGATTGCACGGCCTCGGTCACCTTGGCGTAGACTTCCGGCGCCATCCGATGACGGTGGATGTCCCACCAGGCCTTGGTGTGCTCGACGAAGCGGCGCTTGGCGGAGGCCGGCCAGTTCTGCCAGATCTTCTGGTTGAACGGCCTGAGACCATCGACCACGTCGCGCCAGTCGATGCCGGCCTTCTGGTTCTCGCGGATCAGGTCGCGGAACCAGCCGACGAAATAGGAAAGCTGGGTGCCAAGCGGAATGTCGGCGACATCAAGCTTGATCGGATTGCCCTTGCGGTGCGGCGACGGCAGCAGGCCGCGTCGCGACACGGCGACGATCTTGCCGGTGTGGCCGCGCTGTTCCAACGCCAGGAACGCGTCGACCATGCTGAGCCCGGTGCCCAGCACCAGCACGGGGCTGTCCGGATCGAGAGCGGTGTCGGCGTCCGAGCCCATGCGGACTGCATGGCCTTGCGCCGGCTGCTCGTCATGGCCGGTGGCCAATATGGCCAGGTGGGCGACGACGCTGGTGCCGTTGGCGAGCGCGACCTCGACGCCGGAGGCGGTCGGCGTGATCGACAGGCTCTCCTCATGGATCAGCCGCAGCCGTCCGCTCGGCTGTTCGCGCGCTTCGAGTTCGTCGAGCAACTCGCCGAGATAGCGGGCATAGAGGCTGCGCGGCGCGTAGAAAGGTGTCTGCGGCGTCTGCTCCTGGTCTACCAGGCCATGCCCCTGCAGCCAGCGCCAGAAATTGCCGGGATCGTCGGCATAGGCGCTCATGCCGGCGGCACTGACATTCAGCACATGCGCCGACAACAGCGTCGAATAGGCGATGCCCTGGCCGAAATGCGGGCGCTTTTCGATCAGCGTGACGCGCAGATCCGGATTGGGCGACTTCAGGAGATGCGCGGCCATCACGACGCCGCTGGCGCCGCCGCCGACAATGATGATGGAGCTGGGGATGATCGAATTGGCGCGCCCGCTCATGCGCGCCCCCGCATAATGCGATGCGTCAGGCCTGGACCTTCACCGTGACCGGCAGGTCGTCGATGACAATGTCGCGCATCTCGGCGAGGCTGCGCTGGTCGAGCACCTCGGCGATCGCCTGCCGGACCTCGAGCATCAGATGTCGGACTTGGCATGTCGCCTCGTTGCAGTCTTCACAGCGCTGATATTGTGTGCGGCTGGCGCAGGGAATTGGCGCCAGCGGCCCGTCGAGGACGCGCACGACATGGCCGACCTTGATCTCGTCGGCCGGCCGCGCCAGGCGGTAGCCGCCATCCTTGCCCTTGCGGCTCTGGACGAAACCGGCATTGCGCAATTCGCCCAGTATGGCGTCGAGAAATTTCTTCGGAATGTTGTTGCCGGTCGCGATGTCATTGACGAAAGCGAGCTGCCCGGCCGGCATGTGCGCGAGGTGAACCAGCGCCTTGAGGCCGTACTTGCCTTTTTGGTGAGCATAGACCGAACGTTTCTCTGTCATGCGATGGCACGAGGCCATCCGTTGCGAAACGCCTGGCGAGCCTCCCCGCCGCGCCCAAGCATCCATGACACATAAATTCTAGTGACATGATATACAAGCCGAGAAACGTTGAATTTGCTTCGTTTTCAAGCCGCTGTAGCCATTTTAACCGGCCTTTGTGCCATTAAGAGCACAGAAATGCGCTCCGACGACAAGAAGGCGACAAATGGTTTCCCGCAGGAGGTCCGTGTAGCGCGCCGACTCACCCGGTGCCGGGAGCCGGTGCATGCCGTGAGCGATCATGGTGGTGGGGTGCCCGCTCATCGTCGCCTCCAATTCCCTCATGTCGATAAGGATACTATACTTACGCTCGAACACGCGGAACGGCTTGTCAATTCCGTAGCTGTTTGAGGCATGGGTTTGCCCCAGGGCAGGCCGAGGTGGAATTCTCGTTCGCAGTAGAAAGCAAACGGCGCAACGTCGGCTGCTCGCCGGCTTCGTTCCCAGGGTGGGCGGGAGCGAAGCGACGTCACGGAGATCGTGGGAGGCAGAGGCAATTTTTTGCACTGCCGTGACCAAATCTCTGCCCACGGATGATATGGCTGGTGGAGCCCGCCATATCAAGCCTGCAGTGAGTTTCGAGGTTTCTCAGAGAAGTTTATTTGCGATAGCCATGCGTGCCTTGATGGCCCCTGAGGTATTCTTGGGTCGCTCGATAAATGTCACAAAGGCACCGACGGCAGCCTCTATAGACGAAGCGGCGGTAAACGCGCTAAACTTCCGAGCTTCCCGAATGATGATCGCAATGTTCGTTTCGGGGTCCTTAAGTTGGTCTATCGTATATCCTATTCCTAGGCCGGCCTTTCTATTACACTGGAAGAGGCCATAGCTTTCTTCCGGCGCGGGTGACTTGGCGTTCGGATCCAGGCCAGACTCCCCAATCGCGTTCGCCAGAACCGCTATGAGTTGCTGATCCTTGGTGAACCCGGCTCGCTGAAAGCGGTCTACGATCAGGTCGCCATATTTCTGAAGGTCTTTCTTAACACCCGCCGCAGTCATGTCGTAGCGATTGGCGGCGCCGATGGGTATCAGCGTTTCCACGGTTCGTATGGCGGCTATCCGGGGCACCGCGTATGGGGCTTCATTGACGCCATTCGTCTGGTTTCCAGCAAGCACCATCACTTGGTCGCCGGCGTCGGAAAACCGGGTAAAGAAGCCAACGTGGCCTATGGCGTCTGTACCAGCGGAGGCCGTCAGAACCACCACCGCGCCGGCAGGTATCTCGTGGCTGCCCAAAGGAATGCTTGTCGTTCCCCAATTCTTCCAACTGTCGGCCGCGGCCGCTCCCTTGGGCGGCGTCAAGCCTGCCTGCTTGACGCAGAAAGCTACAAACGCACCGCACCAGGCCGGAATGGGGTCGCCGACCGGCCCAAAGTCCGTCGCAGCGAAGTAGCTCTTGATGCGATCGGGTTGGCTGGCCTCGGTCACGCCCGCCTTCATTTCCGCTTTGGCGACATCCAGCCAGGGGGCCGCTTCCGCAGGTTCCCTCGGCAGCTCGTCACCCGCCAAGGTGCGGATCTTGTCGAATGCGGTGTTGAGCAGATCAGCCAGGACCGATTGAGTGGCGGCGACGAACTGCGGAACCGTCATCGTGTCTTTCACGGTGCTGAATTGCGGGCGCGCCTTGATCGCCGCCAGGTGGTCACCGATGACGGCCGAAACCAGCGCGCTCTGGTCCGATTCACTGCGACGAATATCCGCGGCCGTCTTCGGGTCGGCCAGGTAGCAGTGAAACAGATCCAGGTAACTAGGCACAAATGCCGGTTTGGCGCCGGCTTGAGGGGGGCGGGGACATAAAAGTGCTGAAAGCTTTTCCGTCTGTATGCATCCGGCAGGCTGCCGCATAAACTTGCGGCATGGGGTAAATGAAGTCGTGAGGTTGAAAGTCGGCGGCGGCTACGAGTCCGCTGGCGCGGAAATCATCCCATTCCGTCTGCAGCAGACCGAAAGGTCCCGTCACGCGCGGAGCGTCGAAGTGGGTCACTGTCATCCCGGTTTCGAACAGAGCCCTTGCAATGATGAAATCAGCGGTGACGAACCACGGTGCGATCGCTGGGTCGCTGTTCATGCTGCGGTCGACCAGCGTGCACTGGCGAACAAAGCTCTCCGGGTCCATCGGTGGCAGAACAGGATCGGCAACCTCACTTGCATTGCCAAGCGGTATCCAGCCATCGAGCACACCCGGTGGGATGAGGATGTTGATCCATGGCTTTCCGTCTTCATCGCTGGCGGTCTTGCCAGTGCCGAACATCACAACCCCCGTGCCAAGCACGTCGAAGGGATCCGCGGTCTTGGATGGAGTCGCTCTTATGGAAGTCAGTCGCTGCAGCTTGTAAGCCATGTCGCTATTCCTCCCCTGGCAGCGGCGGCAGTTTCGAAAGTGCCAGAATGAAGTCTGTTGTCAGTTGGTCGGACAGTTGCGGGTCGGTCAGGGTGAGATTTTTCTCGACCGCCTTTCTTGCCTGCGGGATCTTGGCACGCACGGCTTGTTGGTCAGCTCCTGCTGGCAACCTGCTTCCCTCCGGCAGCGCGCGATTGATCAGGACTATCACGTCGGTTACCCCCTCGGGGTAGGTCTCCTTTTCATAGAAGTTAGCAAACTTCGTCTGCTTGTTCGGATTACAGGAGACATACCCATTTGCGATCGTCATTTCGCCATCGGTGAGTTTTCCAGTCAGTTTCGTTGACGCATCTGAACGAGCCTTTAGCCATTGCTGGTATGCAATGATCCGTGCGGCAGTCTTCGCTGTCGGCTTTGCCTGCTCGGCGCTGGGAGCGCAAAGCTTGCCGAGTACACCTTTGATATAAGGCTCGCTGAAGGCGGTCTTGGGATTGGCGAGAATGATCGCGTATTGAGGACCCGTTGGTGGGACTTTGGTCGGACGGGGCTCGACCTTCCCGGCGGGCGCCATGGGAGCGCCGATGACGGCGGTGTCCACCAGGGGCGACGTGTTATCGAGCGCGTCTGTGCCTCCCTGGGCATAGGTGGTCAGGGTGTTGTTGATCTCGGTCTCGATCGTGAACGGCATGCAGATGCGCAAATATTGCCGCAGCGCGTACACTGCCTGAGGTCTGGTTCCGATGGATTTTGTACGCAGGTCGTCCCGGAAACGGGTCTGGTTGCTCAAGACGATGGACTGCACCGTGGAGTGGTTGACCTCCATCAGCAGCCTCGAATTTACATTGTTGAAGGTTTCCCGGGCAAAGCCGAGCGCGGTCCCGACTAGGCTTATGGCCAGCGAACCGGCCTTCGTGGCGATCAGGACGGCTTCCGTCGCCGTCTGCGTGTCGCTGATTTGATCCAGAACCGCGCCATTGGACCGCCGTCTTGCGTCGAGCCAGGCGAGATACCCGTCGCAACGCTCGTCAATATCGTTCATGCCTGCCTGGACGAAAGTATTCCAGTCCACGGCGCAATTGACGCTTCCGGCCTGCTGGCAGATGTATCGGACGTAGTCATTCTGCGAGGTAGTCTGCTTTGGCAGGGTCGAATAGCCCAGCTCCGTCCCTATTCCGGAGTCGAAGTACTGGCGATCCGCGTTGCTGCAGCCTTGTAAGACAACAGCAATCATTACGCCAACGAACATGCGTGAGCGCCACATAAGATTGTCCCCGATTTTAGGTGATAAGGTATTTGGATGAGGGGGGAGAACAATCCGCCCGCGCGCTTGTCCCCAAGATTGTTTTCTCTTGTGGACAATTCTCGGAAGTTGAGCCGAAAAAGTACCGTCCATATCTGGCCGGCATCTTGCGCAGGGCAGCGCAATTTCCAGATTTACATCGCGGGAACAAGTACATGGCGATCGTCGTTATCTCCTGGGGCGATGACGCCCGGTTTGCCGAAACGACCCTGACCAATGAATTGCCAGGCAGCTTTTCACTTCGGATCGCCTTCCTGAGGGCGTCTCCGGGCGGCTCGCTGATAAGCCCGCCGTCATCAGAAGGCCGCTACGGCTGGTGAGACAGTTGAAGAGGAATGCGGTCGACGCGAGGATGCCGGGCGGCATCGCATGATGGGCTCGCTGCGCGCCACAGCCGCCCCATCCGCCTTGGCGGCAAGTCATCGACAGCTTTTTTCCAACAAACCCACCTTCGTTGGAAGGATTTAACTCTACAAGAACGATAGAATTAGCGGACTATCATAGGGCAATCCGGTTTTCTCTGTTTTCATGGAGCCCTTGATGTCCACCATTTCGCGACGCATTCTCCTTCTGTCGTCGGCCGCGCTTGCTGGTGCTGCCTTCCTCAGCCCGGCCTTGGCCGACGATTTGAAGATCACCATCGGCTACCAGACCGTGGTCGAGCCTTCCAAAGTGCCGCAGGGATGACGGCGTCTATGAAAAGGCGACCAAGGCCAGCATCGACTGGCGCAAATTCGATTCCGGCGCCGATGTCATCGCTGCGGTCGCCTCCGGCTCGGTCGATATCGGCTATGTCGGTTCGAGCCCGCTGGCGGCGGCGGCGAGCCGCGAGCTGCCGATCCAGACCATCTTCGTCGTCGGCCTGATCGGCCCGTCCGAAGCGCTGGTCGCCCGCAACGGCGCCGGCATCGAGAAGGTCGCCGACCTCGCCGGCAAGAAGGTCGCCGTGCCCTTCGTCTCGACCACGCATTACAGCCTGCTTGCCGCGCTGAAGCATGAGAATGTCGATCCGAAGTCGGTGCAGATCCTCAATCTGCGGCCGCCGGAAATCGCCGCCGCCTTCGCACGCGGCGACATCGACGCGGCTTACGTCTGGGATCCGGCGCTGGGCCAGATCAAGACATCAGGCAAGGTGGTGCTGGATTCCTCGCAGGTCGCCGCCTGGGGCGCGCCGACCTTCGACGCCTGGATCGTGCGCACCGACTTTGCCGAGAAGAATCCGGAAGCGGTGCGCGACTTCGTCAAGGTGACGGGCGCCGCCTATGCCGAGTACCTCGCCAAGCCCGACGCCTGGTCGGTGTCGTCGCCTGAGGCCGGCAAGATCGCCAAGCTCACCGGCGCCAAGCTGGAAGAGGTGCCGGAGCTGCTGAAGGGCTATGTCTTCCCGACGCTCGAAGAGCAGGCTTCCGACAAATTCCTCGGCGGCGGCACGGTCAAGGCGGTCGCGGCGGCCTCCGCCTTCCTCAAGGAGCAGGGCAAGGTCGACGCCGTGCTCCCGGACTATTCGAAATATGTGACATCGAAATACGTCACCGAGGCGCTGGCTTCCAACTGAACCCAAGTGCTGAAGCGTCCCTGCATGTCCTGACGGGCGTGCGGCGGCGCTCAAATGGCTCGCGCGCTCCTTCCCCGACGCCGCGTGCTGCCTGCCCCGGAACCGCTGACGAGGAGCCGTTCCGGGGCAGTCGGATTTCAACAGACCTCCTGCGAGGGCTCATGCCGCATCTCGTGCTCGACAAGATCTCGATCCATTATGACGGTCAGCCGGCACCCGCCGTCGAGCGGGTTTCGATCGACGTTGCCGGGGATGATTTCGTCGTGCTTGTCGGCCGTTCCGGCTGCGGCAAGACCTCGCTGCTCAACGTCGCCGCCGGGCTGGTTACGCCGGCACGGGGCAGTGCCACGATCAACGGCCAGCCGATCACGGCACCCGGCTCGGATCGCGCCGTGGTGTTCCAGAACGATGCGCTGTTTCCCTGGCTGACCGCGCGCGAAAATGTCGCCTTTGCGCTGCGCCTACGCGGTGTCAGCCCGGCCGAGCGGGCGCGACGCGCCGACGAATTGCTGGACTTGGTGAAGCTCACCGACGCCGGCGACAAGCGCATCTGGGAGCTTTCCGGCGGCATGCGCCAGCGGGTCGGCCTTGCCCGCGCGCTCGCCGCGGAACCACAATTCCTGCTGCTTGACGAGCCGCTCGGCGCGCTCGATGGGCTGACGCGCGAGCGCATGCAGACGACATTGCTCGACCTCTGGACGGCAAGCCATGCCGGCGTGCTGATGGTCACGCACGGTATCGAGGAGGCGCTGGTGCTCGCCACCCGCATCGTCGTGCTGGCTCCGAGCCCGGGCCGCGTGGTGCGCACCTTCGAACCGGGCTTCTCCAGGCGCTATGCCTCGGGCGAGGCCATCCGCGCCATCAAGGCCGACCCGGCCTTTGCGGCCGCGCGCGGCGAACTGACCGACGCCATCTTCGAGGGAGAGGCGGCATGACCATTTCCTCCTACACCGAGCGGCCAGGCTCCAGCACCGAAGAGACCGACGGCCTGTCGGTGCCGTGGTCGCGGCCGAGCCCGAAACGCCGGGGCGTTTCGGCGCGCATGATCAGCGCGGTCACCATACTGGTGGTGCTGGCGGCATGGGCGCTGTCGGCCCGCCTGCAACTGGTGTCGCCGGTGTTCCTGCCCTCACCCGTCGCGGTGTGGAACAAATTCATCGTCGTTGTCAGAGACGGCTTTGTCGAC
This sequence comes from Mesorhizobium huakuii, assembly GCF_014189455.1. Lineage (NCBI taxonomy): Bacteria > Pseudomonadati > Pseudomonadota > Alphaproteobacteria > Hyphomicrobiales > Phyllobacteriaceae > Mesorhizobium > Mesorhizobium huakuii. The sequence continues at coordinate 2,885,654 of NZ_CP050296.1, forward strand.
GCGACGCTTCTGCAGCACACTGTCGCCAGCCTGGGTCGCGTGTTTGCAGCACTCGTCGCCGCCCTGCTCATTGGCGTGCCGGTGGGTCTCGCCATCGGCATCAGCACCGTCGGCCGCGGCATCTTCGATCCGCTGCTGGAATTCCTGCGGCCGATCCCGCCGCTCGCCTACCTGCCGCTGGTCATCATCTGGTTCGGCATCGGCGAGCCGTCGAAAATCCTGGTGATCACTATTGCCATGCTGGCGCCGGTGGCGCTGTCGACCGCTTCGGGCGTTCGCGGCGTCTCGCAGGAGCGCATCAACGCCGCGCGCTCGCTTGGCGCGACCAAGCGCCAAGTGGTCCGCCACGTCATCCTGCCCAGCGCGCTGCCGTCGATCCTGACCGGCCTGCGCATCGCGCTCGGCGCCGGCTGGTCGACATTGGTCGCGGCCGAACTGGTGGCAGCGACGCGCGGCCTTGGCTTCATGATCCAGTCGGCGGCGCAGTTCCTGGTCACCGACGTGGTGATCATGGGCATTCTGGTGATCGCGGCCATCGCCTTCGTGCTCGAATTCACCATCCGCCGGATCGAGCGCGCGCTCGTCCCGTGGGCGGGACGCGAATGATCAACCCAGGAGGCTCGACATCCATGGCCCATCCAGCCCCGGCATTGTTCGCTTTCTTCGCGACCCGGCTGCGCCTGACGCGGGAAACCAGGAAACCGCTCGACGACGCCGAGCGCAAATCGCCGGCACCGGTGCGCTGGGACGCCGAGCGCGACCGCCTGCCGCCACGCGACGAGAGTTTTTACTGGGCCTGGCAGTATTGGTCGCAGTGAGGGGCACACCAAGACAGCGACAATGACGAACGTCGCGCTCCGTCGCGCCCCCCTCTGTCCTGCCGGACATCTCCCCCACGAGGGGGAGATTGGCAGCGTCAGCGCCGCGCTCTCTTCTACAACGTTGGCAGTTGGCGAAAGCCGCGGTAACAGCCGATCTCCCCAAGTGGGGGAGATGCCCGGTAGGGCAGAGGGGGGCGCTGTCCCGCCAAAGGGAGAAATCAATTCCATCCTTTCGCCCTAACTCGCAAAATAGTTCCTCTACTAAATTTATAGAACTACCTAGCCTTGTCCCTCATCCAACCGGCGAGGACATTTCCCGGCGCCGATCCGCAGCGAAGGAGAGGGACCCATGTTCAATCTGACGAGACGCGTTTTCGGCATTGCCCTTGTCGCCGCGACAGTGGCCCTGTCGTTCGGCGCCGCAGCCCAGGAGTTGAAGCAACTCAACATCGGCTACCAGAAAACCGGCCTGCCGGTGATCGCCCGGCAGCAGCAGGTGATCGAGAAGGCGCTGAGCGACAAGGGCGTCACCGTGAAGTGGGTCGAGTTCACCGCCGGGCCGCCATTGGTCGAAGCGCTCAATGTCGGCGCCATCG